>JAIRPY010000101.1 GCA_031256905.1 Spirochaetaceae bacterium
TTTTCGTCTTTTTATTTTCAGTCAAAACCGGAAATTTTTTGAGATAACTCTTTACAATATATAGAATTATTCAAAAAAAATCGCTCCCGTGCAATTCCGGTTTTAAATGTACCCCTATAGTTGTGGGGCAGTCTGCGCTGGGGCGGGCGCGGGAGGCTGGGTCGGACTCTCCGCCGGGGCGGGCGTGGACTGGGGAGCAGTCTGCTCCGGGGCGGGGAGCGGGGGAGGATTGGGTTCTTTGCTTCCGCCGGCCATGACCGGAGAAACAGACAGCATAATAAAGGCAAGCAGCCAAGAGGACCGCTTAATAATCCGCAAGGCGGCTTGAACGGTCAGGACGGTAGACCCGTTTTTAACCATAACGAGTTGTTCAGTTCTTGATGAAGGAAACCAATCGTGGGCCATAAAAATCTCCATAATGGGTAAAATGTGATAGGGGACGTAAGCCCCGCTGTCCCGTCCGGCGTAAAAGCCATACCGGGGAATCCTTGAGTTTTTTAAAAGCAACGCGGGTTGGATAGAATATCAGCGAATGGTAGGGGGTATAAGTATTTATATTACCTAAGCAAGCCTTCCTTACTTATAGATATGTTTACGCTAATAGCTACCCAAGATTAATATGGGGATATAAGGCAGTGCTGCGGCAAAGCATAAACACGATAAGAATGGGGCGATAAATCTAGTTAGACAGACCCATACAAGGATTCCACCGTAGAAAGGTCTAAGCCAGTGGTCTCCGCAATCTCCCTACTATCCCACCCTTTTTTTATCAGATTTTGCGCTATCTCAATGGATCGTCGCTCTTCGCCCCGCGCTTCCCCGCGTGCTTCGCCCCGCGCTTCCCACCGAGCCGCTAACCCTACCTCTTCTATGAGCTCCTCTAACACTGCACTCCTCATTAACATCTCCTTCAATAGTCTTTTATTCGCTCGCGCTATCACATCCACATAGGCGCTCACGTCCATCCTATGCTCCCCAGCCCCAAGCCGGATCGCCCACCTCATCGTCTCCTCGTCTAAACCGCTATTCAAACTCCTCAAAAACCTATTTGGATCTGCGGATAGTTTCGGAACCTCCACTATCTGTACCGGAAACGGAAATCCCTCAATGTAATAGATTCCCTCTTCTCCTTCCCTTCCCTCATACTTCCACTCCTCTCGTATATACTGACGCAGCGCTCCCGATTCTTTCGTCACCAATACCGAAAGAGACATCTCTGTTATAGCGGTCTTGTGCAGCGATGCATACAAAAATACATACACCACCCCCTTGTAAAACTCCTCCGCCGTAACCGTAACCGAGGGACTTTTATACTCAACCACATTAACCCGCCGCCATATCCGGGCTATGGGATTGGTAATAACCGTATCCCGCTCTTTCTTGATAATAAGGGCGTCTATCCGCAAGGGTTCCCGGTTCAGGGGCTGTTCCGCTTGAATATCCAGCACGTCCAGATACTCCTCAAAGGTTAATTGCAGCGCGGGCAGTAAGGCGGGATGCCAGGCTATACGGTCATCGTCCACAAGAGATCCCCTTCATATAAAAAATATAGCCATTACAACCCTTGGATCAAGACCCCATAACAGGGTTCCTGCATTTAAAAAATGCAGTAGCCCTGTTCCCCACCTGGAATAAAATCTTTTTTTTTGATAGTCACCATAATTAAGTCCTTGTTAGACTAGTGGTAAGGGAGTTACTATGATCGGCATCATCTTTCTTGTGGTATTTCTGCTTTTAATGACCAGTATCGGAATATGGGGGATGCGAAAAACCAAAACCTTGGGAGATTTTTTCCTGGGAGGTAGGTCCATGGGGCCTTGGGTCTCGGCAGTGGCCTATGGAACCTCTTATTTTTCAGCGGTCCTCTTTATCGGCTTTGCCGGAACCCAAGGGTGGCAGTTTGGACTCCATGCGCTCTGGATTGCCCTGGGGAATGCTCTCATCGGAGCCTTGGCCGCATGGCTCGTCTTGGCTCGCCGGACTCGGCGGATGACCCAGAATTTGGACACCATGACTATGCCGGAATATCTCCAGGAACGCTATGGGGCTAAACATCTGAAACCAGTGGCGGCCTCGGTGATTTTCTTTTTTTTACTTCCCTACTCCGCTTCGGTGTTTAAAGGACTAGGGCATCTCTTTGAAGTGGTATTCCATATTCCTTACGATATGGCCCTCCTGGTTATGATTGCCTTTACCGGAGTATACCTCATCCTGGGGGGCTATTTTGCCATAGCCCTTACGGATTTCATTCAGGGGATCATCATGTTCTTTGGGGCTATGGCGATGATTGGGGTTCTTGCTGCTCAGGGAGGGGGCTTTGTTGAGATCCTCGCCAAAGTCCGGGATAATTATCCCCTTCATGTTCCTTTGGAACGGCAGCCCACAGTCCTTACCATCTTATCCCTGGTGTTTATGACCAGCTTTGGGACATGGGGGCTTCCCCAGATGACCCAGAAATTCTATGCCATAAAAAATGAGCAGGTTATCTCCAAAGCCGCGATAGTTACCACCATCTTTGCCCTGGTGATCGGGTTTTCCGCCTATCTTACTGGAACCTTTGCCCATGTTTTTTTTACCCTAGACAGTGTTCCTAAAAATGAAGGGGGAGGTATTTTCTATGATCGGATTGTACCCACCTTGCTTACCAATCACCTGCCGGAACTGCTCATGGCTCTGATCCTGCTGCTGGTCCTATCCGCTTCCATGTCCACCCTTTCCTCCCTGGTGCTGGTATCCTCCTCATCGGTGGCCATAGACCTTTACCCCTCCCGAACCAGCGCAAAAACCGGTAAAGACATTTCCGTAGCGATGATGCGCTTTTTATCAGCCATTTTTGTCATCATCTCCTATTTAATATCCCGGTTCCAGTTCAGCTTCATTGTTACCCTCATGTCCCTGAGTTGGGGAGCTATTTCAGGAGCCTTTGCCGCTCCCTATATCTATGGGCTTTACTGGAAAAGGGCCACCAAAACCGGGGCCTATATGGGGCTTCTTTCAGGGCTGCTCATCGAAATTCTCTTGTTTTTTGTGCTGGGAACCGCTAATTCTCCTTTGGCTGCATCCTGCGCTATTGTGGTTCCCTTCATCATCGTACCCTTGGTATCCCTCTGTACTAAAGCCCCTGAACAGTCCTTGCTAGACCGGGCGTTTGAGGGTTTATAATGCAGCAACTCGCGGGGGTTGCACGAGGTTGGTTAAGAGTGGAAACCTATCGGCAAAGCGGAGAGACGCTTAACTGCTCGGACAGACGGGCTATCTTAAAACGAGGAGGTCGGGCTAAGGGCCCGATGGCATTGCGCCTCAAGGCTAAACCTTGAGGTTCCTATGGCATTATTATTTATGAATAACCATGTACCTTTATTAGGAGATGAGGCGGTAGCCCTGGGCAGCCTCCATGCAGGAATAAGCGCCTCCTACGGCTATCCTGGTACCCCCTCCACCGAGATTCTGGAATATCTTATTGCCGAATATGAGCGGGGCGGTCCGGTGGCTCGGTGGTGCGCCAATGAAAAGACCGCCCTGGAAGCGGCTTTGGGGGTTTCTTTCGCGGGACGCCGTTCCCTGGTTACTATGAAACATGTGGGGCTCAATGTGGCTTCCGATCCCTTCATCAACGGCAGCCTCCTGGGGATAAAAGGAGGGCTGGTGATTGCCGTGGCGGATGATCCGGGGATGCACAGCTCCCAGAATGAGCAGGATTCCCGGTTCTATGCTTCCTTTGCTATGGTTCCCTGTTTGGAACCCCGGAATCAGCAAGAGGCTTACGACATGACCAGGGAAGCCTTTGATCTGTCGGAGCGATTCCAGATTCCAGTGCTGCTCCGCCTTACAACCCGGCTCTCCCACGCCCGGGCGGCGGTTTCAGTCGCCGACCTGCGGGAGCAGAATCTGCTTGCCAAAACAGAAGATAAAACCCGGTGGACGCTCCTTCCCGCCTTTGCCCGGCGCAATTATAGTTCCCTCATCGAGAAGCAGCCGGACATCCTTAGCTGGTCTTCCGCTCATGGAGCCAATAAACTGGAACTTGAAGGCCGGGACGAGGGTTTTGCGGTAATTACCGCTGGGCTTGGGGGTAATTACTATGAGGAAAATTTGGAAGACTTGACGGAATTCCGAGGGGGGAAGGCTCCAGTCCGGCTCCATATCGGGGCATATCCCCTACCGGCAGCAGCAATCCGTAAGGTCTGTGAAAAGGCTGAAAAGGTTATCATCATTGAGGAAGGACAACCCTTCATTGAGGAAAAAATTCGCGGTATCCTGCCTTTGGCGCTTCCGATCCTTGGGAAGTTAGACGGCGCCGTACCCCGTACCGGAGAATTGGACCCCGATACAGTGCGGAGAAGCCTAGGGCTTCCCCCTCGATCCAGTGTTTTAACTGATGGGACTGTGGAGATTCCCCAGTTGCCCAGCCGTCCCCCCCAACTCTGTGCAGGCTGTCCCCATGCGGACAGTTACGAAACGATCAAGAAGGCGGTGGAGGACATTAAAGCAAGTACCTCGATCACCGCAGATATAGGCTGTTATTCCCTTGGGGCTATGCCTCCATACAGGGTACCAGAGTCCATTGTCTGCATGGGGGCTTCTATAGGTATGGCTAAGGGCGCGGCGGACGCTGGAATCAAGCACGCAGTAGCGGTTATCGGGGACTCTACCTTTCTCCATTCCGGTATTACCGGTCTTATCGATGCAGTGGCCGGGGATATCCCTATGACCATCATCATCCTGGACAATTCCACTGTAGCCATGACTGGCTGTCAAGACCCCATAGTTCCTTCGGCAAACCTGCGGAATCTCATCCTGGGAATCGGGATTAAAGAAGAACACCTGATTGAACTGGAAGCGAAAAAGCAGCGCATGGAGGAAAATGTCCTTAGGCTCAGAGCGGAAATTGAATATCGAGGCCCTTCGGTGGTGATTTTTCAACGGGAATGTCTTGAGGCAGCGCGGAAACGGCGAAAGAAAACCCTCAAACCGGAGGATACTCCTTAGAGATTGAAGAAACCATGGAAGTCCTTTCAGAAACTATTTTAAAAGAGGTGATTATAAAGCGTCCGCAACAATCTCATAAGGGAACCTTCGGACGGACGGCGTTAATTGGAGGGAACCCGCGCTTTGGCGGGGCGATTCTCATGGCGGCTCAAGCCTGCGTGTATGCCGGCGCAGGTTTGACCACGGTGATCACCCACGAGAAAAACCATGCTCCCCTCCACGCCCGGCTTCCTGAAGCAATGGTCATTGACTGGCAGGATATGGATATGGCTGCTAAGATAGTCCAGTCCAGCGACGCGGTGTTGATTGGCTGCGGACTTGGTACTGAACCGGAAAGTCTCAGACTCCTGCGGTTCTTATTGAACACCTTGAGTGAAAAGCATATCCTGGTGGTGGATGGGTCGGCGATTACCCTGATGGCTGAACCGCCGCTGCCAATACCCTTTCCCAGAAGAACGATTTTTACGCCCCATGAGATGGAATGGCAGCGCCTCAGCGGACTAAAAATTGAAGAACAGGGGATTGAAAAAAGCGCGGAAAAAGCACGTCAGATTGGGAGCATCATTGTACAGAAATCCCACCGGACCACGATCTTTACTCCCCAGGGCCATGCTTTTGTCCTGCCCCTAGGAACCCCTGCAATGGCGACGGGCGGCATGGGGGATACCCTGGCAGGGATAGTTACTGCCTTTGCGGCGCAATTCAAGGAGGATCTGGTTAAAAGCGTCTGTGCAGCCGCTTATCTGCATAGCTATATTGCGGAGAAGCTGGCGGAAACGCGCTACGTGGTCTTACCCACCCAAATTGCGGAAAAAATCCCTGAAACGATGAAGCGTTTTGAGAGGTATGAGCCTGTCAGGACGGCGGATTAAACACTATGCCGGACACAAACAAGATTGCCATTAATGCCACCCCGAACAGCAAAACCTGCTACAGGTCTACCTCGCCTTTCAGGACGGTTCCCCAAACCATGCTCCCGGAGGCAGCTTTGCTGCCGAGTTATGTGCAGTGTCCCCTTTCCGCTATTATTACCTTACGCTGAAATAGCTGCGGGAGTATCGGACCCAGGACAGCATAGCGGCGGAATATAAGGAAACAAATACCCCTGCGGTGCGGAGCATTAACGTCTGGGGACAGGGCGGCGCTGGCTCTTGGAAACGAGGGTGAAACTGCCCTGGGAATACCGGCAACGGGAAGAAGCAGAAATCTTGAGGAGCAAGCCTCAAGCCCCCGCCTTTAGGCGTGGGATTGTTGACAAAGGCGGAATATGAAGATACACCAACGGCTTGAAAACCTCGGAATCCTAATCCCGGAAATACTCCTGCCAAAACCGGACCTTGACCTCAAAAAATGGGCCGTTATTGCCTGCGACCAATTCACCCAGGACCCGGCTTACTGGGCTAGGACGGAAACCTTCGTCGGGGATGCGCCGTCAACGTTGCGGCTTATTCTCCCGGAAATCTACCTTGGACAGGCCGGACAGGCCCAGCGCATCCGGGGCATTCATGAAACCATGGGGCGTTACTTGTCCGATACCTTTAGGCCTCCCCAATCCGGCCTGATGTACCTCGAGCGGAGTACGCCGTACCGAAAACTCCGGCGGGGCTTACTCGTCGCGGCGGATTTGGAACGATACGACTGGAAAAAGGACGCCCAAACCCTCATCCGGGCCACCGAGGGAACGGTGGAAGACCGATTGCCGCCGCGTCTGGCGGTCCGGCGGGGCGCGCCTTTGGAATGTTCCCATGTTATCCTGCTCATCGATGACGAAAAGGATACCCTGATGCCCGCTTTGGGGGATTTTGTTAAGGCTTTGCCGGCGGCTTATCGGACGGAGCTTACCGCTGGGAGCGTTGCGGGCTGGCTTTTGGATCAGGAAGAGGCTTTAACCCGCATTGCGGATTCCTTGGAGGCCCTGGCGCAAAAGTCTTTTCTGTTTGCTGTGGGGGATGGGAATCATTCGTTGGCGGCCGCGAAGGCGGTTTGGGAGGAGTACAAGGCCCGGAATCCCCAGGATCTGGGGCATCCCTGCCGTTACGCCCTGGTTGAAGTGGAAAATCTGTATGATTCGGGCCTGGGGTTTGAGCCGATTCACCGGCTTATGCTTGGGGCGAAGCTGGAGGAGGTGAAAAATCTCCTGAAAAAACTGCCGGATTCCAGCTTCCGCCGGGTTGAAACCCGGGAAGAGCTGATCGCTTTAGTTTCGGCCGCCGGGGTTTCCCGGATCGGCTTGGCCGCCGGGACCGAGTACGGCCTGGCGGAATTCCGGGCCCAACAGCTCCTGACGGAACATCTTCAGCCCTTACTGGATGAGTTTCTCGCTGAAAAGGGGCCCGGGTACGGCATCGACTATGTCCATGGCCAGGCCTCGGTATTCGCCGGAAATTACCGAGGGGTAGGGCTTTTATTGCCCCCCATCAGCAGAGCCGGATTGTTTAAGACCGTGGCTCATCGGGGTCCTGGGCCCCGAAAAAGTTTTTCCCTGGGCGAAGCCGAAGAAAAACGTTTTTACCTCGAATGCCGCCGGCTTTTTTAAGTTCTCCCGGGGGCTGGAAAAAATAAAAAAATAAACAGTATTCCCTTGAAACCTTCTTATTTTTGCTATACTCTTTCAAGAAATTGTATAAAGAGGGTTATTATGAAAAGGTTTCGTCTTACGATTAGTCTGAAAACCGGGTTGGTCTTCGGTTTGATGATTCTGGTTATCCTGGGCTGTATTTTTATGATTGTCACGTTCCATGTTCGGGGGGTTATTACCCGGATGGTGACGGCCTCCAGTATTGAACTCCTCCGGGGACGCAGTAGCCAGTTGGCCGAGGAGATTGAAGCCTATCAGAAACTGCTTTCTTTTGAGGTTATGCAGGATGTCTTTATCTTTGGGTCCCCGGAAGCCATTGAGGAAGCCGCCTATACTTTGGCTCGGTCTAAGGCTTTGGGGGAGGAAATCAGCAATGTCTTTGTGGTGTGGCCCGACGGGCGGGCTACTAGGACTCCCGGGGAGTATCTTTTTATTGGGGATAGGCCTTACATTCAGGCTATTACCCGGGACGGCCGGGATCGGGCGATAAGTCGGCCCCTGATTTCCCGAAATACCCAACAGCCCGGGGTGATGATGACTCAGGCTTTCCGGGATTCTCGAGGGGCCTTCCGGGGGATTTTGGCGGCCGAGGTGGGCTTTACCCGGATTAACGATATTATCCGCAGTATCAGCATCGGCGAATCGAGTTACGCCTGGATCGTGGATGATACCGGGTTAATTTTTTCGTCGGCCCATCCGGACATGGCTATGAAACTCAACATTACCGAGGCCGATGAAACCTGGGGCTATCGGGGGCTTTCCGGGCTGGCCGGGTTGATTCTTTCTCAAAACGAAACGGAAGGTTTTTTTACCACTCCCGAGGGCGTAGACCGGATGCTTTTTGCTCTGGAACTTCCCGGGGAGTCGGGATGGAAATTCGGCGCGATTATTGATCGGGACCTGCTTTTCAAGCCTTTGACGGACCTTATTTTCCTTTTGACCGGGGTTATTGGATCCGGGCTTATATTGGCCCTTATTTCTGCTATGGCCTTGGGGCATTTTATTGCGGGTCCCTTGGTTCAGGTGGGGGCCACCCTTCGGGACCTTTCGGAAGGCGAGGGGGATCTTACTGCTTCGATTAGGGTTGCGGGGGATGATGAAATTTCGGACCTCTCCCTTTATTTCAATCGGACCTTGGAGAAGATTAAGAATCTGGTTATTTCGGTGAAGGGCCAGGCCGGAACTTTAGCCGCCCTCGGCGGAGAGTTGGCCGCCAATATGACCGAAACGGCCGGGGCGGTTCATCAAATTACGGCGAATATTCAGAATATTAAGCAACGGATTATAAATCAGAGCGCGGGAGTGACCGAAACCAACGCAGTAATGGAACAGATTACGAGTAATATCGGCAAACTCAACAGCCAGGTAGAACGGCAAAACGCGAGGGTGCATAAATCTTCCGCCGAGATAGAAGAAATGCTGGCCCTTATTCAATCCGTTGCGGGGACCCTGGTTAAAAATTCGGGGAATGTGCAGGAGCTGATGGAAGCATCCGAGGCGGGCCGGGCCGGGTTGCAGGATGTGGCCCGGGACCTTCAGCAGATTGTCCAGGAATCCGAGGACCTCCAGAAGATTAACCAGGTCATGGAAAACATCTCCAGCCAGACTAATCTGCTCTCGATGAATGCGGCGATTGAAGCGGCCCATGCCGGAGAAGCCGGGAAAGGCTTTGCAGTGGTGGCCGGAGAAATCCGCAAACTCGCCGAATCTTCGGGAAACCAGTCAAAGACCATCCGGGGGGTTTTGAAAAAGATAAAAGAATCGATGGATAACATCATCGCCTCCACCAACCGGGTCCAGGCAAAGTTCGAAGCGATTGAAGGGGGCGTCAAAACCGTGGCCCTTCAGGAAGAAAAGATCCGGGAGGCCCTGAAAGAACAGACCTCGGGAAGCCGCCAAATTCTGCAAACTATAGAAGAAATGAGCGAAATTACCCGGCAGGTTACCGGAGGCTCGGAAGTAATGCTGGAAGGCAGTCGGGAAGTGATTCAAGAAAGCAGACACCTCGAAAGAGCTACCCAAGAAATTGCCGGAGGCATGAACGAAATGGCTATCGGGGCGGATCAGATCAACCTAGCGGTCCACCGGATAAATGAACTGACCCTACATAACCGGGACAGCATCAACGCTTTGGTTCGGGAAGTTTCCCGCTTCAAAGTCGAGGAAGCCTCGGCCCGCCCGGCCGGTTAAAACCGGCAAAATACATCCCCCTGGAGGCTTGGGGAAGGTATCCTGCCTCCGGGGGAAGGTATCTTGGGTTCGGGGGAACTCCCCAGGCCTCCGGGGGATGTATCTTGAGGCCGGGGGAACTCCCCCAGCCTCCGGGGGGATGTATTTTTTCTCCGGGGGAAGGTATTCTGATGCCGGGGGAAGGTATCTTACTTCCCTGGGAAGGTATTCTGAGGCCGGGGGAATGTATCTTGGGTTCAGGGGAAGTCCCCAGGCCTCCGGGGGAAGTCTCCGGGGCGGGCTTAGGGGGTTACTTTTACTCGGCCTCTGAAACTTCGGGCCAGGGTGAGGCGGTCGGCGTACTCCAGATCGCCCCCCACGGGCAGTCCCGAAGCGAGCCGGGTAACCTCGACGTTAAAGTCTCTTAGAAGATTTTGCAGATATAAAACCGTGGTATCCCCTTCGACGGTGGGGTTCAGCGCGAGAATTACTTCCTGGACCTTATTTTGACTAACCCGGTTTAGTAAGGGACCGATGGTCAAATCCCGGGGATTTACCCCCTCGAGGGGCGCGATAAGCCCGCCCAAGACATGGAAGCGGCCCTGGAATTCTTTGGCTTCCTCGATAACCCGTACGTCTTGAGCGCGTTCGACCACACAGAGCAACGATGAATCCCGGCCGGGATCTGCGCAGATTGGGCAGGGATCGGTTTCGGTGAAACTGCCGCAGATGGAACATCGCTTAATCGCCTCGTGGAGGCCCAGGAGCTGTTCCGCCAGCAATTCGGCATAACTCGGATCTCCTTCGAGAATGTGATACGTCAATCGGCCGGCGGTTTTCTTCCCGATTCCGGGCAGTTTGGAAAAAAGAGCCGTCAACCGATCTAGGCCGTTCATACCCCCCCCGGCTTCCCGGGGAAAAAACCTCCGGTAAGCGCGCTCATTTCTCGGGGAATAACTTCCTTAATTTTTTCCAGGCCGTCGGTATAGGCCGCGATAATAAGGTCCTGCACCATTTCTAGGCCCCCGGAATCCATCGCTTCCGGGGCTATCCGCAGAGCAAGCATCTCCATTCGGCCGTTCAGGTCGATTTCAACCATTCCGCCTCCGGCGGACCCGGTCGACCGAAGGGCCCCCAGCTTTTCTTGAAACGCGCCCATCTGTTCCTGAATCTTCTGAGCGTTTTTTAAAATATCGAAAGGGTTAATATTCATCCCTACTCCTGCTTAGTGGTAACGATAGTCCCGGGAAAGATCCGAAGAACTCGTTCTGTTTGAGTCGGCCCTCCCGGGAGAGCCGGAGGTTTAGCTTTTTCGAAGAGCTTCGGCCTGTCTCGGGGATGCAAAATTGCCGGAACCTTTGACGGTTCCGGTCTACCGAAAGGGCGAGGTATCCCGCCTTCCCCAATAAGGGCCTCCCGAGCCTTCCCAAGGGCAGACCGTAATTCTAACGGAGATACCCATTGGGTAAGCCAGCAAAGTTTTGAAACCCCAGTTTCAAGTTCAAACCGCGGCGCAATAGAATAACGAAGATCCCGATACAAAGTCAAAAGTATATCCATGGCGTGTTCAAGTTGCTGAGAATTAAAGGCTTCCAACACCTTAGGAGAAAATCTGTCCGGACTGTAATCCAAAAGAGAATCCCGGGTAACTCCGGCTTTCAGGAACAGCAAACTGTGAAAATAACCCGTAAGGTCGATGATAAACTGCTCAACCCCCACGCCGGAATTCATAATATCATCGATGAGCAAAAGAGCTTTTGCGGTATCCTGTTCCGCGCAAGCTTCCGCCAGGGCGTTAAGCTGATCCAAACCCAGCAAACCCAGCTTTTCCCGAATAAGCTCCGCCCGAATATGCCCGTCCGAAAAGGACGCCACCTGATCAAACAACGTATAGGCATCCCGGAGACTGCCGGTGGATTCCTTGGCTATCCAAAATAGAGCTTCTTCTTCCGCGGCGATCTGCATTTCCTCGCAGGTCTGTTTGAGAAGGCCGGTTATAGTTTCAATCGGAAACAGCCTGAAGGCAAACTGCTGGCATCTGCTTTTAATAGTAGCCGGCACTTTATGCAGTTCCGTGGTGGCGAAAATGAAAACGATGTACGGCGGCGGTTCTTCTATAGTCTTCAGGAGCGCGTTGAACGCGCTGTTGGAAAGCATGTGAACTTCGTCGATGATGTACACTTTATATCGGCCTGAATTTGGAGGGAACAGCACTTCTTCTTTTATTTGTCTTACGTCGTTGACTCCGGTATTGGATGCGCCGTCGATTTCTATAATATCCAAACTTGACCCTTTGGGGATTTCCTGACAACTGGGGCATACTCCGCAGGGACTTGGGGTGGGACCTTTTTCGCAGTTGAGGGATCGCGCGAGAATTCTTGCCGCGCTGGTTTTACCGCATCCCCGGGGTCCCGAAAAAAGATAGGCATGCGCGATATAGCCTTTTTCAAGGGAGTTTTTCAGGGTGGCCACCACAAAATCCTGGCCGGCCATTTCAGCGAAGGTCTTAGGACGCCGCCTTGAAGCGGTTACTTCATACGCCATACTTTCAGTACTCCTTACATAAAAAAGGGAAGAGCCAACCTTTGAATGAACCCCAGAGTCAGGAGGGCCACGGCGCAACAATCCTCCGCTTACCGTTGCTTCCTTCCGAACCTGGCGGGGTTAGGCGGTAACTGCTCGCATGGTTCCTGACCGCAGGGTAACTTATATAATACTGAAATCCAGAGAATTCGTCAATACCTTAGTAAAAATTCTGACCCTTGAGAACCAAGCCGGCCGGGGCGGACTTGCAAACCCGGGGAATTTCGGTTTCAATAAAGGTATGACCCCAGAGCAGAAAACCCAAGTCGCTCTTTTTCTCGACCTCGCCGGAGATTATTTGCGGGATGGTTATAAACAGTTTCGGGAGGAGTACCGCTTTTCCGATGATGCTCCGCCGCCAAAACCTCAGCCCCCTCAAGCCGTCCGAAGGCCGGAACCCTCGGGGCCGACGGATTCTTTGGAAAAAATAGCCGACGAAATTCGATCCTGCGCCAAATGCGCTCTGCACGCCGCCCGAACCCAAACAGTCCCCGGGGAAGGCGTAAAACGTCCCCTAATTTTTGTCGTAGGCGAAGGACCCGGCGCAGAGGAAGACGCTTCCGGCCGGCCCTTCGTGGGCAAAGCCGGTCAGCTCCTGGATAAAATGCTTAGGGCCGTCAATCTCTCCAGGGACCGGAACTGTTTCATCACCAACGTCGTGAAATGCCGCCCCCCAGACAACCGAGACCCCCTTCCGGAAGAAACCGGGCCCTGCATCGAATATCTCAACCGCCAGCTCGCCCGGCTGAAACCCGCGGCAATTCTCTGCGCCGGCCGCATCGCCGCCCAAACCTTGCTCAAAACCACTGAAGGAATCGGCAAATTCCGGGGAATATTCACCGAATACGCTACATTTCCCCTTATGGCGATATATCATCCCAGCGCGTTACTCCGGAACGAAACCTTAAAACGTCCAACTTGGGAAGATTTAAAAGCCCTGCGGACAAAGTTGATGGAACTGGATGAACGTTACGCCCTCGAAATCCGGGAAGGAGACTGAGGTGACCTATCTCGATGTAGTTTTCGATGTGCCGGCTCCGCAGATTTTCACGTACGCCCAGGACCCGAAAGGCGAAGGAAGTATAGGAAAGCGAGGACTTGCGCCTTTCGGGTCCAGAGAAAGGATCGGCTACATCGTGGGAGAACGGGACGCGCCTCCTGGGGACCTTGACCCAAGCCGGATCAAGGCGGTACGCCGAATCGTTGACAAAGAAGCGATTTTCAGAAAGCAGGACCTCGAGCTGGCCGAATGGGTAAGCGGATATTACTTTTGCAGTCTCGGGCAAGCCCTTTCAGCGATGCTTCCCGCCGGCCGGCGTCCCGGAGAGTATCCGGCCTTTTCGGATGAAGATATGGCCGAGACCCCGCCGGAACTTTCCAATGAACAGCAAAAAGCCTTGGACGCGGCAATTACCGGCGGACCGGGATTGTTTTATCTCTACGGCATTACCGGGTCCGGAAAAACCGAGGTGTTTCTTCGAGCCGCGCAACACCTACTTGACGCAGGCCGGTCGGTTATTTACCTGGTGCCGGAAATATCCCTCACCCATCAGACCGCGGACGCGATTAAAAACCGGTTTGGCGGAACCGCGGCGGCTCTGCATTCAGGAATGTCCGGCGCCGCCCGGCTTACCGAGTGGATGCGGATAAAACGCGGCGAAATCCGCATCGTAGTGGGACCGCGAAGCGCGGTGTTCGCGCCGGCGGATAATCTGGGGCTGATTATCATCGATGAAGAACATGACGGGTCCTATAAATCGGGAAATACTCCCCGGTATCATGCCCGGCAGGTCGCCATGCGGCGATGCGCTACCGAAGGCGCACGGCTTTTGATGGGGTCTGCAACTCCATCGGCAGAAGCCTGGAAACTTATGGCTGATGGAGGCATTGTTCGCCTCGATCTTACCCGCAGACTTTCCGGCGGGACCCTTCCGGCAGTAACCCCGGTGAGTCTTTCTCATACCGAGGGCTGTCTTACTCGCCAATTAAAAGAAGAAATTCGTAAAACCGCTCAGATGGGGCGGCAGACGATTTTGTTTCTTAATCGCCGGGGTTTTTCGTATTTTTACCGTTGTCCGGATTGCGGATATGAACTTATGTGCCGGCAATGTTCGGTATCTCTTACGTACCATAAGAGTCTGAATCGGGCGATGTGTCATTACTGCGGCTATCAAACTGAGCCGCCCCGGGTCTGTCCTCAGTGCGGTTCGGTTTCCGCGGGCTACGCGGGTTTTGGGACCGAGATGATTGAAGAAGAGATTAGCAAGACTTTTCCGGATTTAAAGATTCGCCGGGCCGATGCGGACAGCGTCGGCAAAAAGGGCCGTCTGCAAGAACTGTTAGGGTCCTTCAGAGCCGGGGATTTTGACATTCTTTTGGGAACTCAGATGGTGGCCAAGGGCTTGAATTTCCCCGGAGTGGGCCTTGTAGGGGTGGTGCTTGCGGATACCGGTATGCATTTGCCGGATTTTCGGGCGGCGGAGCGGACCTTTTCGCTTATTGTGCAGGTTGCTGGGCGGTCTGGGCGGTATTTTCCTGACGGCAAGGTGATAGTCCAGACCCTGCGACTCCAGGATCCGGTTATATCCCGGGCCTGCGCGCTGGATGTTCCGGGCTTTTTCAATGGGGAATTGGCCCAGAGGAAAATTTTGGGGTTTCCGCCCTATTCCCGGCTGATTCGGTTTACGGTGCGTTCCCGGTCCGAGGCCCGGTCTGAGGCGGCTATTCAGCGGCTGGCGGATCTTGCGGGTCCCCGGCTTCCCCGGGACGCCGACGCTCTTGGTCCGGCGGTATGTCCGATTGGAGTTATTGCCGGAAACCATCGGCGTCAGCTTCTGCTCCGAGGGGCGTCGATGGGGACTCTGCATGGGGCGGTCCGAGGTATTCTGCAAGAATACGAACAAAAAAAGGACTCCCAGACCTACCTTGAAGTCGATGTGGACCCGGTTAGTTTGCTCTGACCCTAATCAAGAATATTATTTTAAAGAAAAAATAAGAAAAAAAAGAAAAAAATAAGGAAGAAAAATGAAAAAAATTGCGTTGACCGGCATAAAGCCGACCGGGATCCTGCATATCGGCAATTATTTCGGGGCGATAAAGCCGGCTTTGGCTTTATCCCGGGAGTACGAAGCCCGGTATTTTATCGCGGATTACCATGCGTTGAACACGGTCAAGGACCCGAAGGAATTATCCGCCCATATCCGAGAAGTCGCCGCCGGATGGCTTGCCGCGGGGCTGGATCCTGAGCAGGTTTTGTTTTACCGGCAGAGCGCAATCCCCGAAACCTTCGAGCTGGCGACTATGCTCATGGCTTTTACGAGCAAAGGCTTGATGAATCGGGCCCATGCCTACAAAGCCGCGGTACAGGAAAACCTCGAAAAGCAGGAGGACCCGGACGCCGGGGTCAACCTGGGGCTTTTCACCTATCCGGTTCTTATGGCGGCGGACATTCTGCTCTTTGATTCGGACGTCGTGCCGGTCGGGAAAGATCAGGTTCAGCACGTCGAGATGGCTCAGGATATAGCTCAGGCGGTAAATTTCAACTATAAAGCGGAGATCCTGAAGGTCCCGCAGGCGGTTGTGCAGGAATCCGTTGCGGTAGTTCCAGGACTGGACGGCCGAAAGATGAGCAAAAGTTACGGCAATACGATTCCTCTCTTTGCCCCGGAAAAGCAGTTGAAGAAGCTCATTATGCGGATTGTGACGAATTCCCAAGAAGTAGCCGAACCGAAGGACCCTGAAACATCCCAGATTTTTCTCTTATACAAACTTTTTGCCGGCCCGGAGGAGCAGGAGACTTTGGCGAAGCGGTATCGGGCGGGAGGCTTGGGTTGGGGAGCCGCGAAGGAAGAGCTGTTTCGGGCGGCGAATCGGGAGTTGGGGCCCTTGCGGGATCGCTTTGCGGAAATTTCGGCGGACCCCGCCGGGCTGGAGGCCGCCCTTGCCCGGGGCGCGGAGCGGGCAAGGGCCATCGCCGGAACGACCCTGCGCCGATTCCGCAAAGCCGCCGGCATCGATTAAAATATTCAGCCGCGGCCGTCGGGCTAAAGGGCTGAATATTTTTCAAAAAATATTTATTCCGCCGATGGAAAGGAAACAGTAAAGAATATTATTGATAAGATGAATAGTACGGTAACGTATTATAAAAAAACTCCCAGGGATAATTGCAATACTGCATTGAATGAAATGATTGTATTGAAACGATTGTATTAAAAAAAATAACCCCAGAAGTAAATTATTTAAAAACGCGTTTTTACTTCTTTACATTATGTTGTAAGAATGTATACTGGTAGTATGAATAAAAGAATACTCGAAAAAAAGAAGGGAAAACAGCCTTGGGGCCTGTATCTCAAGGATAGTTATGATTTATACCTTATGCTTTTGCCGGCCCTGGTGTTTATTGTTATTTTTGCCTATGCCCCGATGTACGGAATTCTGATGGCTTTTCAGGATTATCTGCCGACCAAGGGCATTGCGGGCAGTCCCTTTGTGGGGTTGAAGCATTTCACCCGTTTTTTGGGGGCCTATTCGTCTCGGCGGGTGATTTTCAACACGATAATCCTCTCGTTTTATCAGATTATTATTTCTTTTCCCTTTCCGATTATTTTGGCCTTGATGATAAACTATTCGATTAACAAGAAGCTGGGAAAAGTTGTGCAGACGGTTACGTACATTCCCCATTTTATATCGGTGATGGTGCTGGTGGGGATGATGAACATCTTCTTTTCGCCGAATTACGGGATAGTAAATGTCTTTATCCAGCGGTTTTTCGGCGGAGATTCCGTACCTTTTATGTCCGGGGAAAATTACTTCCGGCATATGTACGCCTGGTCGAGTGTATGGCAGGGGACGGGATTTGGGGCGATTATTTACTTTTCCGCGCTGTCCGGCGTGGACCCCACGCTTTACGAAGTGGCGACCCTCGATGGCGCCGGAAAACTGCAGAAAATCTGGAACATCGATCTGCCGACGATCCGGCCTACCTGCGTCATCATGCTGATTTTAAGTTGCGGGGGCCTTATGAGCGTCGGCTTTGATAAGGCCTTCTTAATGAAAAATTCCCGGAACTCCGCGGTGGCTGATATTATCTCCACGTACGTGTACCAAGTGGGAATTCTTGATCAGCGGTACAGTTTTTCTGTCGCCATCGGGCTTTTCAATTCGATCATCAACTTCGCTCTCCTGTGCATTGTAAATTCGATCAGCAAGAAGGTCAGCGAAACCGCATTGTGGTAGGGCTTCCCGGAAAAAAAGGAGAAAAAATGAAAACGAAATTGGCGGTAGGCGATTCTTTGTTTGATCTGGTAAATACGATTTTGCAGGTCGCGCTTTTTTTCATTATGGCTTATCCGTTGTACTACATCGTGATTGCGTCGGTGAGCGAGCCGAACGAAGTTCTTACCGGGAAAGTTTTTCTGTTTCCTAAGGGTTTTCAGATGGATAGTTATAAGCGGGTCTTTGAGAATCAGGATATTCTTCGGGGATATGCCAACACGATTTTTTACACGATAACCGGTACGCTCATTAACTTGGCGGTAACTTTGCCGTGCGGGTATACCCTTTCCCGCCGGGACCTTCGGGGGCGGAGCTGGCTTATGATGCTCTTTTCGTTTACGATGTTTTTCGGGGGCGGCATGGTGCCGGGTTACATGATTGTGAAACACCTTAAGCTGTTGAATACTGTGTGGGCGTTATTACTCCCCGGAGCGATGAGCGTTTGGAACATGATTATCTGCCGGAACTTTTTTGAGAGCAATATTCCGAAAGAACTGCTTGAAGTTTCCCGCATCGACGGATGCCGGAACTTTACGTTTTTCGTGCGGATCATTTTACCCTTGTCGAAAGCCCTAATCGCGGTGATGACCTTATTTTATGCGGTGGGGCATTGGAATTCGTATTTCAGCGCGCTTTTGTATCTGACGGATCGGACGAAGTATCCTCTTCAGCTCCTCCTGCGGAACATTTTAATTGCAAGTCAGCCCCTCAATCCGGGGACGACTCTGTCCGATCAATCCGCGCTTTTCAGAATGATAGAAATGCTGAAATACGCGCTTGTAGTGGTTTCAAGCCTTCCGGTGCTTATCTTATATCCCTTTGTGCAAAAACATTTTGTCCAGGGCGTAATGATAGGCTCGATCAAAGGCTAATTTTAAAGGAGAAGATTTTAAAGGAGAAAAAAGATGAAGATGAAAAAGATTGTAACCGGCCTCGCGTGTCTGATATGCCTGGCCGGCTGTAAGGGCAAAACGGATCAAGCCGGGACTCCCAGTTCGGAAATCATAGCCGGCCCGATAGGTCAGGTGCCTATCGTAAAGGAAAAGCTGACCTACACCTTGGGATGCTGGATCGTTCCCAACTGGGGGGATCCGGCCCAGGGCGAATTCTGGAAAAACTGGGAACAAGAAACAAACATTCACATCAACTGGATCGTCGCCCAGCAAAGCGAAGCCGCGGACAAGTTCAGCATCATGATGAGTTCCGGGGATTATCCGGACGGCTTCATCGGCGGCTGGGGCGGAGGCACCACGAACATTCTCCGCTACGGAGTGCAACAGGGCATTTATCTTCCCATCACCAAACTGATTCCAGAAAATATGCCCCACTTCATGGATCGGGCTTTGAGCATAGACCCGGCGGCTCTGCAAAAACTCACCGCGCCGGACGGCCAGATCTACTCCCTCCCGAACATTCATTGGAATGACAGCGCCATTGCCAACGCGGCCTTTATTAACAAGACCTGGCTTGACAAACTGGGCCTGCCCCTCCCCAAAAGCACCGACGAATTCCGGGCCGTTTTGCAGGCCTTCAAAACCCAAGACCCCAACGGCAACGGCAGGGCCGATGAAATTCCCTTCACCTTCAAATTCGACGACTGGGGGGCCTACGATCACACCAGTTGGTTCGGGGCCTTTGGATACCCCCTCGCGCTGGATTTTATCATCTTCGATAAGGGAAAAGCGGTATTTCAGGGAACTCAGCCGGGATACAGAAAAGGAGTCGAATACTTCGCGGAACTTTATAAAGAAGGCCTCATCGACCGGGAGGTTTTCACCATGACAGAACAGCAAATCATCGCCAAAGAAAACCTCGATCCCATGACTATCGGCGCATTCAGCAGTTGGGCCAACTATTCTACTAATCATTACGATGATTACACCTTGCTCCTCCCCCTAAGGGGCCCCGAAGGAGATCAAAACTGGGGCTGGTACGACGGCGGATTCTTGCGGGATGTGTTTATCATCACCCAAAAAGCAAAAAATCCCGAATTCCTTCTCCGCTGGGCGGACCAGTTTTACCGAAATTTCGAAACCAGTTTCACCGCCATGTACGGCCTGGGACCAGACCCAAATAAATATTGGAATTACGATGAAAATCATATCATCCGCATAAACCCCACCTACCCCGCCGAGTACGAACGAGGAATGCAACAACTCGCTTTCCCCCCGGTCGCCCTGGAAGCAAACCTCGTAGCCGAAGCTACCGGACAAGGATTAGCCAAAGACAAAATCGAATACTTCCGACTCTACTCGCCGTATATCCAAAAATTCACAACGAAAGAATGGGAATATCTACCCAGCTCCGTCTTCATGACCGAAGAAGAAAATGAAGAACTCTCAGTCTTGGAAACCGAACTCGTATCCTATACAAAAAATCAGCTCGCCCGCTGGATTTCCGGAGACGCCAATATCAACGCCGACTGGGATAAATACCTCAAAGAACTGAATACTATAGGCCTCGACAAATACGTGGAACTAAAACAAAAAATCTTCAACCGCTTCAAAGGAAACTAATCCCTAGGGGATTCCCCCGCTTTTTGCCTCGGCGTCGAGGCTTTTTGCGGGGACATCCCTGTTTTGAAGTACCCTCCCCCGCCTCAAAACAAGGTTTCCCGAGCTTTTTGCCCCGGCGCCGAGGCTTTTTGCGGGGACATCCTTGTTTTGAAGTACCTACCCCTACCTCGAAACAAGGTTTCCCGGGCTTTTTCGAAGGCTGTGTTGACGCCGGTCGTCCAGTCGGACAGCTCCATCTGCCGAATGTGATACTGCCGCAGAAAATCTTTGTCCTGAGTCACAAACCTCAACCGCTCCTCAGCCTTGCTTATCCCAGGGTCCATCTTTATCACCTCCTCTAACTCCTCCAAAGAAGTGTGTACGTCAAAATAGGCAAGCCACCGATACAACGCATCGCTCTTGTCCC
>JAIRPY010000120.1 GCA_031256905.1 Spirochaetaceae bacterium
GCCGCGTCCTGGACCCATTTTTTCAAGGCCTCGTGTTTAAGTTCTTCTAGCTTCATGGGAACTCCTTGGGGATATTCGCTCCAGAATATCCGTTTACTTTACCTAAGCCTACAAAACTCCGCCCAACAAGTCAAGAGCCTCATCCCAAAATCTCAGCCCCCAGCCCCAAGGGTATTGACTTCTAGGAAACCCAAGAGCTAATATAACCTCGACGCATGAGGTATAGTTGATACTATGAAAAAAGAATTTTTGTCCTACGATACAGTCCGAAATAACGCCCTCAAGGTAGCGCACCGCATTTACCGGGAAGGCTTTGTCCCGGATGTAATCTATGTGTCCCTTCGGGGCGGGGCCTATCTCGGGAACGTGATAAGCGAGTTTTTCAAGCTGATCAAGGAAAAAGAACGCCCGGTATACTATGCGGCGGTAGTTGCCCGGTCCTATACGGGAGTACGCCAGCCGGAAAGTATTATGGTCGAAGGCTGGACCTATTCGCCGGAGCATTTGCGTATCGGAGATAAGGTACTGCTGGTGGACGATATTTTCGATACGGGCCGAACCATCAATCATTTGGCAAATATTATCCTCGCCCGAGGCATCCCCCGGGAGGACCTCAAGGTCGCGGTGCATGATTACAAATATTTTCATGACAAATTCGAACAGCTTCCCATTCAGCCGGATTATTGGTGCCGGAAGCATGACGCTTCGCTTAGGGATGAGGATACCTGGATTCACTATATGAGCCATGAATTAGTAGGTCTGACTCCCCAGGAATTGGAAGAGCATTATTTTGCGGAGGACCCGGAACTGAGAACCGTTTTCGATACCCTTATCGAGGATGCCCGGGGATGAAAAAAATCTGCCTTCTGGCAGGCCTGGGCCTGCTCCAAAGTTTTTTTCTCCCGAATGGGTTTTCCCAAGTCATGTCCCTCCATGAGGCGGTTCAAGCCTCGGCCCGGTATCTCGAACAGAATCTGCCCAAGGGCCTGAAGGTAGCCATTCTCGAATTTACCTCTCCGTCGGAACCGCTGTCCAATTACGTCATCGAGGAACTCGCCGGCGCCCTCGTCAACGGCGGACGGCTAACCGTCGTAGACCGCCGAGACATCGACCTCATCCGCCGGGAAATGGAATTCCAGCTTTCCGGAAATGTCCGGGACGAATCGGTCAAGCAACTCGGAGTAATGCTCGAAGCCGACTCCATCATAGCCGGCGCCCTCGTCAATACCGGAACCAATTACCGCTTCAGAATCCACGCAATAAACGTGGAATCCTCGGTTTTGGAAGCTTCGATTCCCCTAACGATCAGCGGCAAAGACGAACAGACCTATTTCCTGCTTACCGGCCAGCGGTATCCGCCCCCGGCCAGCCCAACGATACCTAAAGAAGAAGTTCCCCTGGAACCCCCGCCTCCGGCCAACTTCGCGCGGATTCCAGGCGGGTCTTTTATGATGGGAAGTCCCCTTTCAGAACCGCAACGGAATGCCGACGAACTCCGGCATCAGGTGATTATCGGGGGATTCTACATGGGAAAATACGAAGTAACCCAACAAGAATATGAAGAAGTGATGGGAACTTTGCCGCCGGTACGCTTCCGGGGACCGAATATGCCGGTGGAAAACGTAAGCTGGTACGACGCAATAGAATACTGCAACCGCCGAAGCGAAGCCGAAGGCTTCACTCCAGCCTATAGCATCGACCCAACCCGAAGCGATGGGAACAACCTCAGCGGGGATGATCTGATCCGCTGGGTTGTGACCTGGAATACCGAAGCCGACGGGTATCGCCTCCCCACCGAAGCCGAATGGGAATACGCCTGCCGAGCCGGAACAGCCGGACCTTTCAGTACGGGTATGGTTATCACGCCTCTGTTGGCAAATTACGACGGTAATTATCCCTATAACACCAATCCCAAGGGCGTGTATCGGGATAAAACCACCGGAGTTGGAAGCTTCCCGCCCAATGCCTGGGGCCTCCACGATATGCACGGAAATGTCCGGGAATGGTGCTGGGATTGGTACGCCGGATACGGCCCAGGCAGTCAGAGTAATTCCACAGGACCCGGTTCCGGAGGCGCCCGAATCATCCGGGGAGGAAGCTGGTACACCGAAGGCAGGGACCTCCGGTCCGCGCGCCGGGACAGCTTAACCCCTTCTTTCCTCAGCGCGGACCTGGGATTCCGGGTGGTTCGGTCCCTTTTCTAAGGAAAAAAAGAAGGAAAAAAAGATGGAAAAAAGAAGGAAAAAAAGATGGAATCTTCCTTAGAATCTACTTTAAAAGAAGATAATCTCACCGGTATGAGCGTTCCGGAAGCGAAAGAATACATCGCCCATTACCTCACGAGCTTAAAACTTATGGAAAAAAAGGACCTCGCCTTGGAAGAGGAGCTGGAAAAATGGACCTCCCGAAGCCGCCTGGCCCGTTCTCAAGGCGATGAGGCTTTGATTCGCCGGACGGAGCAGGAAATCGAAGGCCTCAAAACCCAGCGCAGTCAGCTAACCGGGGAAATTAAGGAACTCAAAGTCTGCATCGAAAATATGAAAAAACAGCTCCCCCTTTTGGGAGCTAGAGAACGAACTATCGATCCGGACCTTTTAGAGCAAAATTTAATTATGGCGGCCGGCTACCTGCCCGGGGAAGAAGAAAAAGCCGGGGTAAATCGCCGTCTTCAGGAATTGGAAAAAACCTCTGGGGTAGACGCGGAACTCGAGGTTTTAAAGAAAAAAATGGGCCTCGTCAAACCCCAAGGGGCTAATCCGCAAACCCCAGACGCCTAGATTCCGATGACAAGAACCTTGCAGGGATTTTAAAAATTAAGTAGTATTGCATTTTATTAGGGAGCGCGTCATGAAGGCGATAGAACTGGAAAAAGCATATAACCCCAAAGGTTTCGAGGACCGAATTTACACCCTCTGGAAAGAAGCGGAAGCCTTTAAACCGAAAACGGCAAAGGGTAAACCCCCGTATGTGATTGTCATCCCTCCGCCGAATGTTACCGGGGTTTTGCATCTCGGCCATGGGCTGAATATCAGTTTGCAGGACCTAGTTATCCGATTCCACAGAATGCGGGGCGAACCTACCCTTTGGGTGCCGGGAACAGACCATGCGGGAATCGCTACCCAAAACGTGGTCGAAAAACGGCTCAAAGCTCAAGGTAAAAACCCCAGAGCTATGGGCAGAGAACAGTTCTCGGCCGAAACCTGGAAAGTCAAAGAAGAACATCACCGGATTATCTCCCAGCAGATAGCCCGCCTCGGAGCAAGCGTCGATTGGTCCAGAGAACGCTTCACCTTAGACGAAGGACTGTCCGCCGCGGTCCGGGAAGTGTTCGTCACTCTCTACGAAAAAAATCTCCTTTATAAAGGAAACTATTTGGTCAACTGGTGTAGCTCCTGCGGGACCGCCCTCTCGGACGACGAGGTCGAACATGAGGAAATTCCCGGCGCGCTGTATCACCTTAGGTATCCCCGGACCGACGGCACAGGCTTCATCGAACTGGCCACCACCCGCCCGGAGACCCTGCTGGGAGATACGGCCGTGGCGGTTCATCCGGAAGACCCTCGGTACCTTGACCTAATCGGCCGGGAAGTTTTCCTGCCCCTGACGGACCGGAAGATTCCGGTCGTGGCGGATGCCTATGTGGATAGAACTTTCGGCACCGGAGCGGTAAAAATCACTCCGGCCCATGACCCCAACGACTGGGAAGTAGCGAAACGGCACAATTTGCCGATTATCAAGATCCTCACCCCGGAAGGGACCCTCAACGCCGAAGTTCCTAAAAAATATCAGGGCCTGACCGTCCAAGCCGCCCGGCCAGCGGTACTGGCCGACCTCAAGGAACAAGGCTTTTTCATTAAAGAAGAAAAAATCAGCCATGGGGTAGGGCATTGCTACCGATGCCGAACCGTCATTGAACCCTATCTTTCCGAACAGTGGTTCGTCCGGATGAAGCCCCTGGCAGAAAAAGCCCTCGCCGCTTGGCGGGCCGGAGAGGTGGTTTTTTATCCCCGGAAGTGGGAAAACACCTACCGGAATTGGCTCGAACACATTCGGGATTGGTGCATAAGCCGTCAGCTTTGGTGGGGGCATCGGATTCCCGCCTGGCAGTGCCCGGACTGCGGGAAGGTTACCGTCGCCCGGGAAGACCCGGTACAGTGCGCCGCCTGCGGCAGTAAGAATATTGAGCAGGACCCGGACGTACTGGACACTTGGTTTTCGAGCTGGCTGTGGCCCTTCAGCACGTTGGGCTGGCCTCGGCAAACCAAGGACCTGGCTGAGTATTATCCAACTTCCGCGTTGGTCACCGCCTATGACATCATCTTTTTTTGGGTATCCCGAATGATAATGGCCGGACTGGAATTTACCGGCCAATCGCCCTTTCGGGAAGTATACTTACATGGACTTATGCGGGACAAACAGGGACGCAAAATGAGTAAGACGTTGGGCAACGGGCTTGATCCTCTGGAGCTGGCCGACGAGTTCGGCGCGGACGCCCTGAAATTTACCCTTGCCTTTCTTTGCGCTCAAGGGCAGGACGTTTTGATGGATAGGGAAGCGGTGAAGCTGGGATCCCGATTTGCCAACAAGATTTGGAATGCCAGCAGGTATATTCTCATGAATCTTGAAAACCGGACTCTTCTTGCGAATCCGGAGCTTCGCCCGGCGGACCAATGGATGTATTCCCGGCTCAACGCCGCCGCAAAAGGAATGACCGAAGCCTTTCTTTCGTACCGCTATAACGACGCCGCCGCAAAAGGATACGAATACTTTTGGAATGATTTTTGCGATTGGTATGTGGAAGCCACAAAGCTGTCGATGAAAACCGGAAATGCCTCGGAAAAGGATAGGACGGCCACAGTACTGCTGAATGTGCTGGCGGAATCCCTGAAACTGTTGCATCCGCTTCTGCCCTTTATAACCGAAGAGATTTACGGAAAATTGCCCAACACTGAAGGGCTGTTAATTACCGCTTCGTACCCGGAGTATGATCCCGAAAAAGAAGATCCCGAGATAGAACAGCATTTCTGTTTTTTGCAGGAATTGGTGCGGCAGGTACGCGCGTTCCGGGGGGAATGTATGCTTCCCGATAAGCCCCTTCACGTACTGGCCCGGGTTAAGGAAACAGAGATTCGGTTTCTCAAAGAAAACATCGAGTTAGTAAAACTGCTCGGGAACCTCCGGGAGCTGGATGTAGAAGTTCAGACTGAAGGGCAGAGCCGTCCGGTCGGGAGCATAGGCCTGGCGGGGCCGGGTTTTGACGCCTTTGTGTATCTCGAGGAATCCCTGGATCCCGGGACGTTACGGCAGAAATTCGCCAAAGAACTAGCGAAGGACCGCAGGTTTATCGATACTTTGCGAGCGAAACTTGGGAATCCTCAGTTTCTGCAAAACGCCCCTCCCGGACTGGCGGAAAACGAAAAACGGAAATTAGACGACGCCGGGCAGAGGGCGGCAAAACTTGAGTCCTATATCCGGGACCTAGAAAAGGAATCACTATGAAAAAAGAAGAGATGCTCCGGCTTAACGGAACTCATCTTGCGCCGTATATTCAGCTTGCAACGGCGTTGATCGGGAAGGTTCGAGAGGGAGGGGGCAATATGTTCCGGCATCAACTTGATACGATGGCTACCCTTATCGATTACGGATATGTGGATTCGGTGTTGCTGAAAGCGTCGATAGTTCACGATATCATCGAGGATGTGCCGGAGTTCAATCACAACACCCTGCTATCTGTGGATTATGAAAGCCCCGCAGTATACGATTTAGTGCTGGAAGTAACCCGGTTTCCAGGGGAAACAAAGCCGGATTTTCTCACCCGGATTTTGGAAAACGGTTCCCGGCAGGCTAAGATACTAAAGGTAGCGGATCGCATTTCCAACATGATTGCCCTAGGATTTGTGATTAAAACCGCGTTTATCGACCGGTACACCGAAGAAACAGTGCGCTACATTTTTCCCATCGCCGAAGAGGTGGACAAAGCCATGCTTTCGGAATTACAATCTCTGGTTGTTTCCCGAAAAAAATATGTCTGCGCTCTCTCAAAAGAAGACTCTTCTTACTCGAAAAGGACTGCCCAAACTACCCTTTAGCGCAGATTATGCACGGTTTCCCTTCGCCGGTTTCTTGATCTTCCGTTAGGTAATCTGCTTTACTGCGCCGTTTATATTCAGCCCGATGGTTTCCATGTTTTCCAAGCCTTCGTTATCGACGACTTTGACCGCGATACTATGCCGTCCGGTTTTAAGGGATATAATCTGTTTCCCTTCCTTGTCGATGATAACCTCAGGCTTAAAGCCCTTCTCAGGGTCAAACGAAAAATCCCAACTGTAAAACTCTATGCCCGCGGGACTCTTCCCAACCGCGATGCCCTCAATGCGCCGATTACCTTTACTGTCTTTTTCCAGCTCCTTAAAGCGAAGCTCGACCGACGGCTTCACCGCGATAGGTATTATCTCGTCAACCCGGA
>JAIRPY010000134.1 GCA_031256905.1 Spirochaetaceae bacterium
ACGCGCGTGCGCAATGCGTTCCATATATCTACTCCTTAATGAGGCGGTTCTCCGATACTGCGCCGGATAAAGCCGCCGTTTTTTTCAAGGATTATCCGGGCTTCCTCAAAGGAACAGCGGTTGAGGATCATAACAATCGCCGGTTTTACCTTATCGCCGGTTTCACGAAGGGTCTTGTCCGCGGTCTCGTAGTCAACGCCGGTCGCCCGCATTAGAATCCGCCGATTACATAGGACGTCATAAACAAAGTTTGCCCCCCTTGAAAAACGGATATTTCTGAAAAACCCATAGCACATACGGAAGAGATGGGCGGACGAAACACGCTCCATACCTTACCGAATGATGTATAACTCCGGAGTATTTTTGGTTAATGCAAAAACACTCTGATTTAAAAAATTATAGCAAAACTACAAAAAGCGTCAAGCGGGTTTTAGCCGCCGGGCAGATTTATCAACGCGCTGGGCCCTATCTTCCAGCCCCTTAAACTGCTTCTCATTTTTCCCTTGAAATGTTAATTGATGTGCCACTGTTTTTGCAATGTATTGCTGATAAATCAGAACCCGGAAAGTTTTTCTGTTTTTAGAAAAAACTTTCCGGGCGGTTTTTAGAAAGATTAGGCGTTTTTCATCGCTACCGCGTACTGGGGAAGCGCGGCCGCGTCGAGTTCAGCGAGAATGGACAGCTCTGTGTCTTTGTCGAAGAAGCGGGCTTTTTCCATTTTGGGGGCGAAGTTCACGGTTTCGCCAACTTTGAATTTGTAGTGAGGTTCCGTTCGGGCGACCATAGGCTGACTGCCAGTGTTGAGCCACAGAGTGGTTTCCGCGCCGAGGGGCTCGATCACGGTGACGTTCAGGGGCATATTGTTTTCCGCCGCCGCCGATTTCTCCTGAAAGATCATATCTTCCGCCCGGATGCCGAAAAACACCTCTTTTCCCACATACTTTTTAAGGTACGGCAGATGTTCCGCCAGAGGCTTGATCGAAAAGGTGCTTTCTTCCAGCGCGATGCCTCCGCCTTTTTCCACGACCTTGACGGTGAGGAAGTTCATAGGCGGCGAGCCGATGAAACCCGCAACGAACTTGTTGCTCGGATGATTGTAGAGATATAGAGGCGTCCCGATCTGCTGAACCTTGCCGTCCTTCATAACCACGATTTTGTCCGCCATGGTCATAGCTTCGATCTGGTCGTGGGTGACGTAGATCATCGTGGCGTTGAGTCTGTGGTGAAGACCGGAAATTTCGGCGCGCATCTGCACCCGGAGTTTCGCATCCAAGTTGGAGAGGGGCTCGTCAAAGAGGAAGACCTTCGGGTTCCGGACTATAGCGCGTCCAACCGCAACGCGTTGTCTCTGACCCCCGGAAAGGGCTTTGGGCTTCCGGTCAAGGAACTTCTCGATGTCCAAAATGCGGGCGGCTTCATTGACCCGGCGGTCGATTTCAGCCTTGTCAACCTTCTTGATCTTGAGACCGAACGCCATGTTGTCATAGACGCTCATATGGGGATACAGCGCGTAGTTTTGGAACACCATCGCTATATTTCGGTCCTTGGGCGGAACGTCATTCATCAGTTCGCCGTCGATTAAGAGTTCGCCTTCAGAAATGTCTTCCAGCCCCGCGACCATACGGAGGGTGGTGGATTTGCCGCACCCAGAAGGTCCTACAAAGACGCAGAATTCTTTGTCTTCAACCGTAATGTTGGCGTTCTCAACCGCTTTAACGCCCCCCTCGTAAATCTTACATATACTTTTCAATTCTACTTTTGCCATACAATGGCCTCCCTATATGGGTTATTTTATGCTTTTCAGTATACAATTTCCTTTCAAATCTTGTCAACCTTTTTCTTTCGTAATAGTGCCAGACATTTTTCTCCTAAACCGTTAAGACTGGCTCCCTGCGCCGAAACAGCATAGATACTTGAGATATTATTGCAATACGCTCAAAGAGACCCATTTTAGCCATTAAAAATCGGCTTTTCGCTGGTGTTTTAAATTGACGTTAGTGTCCAGCATCTACGACGATGCAAGTCAGCGTCGGTCCGCAGTCTTCGAAGATATGCGTTTTTTTCTGTTTTGGATTTTGTTATTAACAACGAGGACAACTTGACGCTATTTGCATTCCGATCTGAAACTATATTTTAGGGTATCTCGATGTTTGGCGGATGTTCCGAAGTTCAATCTTTGGGTTTGGGGTGAAGAGCGTTGTTGGGTCTGGGATGAGGTCGATTAGGTCGAGGATGCGCCTCAGCCGGTGGAACAGCCCTCCGAAACGCCATTGCTCAGGCTTCTTCGCCAAACCAGCCTTCACGGGATTCTCATCGATGTACTCTGACACCCTCGCAAAGTCCTTTTCGTCTTTGATTATCCGGGAAAAGAACCGCTGGCCCCACAAACTGCCGGTAATATTATGCATCTTGTTCCACCATCGGGCAAACCGGCTCTTCAAATACTGCATTATTTTGGATAAAGACTCCCCGGGCCCAGGCTTCATGAGGAAATGAATGTGGTTATCTAGGACGCAAAAGTTCCACAACTCGAAGCTGAACTTCTTTTTTGTCTTTTTTACGAAGTCCAAAAAGGCTTGCTTGAACCGAGGCTCCTGCAAATCATAGTTGCCTCGGTTGATCTCGGAGGTGACATGATACGTCACGCCGTCTATAAGTATTCTTAAGGGTCTCATAAATCCCTATAAGGCATCAATACGCTTCCTGCTTCAATTTCTTTAGTGCCAGACATATAATGTCTGGCACTCACTGCCTGACCGTTCCCTCTATGGCGGGGATTAGCGGCCTAAGCAAGTTTCTACGGCTTCTGCGGTGTCCAGCAAGTAGTGGTTCAAGGGGACAGACTTTACTTTACCGGCTGGAACGTTTAAGTCTACGGAGCGGATTTCTCGGCCGACTACGGCGGTCATTTTGCCGTATTTGCCTTGGGCGAGGAGGTCTGCGGCGGCGACGCCTAGGCTTGTCGCTAGGGCCCGATCTTCGGCGCAGGGCACTCCTCCTCTTTGGACGTAGCCTAAGACTGTGGTTCGGGCGGTCATGCCGGTTTCTTCTTCGATTTCCTTTGCTACTCGATATCCGATGGAAGCGGTCTGTTCTCGTCTGCGTTTGCGTTCTTTTTTTTCAAGTCCTGCTTCTTCGATGGACAGTGCGCCTTCTGCGACGACTACGATGGAAAAGGCTTTGCCTGCTTGGGCGCGTTTTACGAGGTGTCGGGCGACGGCTTGTATATCGTAAGGGATTTCCGGGAGGAGGATGACGTCCCCGCCGCCGGCGACGCCGGCGTACAAGGCGAGCCATCCCGCTTTATGTCCCATAAGTTCGACGACCATGACCCGATTGTGGCTGTGGGCGGTGGAGTGGAGTCGGTCGATGGCTTCCGTGCCGATAGCTACTGCAGACTGAAAGCCGAAGGTTAAATCGGTGCCGACGATGTCATTATCGATGGTCTTGGGGAGGCCCAGGACGTTTAAGCCTTCTTGCGCGAGCCGCCAGCCGGTGGTGATTGTGCCGTTTCCTCCAAGGACGACGAGGCAGTCTAGGTTGTATCGATGGTAGCATTCTTTGATGGCGGTTACTTTGTCTCCGCCGATGTCGTCGAAGGGTTTTTCTCGGCCGGCTCCCAAGATTGTTCCGCCGGTGGTGAGGATTCCGGAGAAGTCTTGGGGGCCCAGAACCCGGACGTCTCCGTCGATGAGTCCTCGGTATCCATTGGCGATGCCCAAAATAGCCATGGCATACCGGGTTGACGCGGCTCGGCATACTCCTCGGATGGCGGCGTTTAGGCCCGGGCAGTCTCCGCCGCCGGTTAAGATGCCGAAGGTTTTTGTTACGCTGTTCACTATTACTCCCTTTTTTTACCTTAGCGGATCGAGGCTTTCGATACGTTTTTTATTTTGTTCGTACCGCTGGATTCCCACGTTAGATTTTCGTTCTGATTCTAGCGAAGTGGGAGGACCATGGCAAGGAAAAATGGTATAATCTAAGGATGGAAGGAACGGAATTTCGGGTTTTCGCTCGGATTCTGCGGATGGAGAAGCCTGATCTTGGGGGGAAAAGGAGGAAAAATCTCCCAGGAGGGAAAAAATTTTACTCTGGAGGGCTTTCATTTGGGATACCGCGCTGTAAGGGCTTGCGGTGTAGCCTATGAGACCTGCGCTCAATACGTCTCCGGTGAAGAGCATTTGCTCGATTTTGAACACTGCGGAATCCATGGTATGTCCCGGCACGAGGAGAACTTCAAATTGAAAGGAACCTATGTCGAGGATGTCGTAATCCCGGATGAGTTTATCGATTTTACAGCCGTGTATATAGGGACTTACGGCGTATACCGGGGCGTCGTAGATGCGTTTTAGGCTTAAAATTCCGCGTTGTTTGATATGTTCGTGGGTGATGAGGATGCCTTTGAGGGCGTAGTCATTACTTTCGATGCATTCTACGATGGTTTCGTCGAGTTCTCCGGGGTCGATGAGGACCGCTTCACGGCCCGGGGCGGCGTCCTCTGTGCCGAGGAGGTAACAGTTATTTAAAGTGATGGAACAGCAATGGGCGAATACTTTCATTTTGTCAGCTTTGGATGGTAAGGCGGTCCCCGCCGGCTAGTCGATGAGTTCATAGACGGCCTGATTTTCGTTACTCGTTTTGAAAGTAAGTCCTTCGAGGCGGCTTTCGATAAACAGGGCCATCTTTACATCGCAGTTGTTGAACACTGAATGGGAAAAATCGGCGTTGATAAACCGGCTGTACTTGAGGCTGGCGTCGTTGAAAGCGCAGTCTGAAATCATCGCGCCGGTGAAGTTGCAATTTTCTAATTCGCATTCCCAGATGCGATCCTTTTGTTTTCCGTTTTCGTATCCTTTTTCCCGCATTTCTTTAAATACGACGTTTAGAAACCGGGAACCGGCGAAAGAGATATACCGCATATCGCATCCTCGGAATTTGCAGTTTGTGAAGTCCACGGAATCGAAAAAAACCATCCGCATGAAGGTTTTGGTGAAGGTACAGGAGGTGAATTTTGCTTTTTTGAAAGTACATCCGGAAAAACTGCATCCGGAAAAATCTTCTTCCTCGAAGTCCAAGCCGGAAGCGTTGATATTTTCCGCGGTATTGCCTTGGCGGATTAGAGTCATCACATGGGATACCGCGCGGTTTCGGTCCGCGATATGTACCGCGCAAAGGTCGGAGCCGCTGATGGCGGGGCGGCCGCATCCCGCTTCGCAGGGGCGGAGGGTGAACATTTTATAACCGAATAATCCTAGCGTTGGTGAGGGTCTCCGGGCCGGATTCGGTGAGGAGAATATCGTTTTCCAGCCGGCATCCGCCCTGCCGGGGATCGTAGAGACCCGGCTCCAGGGTGAAAACCATGCCGGGCTGGAGAATCCAGTCGTTATCCGAGCGGTTTCGCAGGGCGGGAAACTCATGGGCTTCCAGCCCGATCCCATGCCCTAGGGCGTGGGGCATAGCTTTTTTGGCATGCCTGAAAAAAGCGTCTACCTCAAAGGCGATGTCTTTTGTCGGCCCTCCGGTCCGGACCAGGTCGAGGGCCATCCGGTACGCCCGTTCCACCAGGGTTATGAGTTTTTCTTGGGCCTTGGTTAAAGGTTCCCGGGCGAATGTGAGGGTGACATCGCTGGTATAGCCCTTGTAGACCAGCCCGAAATCGAGGATCGATAAGCCGGGACCGGCAAATTCCCCCAGAGTATAGGCCGGAAAGGGATGGATCCCGAAACTTCTCGCCGGACCCGCCGCCAAGGTTTCAAAACCGGTTCCTTCGCATCCTCGTTTTCGGCCTTCGGCTTCGATGAACAGAGCGGTTTCGCTTTCGGTTTTGAGCTTCCCCTCCCGAATCTGTTTCTCCAGCAGGTCCATAAGCTCATTCGTAAATCCCGAAACCTGCCGGTACAGGGCAATTTCCGCATCGTCTTTTATCGCCCGCAACCGCCCGACTTCCTCATGCGCGCCGCCGGTTCGGCATACTATATCGCATTCGCTGAGGGACTCTACGTACTGCAAAAACTGCGGATAGGGCGTAACCGGCGGAATTTCCAACTTTGCCCCCAGAGGCAGGCCGAAAGAGCGAATCGCCCCGCGAATCGCATTGATCGGCTGACGCTCGAAATCGGTATAGGGAGTCACTTCATCCGCGCAGCTACAGGATAAAGCTAAATGTATGTCCCAAGGGACCAGCATAGACTTTTTCTCTGAAACAAGAAACAGCAACGCATCCGCCGGATAGCCCGTCAGCCAACGCACAGCCGGATCCGTCTGCCCCTCGGTATGCTGAAACATAAGCAACGAAAGGCCTTCTTCATTCATCCAGCGGTACAATTTTTCCCGCCGGTATTCGTACATTGCTGTAGCCTCTGCCGCGTCGTATTTCGCCCCGGTTTTTTGTAGATCCATCACAAACATAGTATAAAATCCATCGCTCTATCTGTCAAGCTAAGGTCCCTCCCAGGGGGCTTTTCTAATATAGACCTATGCGGTATACTGATAAGAAATGGGACCGCATTACACGAACGCAAAGGAGCATTTCGCTGATGCCCTGGATTTTATTATCAATACTGCCCATATTGGGCTATGGGATATTCATCTGCTCACCAATGAAGCGATATACAGTAAAGAATTTGAAGAAATTGCGGGCTATGAGGAAGGAGAACTTCCCCGGCATCTTTCGTCCTGGGAAAGGATCGTCTACCCGGAGGACCTCAAACAGGCGCAACAGCAAATAAATTTCTACTTGGAAGGAAAAATCCCAGCCTTCGAAATGCAATACCGGGTAATTCGCAAAGACGGACGGATCATCTGGATTAAGGATACCGGAGGAGTTACCGAATGGGACGAACAGGGAAAACCTCTGCGTTTTACCGGCACGATTCAGGACATTACATCCTTCAAAAAAACCAAAGAAGAGCTTCGGATGAAAAACGAACAGCTCAGTCTGGTTACCCAGATGTCCGGGCTGATTTTGTGGGATTACGAAGCGGAACGGGGGAACATCCGATACGACGACGAATTTTACGTTATTACGGGTTACTCAAAAGAAGAAATTACCGGCACCCGAGCCGGCTGGCATGGGGTTATTCATCCGGAGGATATAAATCGGGTTTTTGCGGTGACCCTTCAGGTTCTTACCGGGGCTATCGAAGATTTTGCGGAAGAAATCAGAATCCGATGCAAAAACGGCGAGTATATTTGGGCCCTTGAAACCGGCCGGGCTGTGGCATGGCGCGAAGACGGCACCGCGACGAAAGTCATCGGGGGCCTGCTCAATATCGATAAACGTAAACGAGTGGAAGAACGTCTTCAGGAATCCCTGGCGCAGAATGAACAGTATAACCGGCACCTCGAAAACGAAGTGGCCAATGCGGTCAAAAACCTTGAGGAATCCCGGCGGTTTCGGCAGGTCCTGTTTGACGCGAATCCCCATGTCAATGTTATTTTAGACGACCGCTTCCGCCCGATGGACTGCAATCCGGTTACGGTGCAGTTTTTTGGGTTTTCCTCGAAAGAAGAAACTCTGCAAAAAGTTATATCCTTCGTCAACGCGGGAATTCCGGAATATCAGCCTAACGGAACAAAATCGGTAACTATGGAGTATCGTTTTAAATCCGCGGTGCAAAACGGTTACCATGACTTTGAGACGGAGCTTATCTTGTGGGGCCGGTCGGTGCCTCTGCGTATTATTTTAAAACGGATTGATTACGAACATTCTTTCGCCATTGCCGCGTATCTTATTGATTTAAGGTCGATTAAAGAAGCGCAGAATGAGCTTGTTCGGCAAGATCGGATTCTGCGGATTATGAACGACAGCGCGACTCGCTTGCTGGCGTCGGAACAGGAAAACTTCGATAAAACTGTTTGGGAAGCTCTGCGAAACGTGGGGAAAAGCATTAACGCAGACCGAATGTATATCTGGGAAAATTTCAAGGAAGAAGAAAAGCTGTACTGCCGGCAGATTTACGAATGGGCGGAAACCGTTGAACCTCAGCAGGGTAAAAGCTACACGATCCGGCTTGATTACGACGAGATTCCGAATTGGCGGGAATCTTTCCTGCGGAATAAAACGGTGAATGTCCGCATCTCGGACTGCCCTTCGCCGGAACGAAATATACTGGAAATACAGCATATTCAGTCCCTTCTGGTGATTCCGATTTTTTTCAAAGAAGAATTTTGGGGATTTGTCGGTTTTGACGATTGCCAAAAAAGCAGAGTGTTTTCCGCGAGTGAAGAACATCTGCTCTATTCAGGGTGTTTTCTCATTGTGTCGGCGATTCTCAGAAACAACATCACTACTCATTTAATCCGGGCGAGGGAAGAAGCTCTGGCGAGTACCAGAGCGAAGAGCGAGTTTCTGTCCCGAATGAGTCACGAAATTCGCACCCCGATGAATGCGATTATCGGTATGACCACGATAGCCCGTAAAAGCGCGGAAATAGCGAAGATGCAGTACTGTCTTGAAAAGATAGACAACGCGTCCCGTCAGCTTTTGGGGCTTATAAACGATATACTCGATATGTCAAAAATTGAAGCGAATAAATTTGAAATCGCTTCAAAGGAATTTAACTTTGAGACGATGATTCAGGATGTGGTCAACGTGATTCAAGTTCGGGTGGAAGAGAAAAAACAGCAGTTCATTGTTGATTTCGACGATATTTTTACGAGAAATGTAATCAGCGATGAACTGCGGCTTTTTCAGGTGCTGTTGAATCTTCTCAGTAACGCGGTGAAATTCACCCCGGAACATGGCAAGATTATTCTCCGGATCCGCCGGAAAGACCTCGATTCAGGACATATCCGGCTTCATGCGGAAGTGAAAGACACCGGCATCGGTATTTCCCGGGAACAGCAAAAGCGGTTATTTACCTCGTTTGAACAGGCCGATGGCAGTATCACCCGCAGATTCGGCGGGACCGGCTTAGGCCTGGCGTTGTGTAAAAAAATCATCGAACTTATGGGGGGCAAAATTTGGATTGGAAGCGAACTGCATAAAGGCTCATCCTTTTTCTTTACCGTGGATGTCGCTTTAGGCGGAGAGTGCTGGAAAAACGCCGAGTCCAGCAAGTTTCATCGGGACTTTTCGATTTTGGTCATCGACGACAGCGAGGAAACTCTTGAGTATTTCAAAAATATTCTGGCGAGCTTTTCTATGTCCTGCGATACGGTTCTCAGCGGCGCGGCGGGGCTTGAATTGTTACGGGAGAAACCCTATCATTTAGTGTTTCTTGATTGGAAACTTCCCGGAGAAAACGGATTGGAGATAGCCAAACGGATTCGGGAAATCGCGGGATCGGATATAGGCATAGTGTTAATGTCTGTGGCGGATTGGTCTGAGATTACCTCCGGCGGCGAAGCGGGTTCGCTGTGGATCAATCAGTTTCTCGCCAAGCCGATTATGCCGTCTACGCTGTACAATACGATAGTAAGACTATCGGATCACACCTTTGTCACCGATCAGCCTCAAGCCGGATCAAAAAAGTTACAGCTTAAGGGCAAACGTATTCTTGTGGTTGAGGATATTGAGATAAATCGGGAGATTATCGGCAGTATTCTTGAGGAGACCGGGGTAAGTATTGACTATGCGGAAAACGGGATTCAGGCGGTGGAGATTTTTAAGAAATCCGGGCAGGAGTATAATTTGATTTTGATGGATATTCAGATGCCTGAAATGGATGGCTTTGAAGCGACTCGGCACATTCGCGAGATGCCTAACGCAGAGGGCCTTCCGATCATCGCCATGACCGCCAACGCTTTTAACGAGGACATCGAGCAGTGTCTCGCCGCAGGCATGAACGATCACATCGCCAAGCCTATCGACATCGCATCGTTCCTGGGAACTATCGAAAAGTATTTCTTCTAAAGAATTTTAAAATATTTTAGGAAAAGCATGAAAAGTATTTCTGTCATACCGGCGGTCGCGGCGATGGGCGTGTTACTGTCTGTGTTTTTATTATGTTCCGGATGTTATACTCTGACTCAGGGATTTACCCTGCTGGGGTATCTCAATCAGGGCGTTCCCCTTGAGTCCCTGCGGGATGGAGAAGAATCCCAATTTGTTGAACAGATTTTAGACATTCGCGCTTTTGCCTCGGACGCCCTGGGCCTCAAAAAAAGCACGAATTATACTCGGTATGTGGCTATAGATCGGGATTATCTCGCGGCGGTGGTTTCCGGCGCGGCGCCGGATTCTTTTACTCGTTATGAGTGGCGGTTTCCGATTGTAGGCAAAGTTCCGTACAAAGGTTTTTTTAATCCCCAGGATGCTAAACGGGAAGGAGAAAAGCTCAAAAAGCGGGGCTTCGACGTTTGGATTCGTCAGGTTGACGCTTTCAGCACCCTGGGATGGTTTTCGGATCCCCTCTACTCGTATATGCGGGATTATCCGACGTATCGGCTTGCGGATTTGATCATTCACGAAACCCTTCATGCGACAGTATATCTGAAAGGACAATCTCAGTTTAATGAAGAGTTAGCGGAATTCGTCGGCGCCGAAGGGGCCCGGCTCTACATGGAAAAAAAGTTTGGAAAAGCCTCTCCGGAATATCAACAGATGCAGGATTCCGAAGCTGACAGCGCGGCCTTTATTGCTTTCATTCAAGAATTGATTGCTGAACTGAGCGATGTATACGCGCAGTCTTTATCCCGGGAAGAAAAGCTGAAGCAAAAAGAATATATTATTCAGAAATATAAAAACCGCTTCGATGCAGAATACGAAACCCGCTTCCGGAGCGACAACTACCGCGGCTTTTCCCGTCTGCCGATAAACAATGCGTATCTTGAGCTGTTTCGGCTTTATTACGCCGGGGGCGATTATCTGCGGAATATGTATGAATCTTCCGGTCGGGATTTGCCGAAGTTTATCGCCGCCGCGAAAACAATAACTTCAAAAGGAGACCCCCGGAAACAGCTCGAAGATGCCCTGCAATGACAGTTACTGTCTTGAGCAGGATCCGCGGATTACGATTTCGCCGGTATAGACATCCTCGAAATGCTGGGCGAATGGGGCTTCAACATAATCGATTACCTTTGCGGTAAGGGTTTTCATCATCGCGTCGAAATCGTATCGCATAGTCGTCAGAGGCGGATCGAAGTATTGGCTTACGAGAATATCGTCCGAACCTACTACCGAAACATCCTGGGGGACGAGCAGTCCGTTCCGCCGCAGTACGCCGATCACTCCGAGGGCGATAATATCGTTGCCGCAGAGGATGCATTCAGGAAGAGGAATCCCCTGTTCCATAAACGCCGACAACGCGGCTTCGCTGTGGGTCTTAGAGAGCGCGCCAGCCCGGACAAAATATTCCGGCCGGACAGGAAGATTATTTTGTTCCATCGCTTTTTTAAAGATACTAAAACTGTCTACTCCTGTTTGAGCTTGTATGTCTGCGGCGATATACATGACATCCCGATACGCTAAACCGGCTATATAATCCACCATTCCGGCTAGGCCCTGATGATCGATTCGCACGACAATTCGGTTTGGTTCTTCCCGTCCCGGCTGATACTGATCGAATACGCCCACGGCGAATCCTCGGCGGATCAGGCTATCAATCAGTTCGCATTTACTTGGAAAGCCTACAAACACGCCGGCGTCAATCCGGGATTGGGTGAACATATCGCTGATTTTTTTCTGTTCCTGGGGGTCGATTATATCTCGCACTTGATAAACCAGCACGTAATATCCCCGGCTCATGGCGGTATTAATCACCCGTTCGGTCATAAAGTTTATGTGGGTGTCTTCCAGTCGGCTTTTCTGGCTTGCGTAATCCATAAGGATAATGAAAAGACCGATAGTGTTTGAAGGTTTGCCCGCTAAAATTTGAGCGGACAGATTCGGACTGTATCCGTATTGGGCGATGATTTTCAAGACCCGATCCCGGGTTGACGGTTTAACAAAGGCGTAATTATTGATAACTCTGCTAATCGTAGCCCGGGAAACTCCGGCGATTCGGGCTATTTCGGAAGCGTCAATTCCTCTTATCAAGGGGTACCTCTTTTAAATCTTCTGGTTTTTCTGAAAACATTTCTTCCTGGGCGAGTTCTTTTGCGCTTGCGAGAAAGGAAGATACGCTTTTGCTGGCGAACTGCATTTCAGTAACGCTGTCATTTATTTCTTTAGAAATTTCTTTTAATTTTTCCATTTCCTTGTGGATAGAAAGAGTGTGCTGATGAATTTCTGCCGAACCGCCCTGTACTTTTTCTGTCATATCGTGCAGGGCCTTTAGGGTGGCGAATATTTGGTCGCTCCCGGCGGCTTGTTCGGCGATTACCCGGTCTACCGCCGCGAAGGAGGAATTCATAGTTTCAATTTCCTGAAAGATAGTATTCATCGACTTGAGGGTTTCTTCGGAAACCGCGCTGATTTGCTGAATCGCTTGTTCCATATTTTTTATTTCGAGAGTTATCGAATCTGATTTTTTAGAAGATAGTTCTGCTAACTTACGAATTTCCCCGGCTACCACCGCGAAACCTCTTCCGGATTCTCCTGCGTGGGCGGCTTCAATCGCGGCGTTCATGGCGAGAATGTTTGTCTGAGCCGCAATATCTGCGATGGTTTTATTCGCTGTTTGCAGAGTCGCGGATCGTTCCTCGATGCGCTTTAACTCCGCGGACAGCTTACTGAGCATTTTATGCCCCAGTTCCGAGGATTTACTCAAGGTATCGGTGGTTTTTCCCGCGCCGGCGACGACGGAACGAATCGACTTGACGTTAGTAACGATCTCGGCAATCGAGGCCGAAGATTTTTCGATATGTTCCGATTGACCCTGTATAATTTGTGCGAAAGAGCTGGCGTGTCCAAAAACCTCGGCCGCGGAATCCGATGCGTTCCGTACCGACCCTATCTGGGAGCCTACCATGGCGGTAACAACATCTATCGAGCCGGTAATGGATTCCATAGCTCCCAGAGATTCGATTACCACGGTGTTCAGGCGCCGGCCGTTTTCGAGAGTTTTTTTCAGGTGCCGCCGGTGCAGGTCGTTAATGCCTTCCCGCAGGCTGTCTCGGATTATAATAAGCGCGCGTTGTATATCTCCGATTTCATCGGTTCTGAATTTTTTGATGTCCACCGTGAAATCCATCTCCGCCAGAGACCCGGCGACTTCTTTGACCTTCTGAACCGGCAGAGTAAACATAAAGTAGTTAAACAACGCCGATATAAGCGCGGCCGCCGCAAGGCACAACAAAGCGACAAGAATCAGCCGGAAAAGCAGTCGATTAGTTTCCGCGTAAATCGATGCAGTTGGAATCGTAGCGACGAGAATCCAATCCACCTCAGGAATTTTCGCAGAGTATATGAACACGTTTTCGTCAATATGGACGAAAGAAGAAGAAGAACGAATATTCTCCCGATAAGGCGCAACTTGAGGGGCGTCAAAAAAATTCTTGGTAAGAATCATAGACGTATCCGGATGAGTTATGAAAAGCCCTTCTTTATTAAGAAAGAAAATATTTTCCTCCGGCAGAGACGCCGCGTCAGTTAGGATGTTTTTCAAAAGCTCCACCGAAACGTTTCCCGAAATAACGCCCCTATCCTTGCTGTCGTTATCGTAAATTACGGTAGAAACCGCGACAGTAAGCATACCGCTATTGGCGGCGATATACGGGTCCGCGTATACGATTTTACCCGGATTCGCTTTTGCCCCGGTAAACCAGGAACGAGTGGTGTTATTCCAATCCGGCGCGCGTTTTTCCCCGTCGGAAAAGACTGCATAACCTCCGGGTTCATTCCAGACTTGATTATTTGAACAGTAGAGAAGCCAAAGGTCTGATTGGGTTTGTAGGACCCGCTTGAAAATCGATTCAATAGTATGCGTATCCGGCGGTTCTTGCGCCATCAGCGGCGCAATGCCGAAAGCGGTATATTGAATCAGCCCAGACCAGAGGTTAAATTTCCCGATCACCTGGTCCCGAATGCTGTCAATGGTTTTGCGAGTTATAGTTTCCGTTTCCCGGTATGCGATATTCCGCAGATTCACAAAAAAGATACACGAAATCGCAGTGGTAACTCCGATGATAATTATCAAACAGACCAACGTAAAAAGCATCGCCAGAGAAGTTTTTGCAGGATCCTTCATAAAAATATAATTGCATACTTGATTTGTATTGTCAAGAAAATTTTACCTCCCGGGCTTAGTCGTTTCGCAGAAAGCCGTATTCGTAGACTTTCGGCTCGATGCCCGCGGCAAGAACGTCCTGCGCGTCCCGCAGGGCTTTAATGAGTTCGCGGTACCGTTCGTCAGTAGAAGAGACGCCCATTTTGCCTGACTTGCTTCCCTGAAAGTATTCCCGGATGTCGTAAAAGGAAGCGTTAATATCCGCGGTTCGGTCTTTTTCCGCTTGAGCGTGGTAATGCCGCCAGAGTTCCCGTCCGGCGTTAAGAACCGCCTGCGCCGCCGCGGACAGCGATACTGCCTTCCGCCCGCTAATGCCTCTTTCTCGCAAGAAATCGCTCATAAAACGGCTCTTGAACCGCCGAGTACAGCCGGCTTCGTCTTCGGTGAACGGTATCCAGTGGTTGACGCCTTCGCGCAGTTTTATCTTGTTGTAGGAATTAAACAGCGTAAAGACGATGCAGTCGTTTTGAAACGCAATATCTGTTTCCCAACCGTCTTTCGGATAAAAATACTGATCGCTGTCGTTTATCCATTTGTGTTCAATGCAATGACGCACTGCAAAATAGACCGCAAACGGAACGAAGTTTTTTTTATTTAAAAACAATTGATGGGTGAGTATAGATTTTTGCGCAATCCAGCAATAATTGTTTCGTTGATCGTCCGGAGCGTCACAACGTCCGATACCTATAGCACCTTCTTTTCCGAAGTTATATTCTCTAATCCAATCGTTTATGGTTTTTTCGTCAGAGGCGTAGAATTTTTTTACTCCTTGCCGATGTTCTTTTTCGTTGAACACATCGCAGGAAACGCTTTTTGGAAAATCTTTCTTCTGCGCTAAATCCCACACAAAAAAGCAGATCGGGTAATGTCCGGTGCAGTTATCGTGCGTTCTTGCCGGAGTCGCAAAACCCCCGATATATTTCGCTTTCCATACCTCCCGAAAATTCTTCATACTGCCGCCGCAAATATATTTCGGGGTTACAAACGCCGCGACTTTGCAATCAGGTATATCATATAAAATGCGGACGAAAAACTGCACATACTTTTCCGCAAGAGCTTTTCCCAGCGTATCTTTAAACCGCTCTTTTGTTTTGCTTTTAGATACTCCTGCTTTGTGCGTAACTTCGCGCGCAGTGCCTTTGCGCGCTCTGGTTCTCGCGTTTCCCGCTTCGCCGTACGGCGGATTTATCAAGAAAATTAGCTTCTGCCGTTTTTCCTCATCCTTGAGGATGTCGAATAAGGCATCGGGAATCTTCCCGCCATCCCGGACAGATTTTATATCGTCATTCAGAAAATCGAATTGAAACACTTGCTCATCCCACAGATTCGCGCCGTTTTCAATGCGATCCCGCATTACCTGTACATCCTGCTTATCGAGAGTGGAAGCCCAGATGTTATCCTTGTTGACAAGCCCGGCAAGCAGATTTCCTGTTCCCGCAGAGTTATCCCACACGATGTACTCTTCCTGCCAGTCTTCGCCGAAACATTTTTCGAGATACTCATGCGCTTTGGCGACCCACTGCGGAGGCGTGAAAAACGCGCCCTTGCGCTCCCGCACATCCTCCGGAATAAGCAAGTCCCGGCGTTCGACAATATAACCCCAAAACTCTTTGCGAGGCGGTCTTGTATACTTGTTCCAAAATTCTTTATGCGCCGCGCCCCGATCCTTAAACTCGACAGTTTGACTGCTAAATAATCCTAACTCGCTAATATGACGGTCGAGTTCGTATCGGTCTTTTTTGAGCAGTACAAACAGTTTGTCTTTTATGGTGACATCGTCTTCAGCGATTAAATCCGCCAAATAGAAATCCGCGTCGAGTATGTTATGCTTTTTCGCAATAGCCCAATCGATTTGGATAGACGGCTTAACGAATTGCATCCATTGCTTGTACACATGGGTGAAGTTAGTTTTGCTGATCT
>JAIRPY010000005.1 GCA_031256905.1 Spirochaetaceae bacterium
TTTACGTCGGAAACGATAACCAAATCCTGCCCGGTCACCGCATTTACCAAACTGGATTTTCCCGCGTTGCGCCGCCCGAAAAATCCGATATGCACGCGCTCGCCGGAAGGCGTTTCATTCAATCCCATACGATCAGTATACTTCTCCTCTTTTAAAAAAGCAAGGGCCTTATTTTTAAAAAGAAAGAAAAGCTAACTTTTTCCCGCATCGTAAGGCTGACCTGCGGCCCGGGGCGCGTAATCTTTTCCGCCGAATAGTATTAGCGTGATCAGAGTGATGATGTACGGCAGAGCGTTAAAAAAATCTGAAGGCAAAAAGCGCAAAATCTTAAGATTAGTAATATGTACCGATAATCCTGAAGACCCGCCGAACAGAAAGGCCGCGCCGAAAACGCCCAACGGACGCCATCGCCCGAAAGACACGGCGGCAAGGGCTATAAACCCCTTTCCGTTAATCGTATTTACCGTAAACTGAATGTCTTGAGTTAAGACAATACACGCGCCCGCAAGGCCCGCCAAAGCTCCTGATATAAGCACCGCGATACATCGGATTTTTATCACCTTAATACCTGCCGCGGCCGCGGCCGCAGGATGTTCTCCGCACGCCCGCAACTGCAATCCCCAGGGACGTTTGTAGAGTATAAACCACGAAACAGCCAAAATAACCAAAGCAAGCCACGCAGTTGGATATATACCGCCGAATCCCGGAAGCATCCCCAGCTTAGGATTAGGAGTCCGTTCAGCATGAAATATAAGCTGACAAGAAAACACCGTCAGTCCGTTTGCCAAAAGATTTATCCCAGTCCCGGAAACAACCTGATCCGCCCGCAGAACCAGCGTAGCCCCGGCATGAATCAGCGAAAAGAGGCATCCCATACCCGCCCCGAAAATAAGAGCCAGAGGAAGGGAAAAACCCGTTGCCGGTTCTAACAACACATGAACTGTCGCCCCAGTCATCGCGCCTATGGACATAAGCCCTTCAAGCGCAATGTTTACCACGCCGGAACGCTCGCATATCATGCCGCCTACCGCGGCAATTAAAATAGGCGCGGCAATCATAAGTATAGAAGGTATCATTTTTTTCTCCGTGTGTTTTTCCTGTCCGGGCAATTCTTTTTCTGCGGAATTTCGTCAGCGCAGAAATACTGCGTTTTACTCGCTGGACGGCGCGGTTTTTTCCGCCATATACTCTCGGACGATTTCCGTAAAAACTTCGCCGTATTTATTTTTTTTCACAAGTCCCACGCCGGATACATTGTGAAACTGATCCAAAGTTTGCGGTTTTTTCCGGCATATATCATAAAGAGTAGCGTCACTGAATATAATATATCCCGGCATATGCGATTCCTGCGCCAGCCGAGTCCGTAATTTTCTGAGCCGTTCAAACAGTTCTCGGTCTGAAAATTCTTCCGATTCGAGGATGAATCGGGTTCTGCGTTTTTTCGTTTTGGGAATTCCGTCTTTAGGAATTGCGTCTTTTGGAAGCATCATGGAAAGTTTTTCTTTTTCAAAAAGAATTTTCCCGGAAAGCGAACCGGGGCGCAATACTGGATATACCTCACCTTCAGTGTCGAGATAGTTGTTTTCCACAAGATATTCGATCAGACGTTTTAAGATGTACGGCTCTATATCTGCCATGATTCCATACGTACTGAGGGTATTTAGCCCTTGACTCAGGATTTTTTGGGTTTTGCTTCCCCGGAGGATATCCGCCACCACAGCTCGGCCGAAATGTTTTCCTCGCTGTTCAAGCCGGTATACGCAGGAGATAATTTTCTGGGCCGGAATTGTTATGTCTGTTTTGGCGATATTTTTGCAGTTGGAACAATTTCCGCAGTAGTCCTCGCCGGTTTCCCCGAAATACGCAAGCAGTTCCGCCCGGAGGCACGTTTCAGTGACGGCGTAATCGGTCATACATTTGAGAAGTTTTAAGTTGTGCTGAATCAGTTCTTCGTCTCTGGGAATACCGTCGTTTTGGGGATTAGAGATGATGTACTCATTGAGCCCCACGTCTCCTGGGCTGTACAGGAGAATGCAATCTGCGGGACTGCCGTCTCGTCCTGCTCTGCCGGCTTCTTGGTAGTAGCTTTCGATATTTTTCGGCATATTGTAATGAATGACAAAGGCCGCGTTTGATTTATCGATACCCATCCCGAAAGCGTTTGTGGCGACCATGATACTTTTTCTGTCATAGATGAAATCGTCCTGATTATTCCGGCGTTCTTCGTCGTCCAGGCCTGCGTGATACCGGGTTGCGTTGAAACCTTCAGCGCGCAAAGTTTCGCAGAGACTTTCCACGGTTTTGCGGGTACTACAGTAGATGATGCCGTTTTTGCGCGGCCGGGCGCGCAGACAATCTAAAAGCGCGTTCAGCTTATTTTCCGGATGCCGAACCTCGAAGTACAAATTCTCCCGATTAAACCCGGTGGTAAGCAGATACGGATTTTCCAAATGCAGATGCCGGGCTATATCTTGTTTTACTTTATCGGTGGCGGTGGCGGTAAAAGCCGCGGTAATCGGACGCGAAGGAAGCCCGCGGATAAATCCGCGAATGTCCATGTAACTCGGCCGGAAGTCATGACCCCACTGGGAAATGCAGTGAGCTTCATCGACTACAAGCATGGGAATCCCCGGCGCAATCCCAAGACCCTGTAGATCCTCGCTTTTGAGCCGCTCCGGAGCGATATACAGAATTTTGTAATCCCCCCGGGCCGCTCGGGAGATAGTATTTCTGTACTCTCCCGAAGAGAGGGAACTGTTCAGATAGGCTCCCGGAATCGCCGCGCTGATTAAAGCTCCCACCTGATCTTTCATCAGCGCGATAAGCGGCGAAATCACAACCGTAAGCCCCGAAAGCATCAACGCGGGAATCTGGTAACACAAAGATTTGCCGGCTCCGGTCGGCATAACGGCCAGCACATCCCGTCCCGTGATAAGCGCGCTGATTATCTCTTCCTGCCCCCGCCGGAACGCCGAAAACCCAAAGGAATTCTTCAAAATTCTTTTAGCATCGTTTGTCATCATTTTGCTCTTTTTTTTTCAGCTCGGCGGGGCGGAAAAAGTTGCCAAATACTCATCGAGAATCCGCCGGTAATCCGCGATACTTTCCGCGTGAACCAGTTTGTTCCGCAAAGCTCCGCCGCCGGAAATGCCCCGAGTATACGCGCACATCTGTTTCCGCATTTCAAGGCAGGCCTTTTTTTCTCCTGCGTCGCCGGCCCGCAAGAGAAGGTGTCGAAAACCGGTTTCCAATATTTGTTTACTGGACCGCGGATCTTCAGAATGTAAAGTGCTTCCCTGGAGCCGAAAAAATGTTTCGGAAAAAATAAAGGGATTTCCCAAGGCGCCTCGGGCGAACATCACTGCGGCGCAGGCTGTTTCCCGAAGCATCTCCTCGGCGGCTTGGGGGGAAAAGAGGTCGCCGGATCCAATTACCGGAACCGGAAGCCGGGAAACCAAATCCTGAATGTACCGCCAATCGCTTTTTCCCGTGTATCCCTGTTCTCTGGTTCTCGGATGAAGGGTAACGGCCGCCGCGCCGGCTTCGACCGCGATTTGGGAACATTCCCGATAATTGATAGAATCCGCATCCCAGCCGGAACGCAGTTTTACGGTCACCGGAATACGGCCTAACCGTTCCATGGAAGCCCGATTCGCGGCCCCGATAACTCGGCCCAGCCCCGGGGGATTCCGCATTAGCCCGGCTCCCGCGCCGGTTTTGACTACTTTGGGAACCGGGCATCCGGCGTTTAGGTCCAGCAGATCCGGAGCGAAAGGCTCCAGCAAAACCGCGGCTTTGTAGATGGTTTCCGGATCCGAACCGAAGAGCTGAACGCCGTACCGAATTTCGTTATCGGCCCGGCCCAGAAGCCCGCTGAAAGAAGGCCCCCCTCGGACCATGGCTTCGGCCGAAACCAGCTCGGTGTAAGTGAAATTCGCGCCCTGCTCAACGCAGATCGACCGGAAAGCCCGATCCGTATAGCCTGCGACCGGGGCAAGAAACAGATTGCCGGGCGTCTCGAGGTTCCCGATACTTACCGGATGATACAAATCCCGCATTTTTGTTTATATTATCGAAAAGGGTTGCTATCCGCAACCCTTTTTTAAAAATTTTTGACTTGGCCGTTTTTTAGGCAAAACTTTGGGCTTACTCGGTCAGTCCGAAAAACCGGTTGGCGTTCTGCCAAAGAATTTCCGCCATTTTTTCGTCGGGCAGTCCCAGCATATTTCCAAGGCAGTGGGCCGTAAGGGGCAGGTATTTCGGCATATTTCGTTTTCCCCGATAATCGGCGGGAACCATAAAGGGGCTTTCGGATTCAATAAGAATCCGTTCCGGGGGCAGAACCCCCACGGTTTCATGCAGATTTTTGGCGTTCCGGTACGTCAAATTACCGGCAAAAGAAAAATATAAATTAAGGCGCAACGCTTTCTTGGCATAGGCGGCGTCTTCTGAGTAACAGTGAAGAACCCCGCCCTTTGGGGGAAGGCGGTCCCGCAATATATCCAAAACGTCATGTCCGGCTTCGCGATTGTGGATGATAACCGGCAGTTCCAACTTCGCCGCCAGGTCCAGCTGACGGATAAACAGCTCGATTTGGGAATTTTTGTCCCCGAATTTGCGGTAGTAATCCAGGCCGATCTCGCCGAGGGCGACGATTTTCGGCAGAGCCGCGCTTTTTTCGATGGTCTGGGCCCAATTTTTGCCCGGATTCTGCACTTCCGAAGGAGAAACTCCCACAGCATGGTAGACATTCGCGGCCGACTTGAGGTTTTCGTACACTCTGGCAAAATCATGCAGACTGTTGCAAATAGAAACAAGCCTCGCCACTGAAGCCTGCCGGGCTTCCTGAATAACAATAAGCTGTTCAATAGGGTCCTCCACAATCAACCCTATATGGGCGTGAGTATCAAAATATTGCATGACTTAATCCAGAAAGAAAAGATACCGGTTTTCACAAACCGAAACGGCTAAACTAGCTTTAACTAATTAAGTATACCCCTCTTGATTCGGTCTGTCAAGCCCTCAAGGGGCTTTTTTAAAAAAACATTGCCCCCGGCCCGCCCTTGACTAGGCGCCCTTGACTAGGATGGAAGAAAAAAGGTATCCTTTGCCTATGACAAATCATAACCCGGATGGAAAATGGCCGGTTAGCAGTCCCGGGACCTTCATAAGCCCGGGGGCGGGAGGAAGGCCATAACTATCGTACTGGATAATCGGGACCTGCTCTCAGAAGTGTGCGGCGCCAATGACGAGAATCTCCGAACCCTCGAAAAACTGCTGGACCGGCGCATTACCGCAAAAGGAAACGAAATCAAACTGGAAGGAGCCGATGAAACCAGCGCGAAACGATTCCGAGGGATGATCGACAGCCTTATCGCGGCGGTCAAGAACGGAGAAAGCCCCTCGGCGGAATACGTCAAAGCCCTGGCGGATAACGCCCCGGAAGGGCAGGACCCTATTCGAGGGTCGGTTATCCAGATTCCCCAGGGCTTCACCCGAGTCTACCCCCGAAGCCTCAACCAAGGGTTGTACATCCAAGGGATGCGTTCTGCGGATATTACGTTCTGCGTGGGTCCCGCCGGCACCGGCAAAACTTACTTGGCTGTCGCGGAAGCTCTGCGGCTGGTTCTCTCGAAAAAGTTGCGGAAACTCGTGCTTACCCGGCCTGTGGTGGAAGCGGGAGAAAGCCTCGGTTTTTTGCCCGGCGACTTGGCGCAGAAGATACATCCCTATCTTCGTCCCCTTTATGACGCCATGGAATCCCTCATCCCCTACGAGGGAATCAAACATCTCGAAGAAACTCGGACGATAGAAATCGCGCCCCTCGCGTATATGCGGGGCCGAAGCCTCAACGACGCGGCGATCATTCTGGACGAAGCCCAAAATACCACAAAAGAGCAGATGAAAATGTTCCTAACCCGGCTCGGCGGAGGGTCCCGAGCGGTCGTCACCGGAGACGCGACCCAAATCGACCTGCCGAAACGCGTCGATTCAGGTCTGCTCCATGCCGTATCCCTCCTTTCAGGCATCGAAGGAATTCATTTCGCCTACCTCCACACCGGAGATGTCGTGCGGCATCCCCTCATAAAAAAGATAATTCAAGCCTATGACAATGAAAGAAAACCCTGAAGCCCCCGAACATTCCGGCGGAAACCCCCTTTTGACGCCGAACCTCCGGCCCGGGCCCGCGGCCGCCACGGGAATTGCGTTCCTGCTCTGCCTTATTCTTATCCTGTACGGTCCCAAAGTCGGAACCTCCGCCGAAGACATCCGGGAATTTGAAGCCGGAAAAGTCGCCGAACGAGACGTCATCGCAGAACATCCGGCGTCCTATATCGACGAAGCCGCAACTCAGCTCCGGCTGGAAGCCCAACATCGCCTTGTGTCCGGGGTGTTTGTGTATTCCCCGGGAATCGTCATCGAGTCTCAGCGGGAGTATAATCGATTCGGGGCCTTTTCCCGGGAGCAATTTGCCGCGGAGGATTCCTCCGAAACCTACAGTCTCCGGGTTCTGGCGGCTTTTCCGGGCTACTTCACCGAGGAAACCTTAACCGCCCTCTTTAAAGCCCCGGACCGGCTGGAAATTTTGCGCTTCGGCGGAAACGCGCTGGATCATATTATGGAAGAAGGAATTTTCGCCCTTCCCCAAACCGGTTTGGAGACCTATAATCCCGACATGGTAGAACTCCTCCGGAGTTCCGGGGTTCAGACCGCCCGGGAACGGGTGCCTTTCAGCCGGATCATCACCCTCGAAAAACTGCGGGAAGCCCTAGACCGCTACGCCTCTGAGGAGGTGTCCCAGGACTTCCGGCAGATTGTTTTCGATCTGATCCGGCCCTTTCTCAAAGAAAATGTATTTTTTTCATTCCAAGATACGAAACGCCGGCTGGAAGAGACCAGCGACCTTTCAGAACCGGTAGTGAAGTACATCGAACCGGGGACCCGAATCATCCGCCGGGGGTTTATCATTACCGAAGAAGATATGATTCGCCTGCGGGCCCTGAACGAACCGGTCAAAAAAGACCTCGGCATGGCGATGGGGCGGATTCTGCTGTTCCTGCTGATATACGGCTTATTTGTCTTTGTGGGGAGTGTGAACCTTATCGGGCGGCGCCTGAGGGACGGAGAGATTTATCTGCTCTCGGCGTTGACGGCTCTGTACCTTATCGGCGCGGCTTTTGCCGAACATCTTCCGTTCAACACCAAATATTTTCCGGTTTCCATTGTCTTGCCTACCGCGTTGGCTATTATGCTTCCTTCGATTCTCATTGGTCCGCCTTTGGCTTTGGCCTGGGCTATGATTTTGCCCTTGGGGGCCTTTCTTTCGGGTTCTTTTGATGAGGCGGCCTATATTTTCGCGCTGGTTTCCGGGGTTTTGGGGTCCTATACTCTGCAAAAAGCGCAGAAACGGATGGATTTGGTCAAAACCGGTTTAATTATCGCCGGCGGAAATGTGATAGCCGCCGGCGCGGTTTTGCTTGTCAACGGCGCCGGCGGAGGGGATTATCCGGCGCCGTTATTTTGGGCGGCCTTTAACGGCGTAGCTTCCGGGATGCTGGTGTTGGGAGTTTTGCCTCCCTTGGAGCAGGTTCTCAATGCGGCGACGGCCTTTCGGCTTATCGAACTTTCCGATCTCAACACGCCTTTGCTGAAACGGCTTTTCACGGTGGCTTCGGGGACCTATAGTCATTCGATTATGGTCGCCAACCTTGCGGAAGCGGCGTGTCAGGAAATCGGCGCGAATCCTCTATTGGCTCGGGTGGGGGCCTATTACCACGACATCGGCAAGATGGAACAGCCTGATTATTTTGTGGAGAATCAGACGTCCTATAACAAGCATAACGATATTTCTCCGTCCCTTTCGGCTACGATTATCCGGAGTCATGTGCGGATCGGGGTGGAAAAGGCCCGAAGTCTCGGTCTGCCCCGGGAAGTTACGGATATAGTAGCGGAACACCATGGCAATTCGGTGATTACCTGGTTTTACAGCAAAGCTCTGGAGCAGGATCCCCAAGCGAATCCGGAGGATTTTTCTTATCCCGGCAGTCCGCCCCGGTCCCGGGAGTCCGCGGTGGTGATGCTTGCGGATATGTGCGAAGCCGCGGTCCGAACTATGGACAATCCGCGGTCCGAAAAAATCGACGCTTTCATCCAAGAACTGATCACCAGCAAGATCGAACATGGACAGCTGGCGGCCTCGGAGCTGACCTTTCGGGATTTGGAGACGATTCGCCGGGCTTTTGTGCAGGTTCTTGCGGGCTATTACCATTCCCGCATCAAGTATCCTAAAATTCCGCCCAGCCGTCCCGTTCCGCCGGAGCCGGCGGTCCCGGCGGAGGGGAACCCATGAATCGAGTCGCTATCCAGACTGACGAGGAGCCTCTGCCTCGGTGGGCGGCTCCGGCGGAAGCTTTCATCCTGAAGGTGTTGGATTATCTGGGCATTGATAAATGGGATTTATCGGTGTTATTTTGCGGCAACGGCTGTATTAAAAAACTCAACGCCCGATTCCGGCAGAAGGACGAAGCTACGGATGTGCTGTCTTTTCCCCTGGGATCTTGGGTTGAAGAAAAGGGCGAGACCTGGTATCTGCCGGGGGATATTGTCATCTCCCTGGAGGCTCTCGCGGAAAACGCGGCCTCCTTTTCGGTGTCCCAAGACGAGGAACTCCGGCGGCTTCTGATTCATGGAATTCTCCATCTGAAGGGCCTAGATCATGCCACGAATGCCGATATTGAACCTATGCTACGATTGCAGGAAACGCTGATGTCGGATTTGTCGGGAGCCCGGATTTTGCCATGAAAGAAAACTTCCTCTCTTGGCTGTTCGAGAATTTCAGGAAGCAGGCCGAAGGGATAGATCGCAAAACCTACCGGTCCCTCGAAACGGATCGGCAGGAGATGATTCAGGGCGTCTTGGGGCTGTCAAAAACCACGGTAAAAGAAGTGATGGTCCCCCGAATCGATACGGTATTCCTCCAAGCCGAGGCCTCCAAAGAAGAATTGCTGGCAGGCATCGCCGAAAGCGGCCATTCCCGATTTCCGGTGTACCAAGAAACAATTGATAACGTCATCGGTATTCTCTACGTAAAGGATGTGCTGAAAAGTTTGCTCAAAGACAATACCTTCGCCATCCCCCAGCTCCTGCGGAAACCCTTTTTTGTTCCCGAATCAAAGCGCATCGACGGCCTGCTCCGGGAATTGCGGCGCCGCAAAGTCCACATCGCGGTCGCGGTCGACGAATACGGCGGAGTTTCAGGAATTGTTTGTATGGAAGATATAATAGAAGAAATCATCGGAGACATCCAAGACGAATTCGACCACGAAACCGAGCTGATTCTTCCCCTGGAAGACCGAACCTACCTCTGCGACGCCCGAGTCAGACTGGAAGATCTGGCGGCAGTCCTCGGCATCGACCTGCCGACTCAGGATTTTGACACCCTCGGAGGCTTTGTGTTCAATCTCTTTGAAAAAATTCCGGTAAAATACGAAAAAATTGTGTATAATGGCCATGACTTTATCATACAAAATATGGACGGACATAAAATTCATACGGTCAAAATTATTTTAAAACCACGGGAGAACGATATATGATTTTTTTACTTTTTTGGCTGACCCTGCCTTTGAACGCCCAAACCTTCGGCGCCGGCGCGTATTACGAACAAGGCAAAGTTTCCATGGTGGAAGAAGATTGGTACGTCGCCGCGGAAGCCCTCCTCGAATGCCTCCGCCTGAATGGCGCCCACGCCGAAGCCACCGCGTCATTGGCGGAATGTTATTACGCCCTGGGCGAATTTGACCAGGCTCTCGTCTGGACCCGGAAAGCCCGAGCCTTAGCCCGGGGCAATCTCGACATGGCCAACCTCGAAGCTTTCAGTCTCATCGGCCTAGGACGTCTCGAAGAAGCGGACGGCATCATCAAAGAGGTCCTGAAAAAAGAACCCTATAACAAAGAAGCGCTCTTCGCCGCATCCCAATTGGATGTCGCCCGGGGCCGGCCGGGAGATGCGGTATCCCGATATCGGGAAGCGGTACGCCGATACCCAGACGACCGCCGGCTCCTCATCTCCCTGGCCCTGATTCTTGGGTCCCTCGGCGAAACCGATTCGGCCCGGGTGTACATCGAACGGGCCATCAGCGCGCATCCCCATGACTACCGAGTCTACTACTACGCCGCCTACCTCGACGCCAAAGCCGGACGCCTCAATACCGCGATTCAGTACGCTCAACGGTCCCTGTTTTTCCGTCCCGGGTACGGACCCGCCTTTTCTCTGCTGTCGAATCTGCGGTATCAAACCGGACAGTTCGAAGAAGCCGCCCGGCTGGCGGATGAATCCCTCGAGCTGGACCGAAATGATATTTACTCCTGGTATCTCAAGGGGATGTCGTACATCAAACTGGGACGAAAAACCGAAGCCCTGACAATTCTTTCCAACGCCGCCAGCCTGGATCCCAATGACGAATTCGTCCGGGCGGTTTTGGAAGACCTGCTCCTCAAGGAAACTACCCTCGAAGACCCCCGCCGGGCCCGATGGGCATCCTGGCATTTCACCCGGGGCCGGGATTACCAATCCCGAAACCTCATCGAACAGGCTCTGTTCGAGTACCGCCGGGGGCTTAGGCTTAACCCCTACGCCCCGGACCGCCGGCAGTACGCGGAACTCCTCCGGATTCAGGGCTATCCCGCCCGATACCTTGAGGAATTGCGCTTCATGCAAAACCTGGGCTTTAACGACCGGGACTTGCAGGACGCGGTCGAAACCTACAACACCTTCCTCGACGAGGCGGTATACCGGCAATGGTCCATAAACCCGGTGGAAATCGCCAAAGCTCATTGGAATGTGGCGGTCTTTTCCCTCTCTTCTCAGTCCGGCTTTTTCCATGCCGACGCGGGCGCGGCCGCTTCAGTGTACATAAAAGACATCCTCACCCATGAACGAAATATTAATGTTAGCGATTTGGAACTGTCCCAACCCTCCTTTTCCCTCGCTTTCCGGCGAGCCCGGGAGGCGAATGTGGATTATTTTCTGATTATATCGGTTTCCGAAAATGAACGGGATCTTTCGATTACCGGAGACCTCTTCGTCGGACGGACCGGAACCCGGGCGGCAACCTTTTCCGCGTACCGTACCGGCGCAGACCGCCTGCGAAACGCCTCCCGGGGCATTGGGGATCAGCTTCACCACGCTTTGCCCTTCCGGGGAGAACTCCTGCGCTACAAACAGGGACAGGGCCTCATCGACAAGGGACGGGCCGACGGAGTAACTCCAGAAGGGGTCTACGATGTGGTGAAAAAAGGACAGCCCTTAATTCGGCATGAAGGCGTGGGGTTAGCCTATTCTCCCCAGGATGTGGTGGGGACCCTGGTTATCGAAAAAATTGATGAAGAAATTTCGGTCGGCGCCCTGACCCGGAATGGTTTTTTTGACCGCATCGCCCCGGGAGACGAAATCATCCTGCAAACTCAGAAAGACGAAAAGGCCCCGGTCACCGAACCTTTGGCCGACCCGGAATTGCGGACCTTACTCCGGGCTTTGCGTTAAAATCAGTCGGAGATGCTGAGTAAACCGCTTTCAATGAAATGCCCGATGTTGGTCCGCAAAAAATCATCGGGCCGAGGCAGGGACGGAGGTAAGGTTGCCAAATAAGTTTCCCACTGCTTCACAAAACCCCGGACGTCTTCCCGGGCTATGGGCAACCGTTTTCCGATGAGCCGGGTTTCGGTGGGCCGGTCCCGCAAAACCAAATCCCCGGCAAACACGAGGCGCATATCCGCGAGGACATTTTTTTGGTTCCGGATGATGAAAACGATAATCCCCCCGCCTTTCCCGGACGCCTCGGGCTTAAATTTTTTATACAGCGAATAATCCCAGGGTTCCAACGGAATGCGGATCCGGGTGAGCAATTCCTGGGGCCCGATCGGCAGGGGCTTGTCTTTGGATAACGGTTCGGGATGCCCGTAAAACCGGGAAGCTCCGATCCACCGAACCCTGGCGGCGGTTCGCAGTTCGTAATGCGCGTCCAAAGCGATAAGCGGCGCGGCGGTATCCAAGCGCAGAGATTTATTGCAGATATTCCCGCCAATAGTTGCAAGATTGCGGATTTGGGGACCCCCGATGCCTTCCAAGCATCGGGCGAACACCTCGGGCACAATCTTCCCCAGTTTGATAATATCATTCAATGTGACCATAGACCCGATTTCAAGTACCCGCTCATTGCGGGTGATGCGGTACAGGTCTTCCAGTTTGTGCAAAGAAAGAATATTTTGAGGAATTTCAGGAGCCCCCTTGCCCTGATACCGAAACATCTGGGTGCCCCCGGCAAAAGGAACCGCCTCGGGAAACTGGGACCACTCGCTGAAGAGTTCCGCAAAGGAGACCGGAAAAAAAAGCTGATTACGCGGTTCGTCCATAAATTCTCCGCTGACGAAGGTCCGCGGCCGCCAGAACCGCCTCGACGAGGCTTTCGGGTTCGGTACATCGGCATCGAAGCCCTCCAAGGTTCAGGAGAATGTCATTCCGGGTAGGCTGGCGGTTCTTGGCAAGAATCGTTTGAACCGTTAAAATCTTGCCGGTTTCGCAATATCCGCAGGTTTCGACTCCGGCTTTTTCAAAGCCTTTGACAATATCTTGGTATTCGTTGGACTTGGAAAATCCTTCTATGGTCATAACTTCGCTCTCATGGACCCGAAAAGCCAAAATTTGGCAGGCTTTGATGACTTTCCCATTAAAAATGACGGAACACGCGCCGCAAATTCCAAGTAAACAGCCGGCTTTCGCGCCTAAAAGAAAAAACGGAGGACCTCGCAGTATATCGATCAGCCGAGTGCCGGCGTTGGCCTCGGTTATAACGTTTTCCCGATTTAAAAGAAATTCTAAGGTCATGGCTCCCTTCTTTTGAGCTTTCCGGTTTTCCATACATCCCGGCTCGTAAGGGGAATCCGGTCGAAGGGATGATCCAGGGCCTGCGAAACCGCCTGCACATAGGCCGCCGGAACCGTGCTGAAGGGCAGTTCTCCAATGCCTTTGGGAAAGGAAGTATCCCTTCGGAGGAATCCAACCTGTATAGGAGGAAGATCCCCCGGCGCAGGAATGTCGTAGCCGTAAAAAAGCGGGTCCTGAATTTTCCCATGCACATAGCAAAGATGCTCCCGGGCCGCCCAGCCGAGCGCGTGAATGCCGGCTTGCGTGAGAGTAAGCCGAGCGCGATCCTCCGAAAGAATCCGCCCGCCCTCCACGCAAAGCCACACTCCCCGGATCCGGGGAGTATGATCTGCGGGATCGATTTCGACCTCCACCACAGCGCATCCCCACCCAAGCCGGACCAACGCGCCTTCGTCAAACCGCCGCTCCAAAGGCGCAAGGGAAACCTTTTCCCAAGGAGACTTCAGCCCGGGGGTATAGGCTTGACGAATCGTAATCGGCAAGGGCTCCTGCCCGCGCCGCCGCTGAATCTCCCGGCACCCCTCTTCAACCAACTGGGTAACCGAGGCCACATTCCGGGAGTTGCTTCCGGGACCGCAGTCGGGAGCGGTATCGGTACTACCCAGCCGGATTCGTATCAGCTCTCCTTCAATAGAAAGGATCTCCCCGGCCATTTCACGCCAATTCCGAATATAGGTATAGTTAGAAGAAACCATACTGGTAGTAATATTCAGAAAACCTTCGGCTTCTAAGGTCAATTCCACAGCGTACACCCCCTGATCTGTTCCGCTGTAGAGAAAGCCGTTCCCTTGATACGCCGCGGCAAGGCCGATTCCCCGGATAGGCTCCTCCTTCGACTGCCAATCCGACGCCCGCCGTTTCATCCGGAGCAGTTGGTAAGCGGACCATTTTCGGTAATACCCGCTCATAGCCGAAACCGTGTCGATAAGCTCCGTAAGAGGCGGCTCTTCGATGGGAACGCCGATAGCCAAAACCGGGTCCTGCCGGACATGGGCTTTCCGCCATTCCGCCGGGTCCACCCCTTGGGCGTCGGCAATACGGGATACCTGCCGTTCCAACGCAAAAAAACCTTGGGATAAGCCGAAACCCGCCAAGGGTCCTTGGGGCGGAATGTTCGATTGCCCCGCCAGGGCTTCCACCCCGGTCTGCCCTAGGGTATACACCCCCAAACTTCCCAAACAGGTTCGGTCGATAATCTCATCCGCAAAAACTCCGTACGCGCCTAAATCCACGGCAATTTTTACATCCGTTTTTATAACCCCTTTTTTTCCTAAGATGCTGTGCATCGTAATTTCTCCGGCATTTCGTTTGGGAGAATAGAAAAAATCTTCTTCTTTGGTCAATATCAGCTTGACCGGTTTCTTAGAAGCCAGGGCCCCGAGGGCCGCATGACATGCCATAAGCGATGGATACCAAATTTTTCCATCCAAGTGCATCCCCATCCGAGCAGGCTCAACCAGTACGGCTTCCGCCGGAAGCCCGGTCGCCTGGACCACTGACCGCTTGATATGAAAGGGCCACTGACCTGCGACATACACGGTCAGGCGCCCCTCAGAAAATACCGCTATCGCTCCATGGGGATCGGCGTACCAATGCTCCTGAATACCGGTTTTATAAGTTCCGCTGATGGTATTCGCCGGGTCTTCCTCGGGGGATTGCGGCATCGAAAAACGGCGTTCCGCCGCAATACATCCCGCCTCTCCGTCAATATCAGAAAAAACCGGCGAGTCCTCTTCGGCGATCACCTTACAATGTTTGGCGTATTCCCGGAGCTTGTTTTCTTGGGGACCCACGAGAATCGCCACCGGTTCGCCGATGTAGGAAAGCTCGTCAGAAGCAAGTATCGGGACGGAAAACCCCTCCAGTTGATTCACTCCGGGAATAGTTTCAGCGGTAATAAGGGTATAAAAAGGCATCGAAGAAAATTCAATGCCCTTGAGCCGGCCCTTCGCAACCGGAGAGCGAATCGTCACTCCAAAGTACATCCCGGGTAACGTAATATCATCCACAAAAAACGACCGCTTATTCAATACTCTGCCTTTTCCCAATTTTCACTATAGCAGAAATGCATTACATCAACAAGAGCTTTTAGGCGTCGGCGATACCGCATAATTCACATCCGGCGGAGGGGATTAAGCTCCCGGGCGAGCGGGTTTGCCTAGGGCCCTCGCTTTTTGCGCGAGAACTTGAACCGCGGCGTTTCCGGCGGGGCTGAGATCATCCCAAGCAGGATCAAGGCAGGTTCCCGGTATAAAGGGCCGAAAATACCACAGAGCGTCGTCAGTGAGAGGAGCGAGAGCTTCGATATCATCTCCGCCGATAAAACCGTTAGGAAAAGCCAAGGTGCGGAATTCATGGGGAATCCCAGAAGCGCGAATGAGAACCGCCGCGGCAGAAAGTTTTCGGGTACAAGTTTCAGGGGAAGCGGAACCAAACAAAGCATAACGACGAGGCGCGGCTTTCAAGTCCAACGCAATGTAATCCGGCGAAGTTTCCGGACTGCCGAAAAGCTCCTCCAACGCATCCGGTTCCAGGCCGTTAGTATCGAGCTTCACCGATAAGCCGATTTCCTTAATGCGCCGAATCAGATTCGGCAGATTTTTATACAGCGTCGGCTCCCCCCCGGTGAGAACGACTCCGCTCAACACGTTCCGGCGTTTCTCAAGATGGGTCAAAACTTCATCCAGGGGCGTAGAATTGGGTAAAAATTCCCCCAAAACCAGGTCCCGATTGTGGCACCACGGACACCGCAGGTTGCATCCCGGAAAAAACATCGTTCCTGCGACTTTACCGGGATAATCGATAAGACTCGTTTTCCGGAACCATATTTTTTTTTCTTCCATTTTTTTCTTTGCTTTTACTTTTTAGGATTCCCAACTCCGCAGAAAAACTATCGCCGCCGGGCGCTCAAAACAATCGCTCCCAGAATTGACGCTCCCAGACTGACGCTCCCGATCACCCAGACCGCCAGGGCCTGACCTTGAAAGGGCAGAGGAACATTCATGCCGTAAAAGCTGTAAATCAGGGTGGGAATCATAAGTACAATAGACACAATCGTGAGCCGTTTCATTACGATATTAAGGTTGTTGGAAATAACGCTGGCAAAAGCGTCCATAGTCCCCGTAAGAATCGAAGAGTAAATGTTCGCCATCGCAATGGCTTGTTTATTTTCGGTCAGCACATCTTCCAAAAGATCGCTTTCATCTTCCTTAAAACGAATCAGCGGGGATTTCTGTAATTTTTCCAAAAGCAGATCGTTAGTAGTAATGCTGGTCGTAAAAAACACAAGAGATTTCTGAATCGAAAGCAACTGAATAAGCTCTTTATTGTGAATAGACTTCCTAAGGGATTCCTGAATAGCGTTTGTGCGTTTGTTCAGTTCCTTCAGATGCTTTAGAAATGTGAAAGAGCATCGGCCCAGCAGATTAAGCACGAAAGAACTCTTGTTCTTGATGGTAAAACCCCGAATGCGATTCTGCGCCAGGTCGTCTAAAGCATCCCCGGAACGGCGGCAAATGGTTATAACCTTATCTGAAAACAACACAATGCCCAAGGGCAAAGTAAAAAAGGTCACCTCGCTGGCATGGTCGTAGACCGGCAACCGGACAATCAAAGCCGTGTAGGTTTCTTCTTTTTCGATGCGGGCTTGTTCGTCGTCGTCGAGAATGTCCGCGAGCAGTTCCGGCGCGATGCCGAAGTCCCGCTCCAGGCGATCCAAGTCTTCTCGGGTTACGTTGCGGGCATCAATCCAGCAGTTTTTTGCTGGGGTGTTTGTTTCTGCCAAGCCGTTCTGATCTTGGATGCGGATGGTTACCATGCTTGCGGGGCTTTTGTTTTTAGAAGCGATGAGGCCGGCAATCCGGGACTTGGGATTGCCTTTTTGCTATTCGTCTTCTTTAACGATTTCGATTTTGATGCCCTCGCTGTGGTCCGGTTCGTCTTTTGGAGGAACCTTCACCTTGAGGATGCCGTTTTTGTACACCGCTTTGACCTTTTCTTGGGCGTACTTGTCGAGAGGCACATAATACTTCTGCTTTTCGATGTCCTTGAGCTTGAGCCGCCGCTTGAAGTAGCGGTCCTCCTGCTGAAGAAGCCCGGCGTATTCCTCGCCGATGCGGGCGGAAAAGACCATGTAATCCCCTTGGAAGGAAAGACTGATGTCCTTTTCGTCAAAACCCGCCAGGGCAAACTCAAACATCATACTTCGATCCGCGGTCATGTAGACGTTCATCGGCGGATACGAATAGTTCGGGTAGTAATCGGTGTTTTCATCGAAAGCCCATCGCGGCATATCTCCGCATCGGGAATCGAAATTGCGGTGAAATTCAGAACTGAAATTCTGAGCGGCTTCAAATATTTCATCAAAAACCGTTCCCAGATCCATATACCCTCGTGCACCTTTCATAAAGACTCCTTTGTCCATCCGGCCCTAAGGCCCGGTTGATACAGCCCTCAAAAGAGCGGCCCTTCCGGATCATAATCCTACTTCTATAATAATAATATTTTTTATAATAAGCAAGGCGCCGCCGGAGTTTTTAAAAATACCGGGCTGAGTTCTTTAAAGTTTCTCAAAAACTTTTTTCTCGATTTTAGCCCAGGTGTCCCGGAGACCGACGGTTTTGTTGAAGACCGGCTTGCCTGGGGAGTCGTCTGGGTCCCGGACGAAGTACCCGAGCCGCTCGAACTGAAACCGGTCCCCCGGAGACGCCTCGGCGAGGCAGGCTTCGCCGTACGCGCCGGGAACCGTCTCCAGCGAAGCCGGGTTGAGATTGTCCAGAAAGGA
>JAIRPY010000048.1 GCA_031256905.1 Spirochaetaceae bacterium
GAATACTTGGTCGATTACGCCGCCGAGCCGACTCGCAAAGCCGGGGACGCGCTGATTGAAACCGAAATGAGCCGGATCCCGAAAGAGAAAGTCCGGGATATTGTGCGCCGGAATCTTGCAGGCATCGAGCAGGGTCAGCGGGATTTCAGGCTTTGAGCCTTTGCCGGCGGTTGAGTCGGCGCCGATTTTCGAGTAGCCTTGAAAAAAGGAGGAACTGTGTACGGAGTGGTAATCGTAGACGACGAAGAGCCGGTTTTGGACAGCTTCGCTTTCATGCTGAAAAACGCCGCCCCGGGGTTCCGGCTGGCGGGAAAAGCCCGGTCAGGCTACGAAGCTCTGCAAGTAATCTATGAAACCAAGCCGGACCTCGTATTTATGGACATCAACATCCCCGGCATGGATGGCTTGCAGGTGATAAGCGAAGTTCACAAACGTTTTCCCGCCATGGCCTTTATTCTTTCCACGGCTTATGAACGTTTTGATTTGGCGCAAAAAGCGATTCCCCTGGGGGTTTTTGCCTATTTGGTGAAACCGGTATCCAAAAAGACCTTTCTTTCCGCTTTGGAGGATGTCCGGGATCGGCTTACGTCGTCTGGCTCGGAAAAAGATCCGATTCGGCGGTTTCTGCGGGAAACCGTTAAAGAACGCATCAGCGATGAGGATTGGGAACAGTTTCGGGAACAGTACGGCCTGCCATCGGATAAGGGCGTCCTTTGTCTGTTTGAATTCGAGGAAGAACCGGAAAAACTGTCCGAGAAAATCGCGGAAAAACTTTCTTTTAGGCATCATTGCCGGTATGATCTCCTGCTGAATCAGGGTTTATTTCTCATTTCCGAAGACATAAAGCCGGAAATTCTGCGGGTCCGGATTCAGGCGTTCCTTGAAGAGAATTGTTCCGCGCCCCTCTGCCGGTACGGAATCGGCGAGTGCCGCCGGGGGACCGAGCTGTATCTGTCCTATAGGGAAGCTTCCATGGAGCTTCAGCAGAAGCGGCTCAACGCGGACCTTCCCCGGCGGGAACGTCTGCGGATCGTCCAGCTCCGCCGGAAGATGGGCTTCTGCGAGGCGGAAGAAATTCGCAAACTTTTCAAGAATCTCTGGCAGGATGTGTTTGCCTCTTATGAGTTTATCTTGGCTAAGGCGAAAATGGCATCGATTTTCCTGCTGTTGATGGATGATGTTACCGGCTGTTATGGCAGTCAGCCTGAGGAGCCTCTGCTTTTCAATCCGGTAGAAGAAATTTTGACCCTGGAGGATACTCAGGCTTGGGAACGGTGGGAGCGGGAGCATTTCGGCGCGCTGATTGATCTTGCCCATCTGCGGCGGTCCGGAAATTTCCCCGCGCCGCTGGTAAAGGCCATAGCTTACATCCATGAACATTATGCGGAATCCCTTCCGTTAAGTTCCGCCGCGGAAGCCGCGCAGGTATCCCCGGCGTATTTGAGCCGGCTTTTCGGGGAACATTTGAAGACTCCGTTTATCGACTATCTCACGGATTTGCGGATTGCCAAAGCCGAAAAGCTCCTTAGGGAATCTCAGATAAATATCAAAGAAGCGGCTTTTGCGGTGGGCTACCAAGATCCAAACTATTTCAGCAAAATTTTCAGGAAAAGTACCGGCTTTTCCCCGGCCGAGTATCGGGAACAGGAATCCGCCGCCCGTCCGGGAGTCCCGGCCCCAAGGTTCAGGCCCACCTCCTAGCGGGGCGGATTTAAAAAATTGCCGATCCGGCGGACCGACTCGGCTAGGGTTTCCTTGTCAGGCAAAAACACAATGCGGAAATGATCCGGTTTTTTCCAATTAAAGCCGGTACCATGAACTACCAGCAGATGCTGTTCTCTCAGCAAATCCAGGACGAACTGTTCGTCATTATCGATGCCGAAACGCTGGATATCAATCTTAGGGAAACAATACAACGCGCCTTTTGGCGGCACCACCGAAAGGCCGGGAATATCGTTCACCAACCGGACCACCGTATCCCGCTGTTCCTTGAGGCGGCCCCCGGGAAGAATCAGCTCGTTGATGCTCTGATACCCCCCAAGGGCCGTCTGGATGCCGTATTGGGCGGGAACATTCGCGCATATCCGCATATTTGTGAGCATCTCCAAGCCGTCGACGTAGCCGGCGGCGCATTTCTTGTTCCCGGATAACACAAGCCAGCCCGCGCGGAATCCGGCGGATCGGTAGGCCTTGGAAAGTCCGTTGAAGGTTACCGTTAAAATTTCCGAATCTATAGAAGCCATGGGGATCGACCTTACGCCGTCGTAGACGATCCGGTCGTAGATTTCATCTGCGTATACGATGAGATCCCGCTCCCGGGCTATTTGCGCAATCCCTTCCAATATCTGCCGATCATACACCGCGCCGGTGGGGTTGTTCGGATTTATCACAACGATGGCTTTGGTATGGGCCGTAATTTTAGAGGCGATATCCGCCAGATCCGGATTCCAATCCGCTTCTTCATCGCAGAGGTAATGCACGGCCCTTCCGCCGGCAAGGGTTATCGCGGCGGTCCAGAGCGGATAATCCGGCATGGGGACCAGCACCTCGTCTCCGGTATCGAGCAGGCCCTGCATGGCGATCATAATCAGCTCGCTCACGCCATTCCCGATAAAAATATCATCGATCTGCACATCCATTACGTCTTTAGACTGAAAATCGTGCATGACGGCCTTTCGGGCCGCAAACAAACCTTGAGAATCGCAATATCCCTGAGCGTTTTGCAGATTGATAATCATATCATGCAGAATTTCGTCCGGAGCGTTAAATCCGAAGGCGCCGGGGTTGCCGATATTCAACTTTAGTATCCTGAAGCCTTCGGCTTCGAGACGTTTCGCTTCTTTCAGCACAGGACCCCGAATATCATAACATACGTCGTTCAGCTTTATCGACTTGGTAAAGGTTCTCATGAATCAACATACTACCGTAAAAGAAAAAAAAAGGGAATATACCCAGCGAAACGCAAAACGGCGTCAGACATTGCGTCTGACGCCGCAGAAACCGCTGATCGGTATCAGCCTTTCACGGGACCGCGAATTACTGCTTGACGAAGGTCAGTGTTCCCAAATCCCCTTGAGGCATCTGAAATGAATTGCCGTCATCCGATAATGTGGCGGCGGCGGTTTCGGTTTCATCAGCAGGTTCCCACGCGTCATCTTCGAAAACATGGGTCGTAGTAAACGTGATAGCGTTGCCGTCTAGGGTGTATGTGCCTTTCTTGGAATCCTCATACTCAGCGTCGTCCGCCTTAAATTTCATTTGCCAGTTACTGCCGGAACAGATCATGCGCATAGCGTAGGTGGTACCGCTGTATTCCCATGTGCCGTCTAAAGTTCTGCCGGGCGAGTCGTCATCGTCCTTATTACAACTCCCCATGATCAGGGCGAATGTCAGCGCAACGGCGGCCATTCCCAACATCAATTTTTTGTTTGCCATAGTTTACTCCTTTTAGGCAAATTATATGGATGAAGCGTTTCCGCTCCCCTTAACCGGCGGCTTATTATGGACCGCGCAGAGTTAAGCTGTTTGAGCCGGGACTGGTCTGTTCAGGTTTGCGCGAAAGCAGATCAGCCCCGTTGAGCCGACGGCTCTAAGACGGGGGCAGAAATGCCCTCAGCCGGAAACGTCTGTTTCCGGCGCGTATATCGGGAAAAATTTGCGCTGTTACGGTTTGGATGTAGCGACAGTTACGGCATGGTAATGAGTAATGAGTAATGAGTAATGAGTCTCAACGTTTTAACTCGCATTACTATTTTTTCAACCTGCCTTTTTCATTTCTTCTTTAAAATTTTAGAATACTTTTAAAGTATATAAAAAGTTTAAAAAGATGTCAAGCTGATTTTTTTCTTTTTTTTAAAAAATTCAAAAAATCAGCTTGACCCGCTTTTTTGAATACCCGTATACTTTTTCATCGGTATCGTGATATACTGATCGTATGAATACAATTTTTGAAGAACTAGGGAAGATCGGTATTGTGCCGGTGATCAAGATTGACGATCCGGAAAAGGCGGTTCCTCTGGCGAAAGCCCTCATCGCAGGCGGAATTCCGGCGGCGGAA
>JAIRPY010000058.1 GCA_031256905.1 Spirochaetaceae bacterium
CTTTTTTCATAAAAACCTCCTTGAGTTTTATGCTATACTCAAAGACGCGCCCCAAGCAGGCCGCACGACGTGCGGCGTCCGCTAAGACTTTGTTTGTGGGCGCATCCTTTAAGCCGTAAGTTAGGGCGTAAGGACTCGGCCTTTTGCCCGAATTTCCGCTGGGAAAGAGGAAGGTTAAAAAAGAGAAGATTAGGGTTTTACCCCGGAATACGGGGGGGGGGGGGGGTAATCATATTATGATTTTATCGGGTTATCTTGAGAAGGTCAAGGGAATTATTTTGGAAAATCCGTCGGAAGGGAATAAAATTTGGAAAAAGCAGGTTTTGGCTCTTGACGGGATTTGCGGTTAGGGATATATTTAATTTATTAGATGGATATGTTAATAGCGATGTATACTGAAAGAAAAAGTTTTCCTCTATGGTTGGATTTAGGGCGGACCTCGCCTTCCCGCCGACCAAGCCGCAAGCCGCAAGCCGCAAGCCATTTTCTAAGCTCCTCCAACTTTGTCAAGGCCTAAACCCAGAAAATAACGCTTTTCTAACGATTTTCTTCAAAAATTTCCGCTCATTCCTGGAATTCCTTTTCTCTTTTATCTTCCTTATAAAAAAGGAAAAATTTCTCTTTTGCAAAAACCCGGCGGGTCCCTTTCGGGAAACCCGGCGGTTTTTATATTTTTACGCTAATCTCGGTTTTCTCATCCCTTGTTTTTTGAGATTAGAAAGGAGTTTTCCATGAAACATGGTTTTTTAAAAGGACTATTATTCGGTCCCCTCGGTATGGCCGCTATATTTGCGGCGATTTTCTTCATGACCTTTACCGCCTGCCAACAAGACGAAGAAAAAGATTCTCCCTCTGCCCCAAGTGCTGTTATAAACCAAGTAATAGTCACTCCGGCCTTTGGCGGGACCGTGGACAAAGGTTCATCCACCCGATTTTACGCGTATGTTTCCGGAACCGACCAATCCGTAAGTTGGAGTATTTATGCCCCCGGCAGTTCCCCGGGAACCGCCATCGACAGCACCGGATTACTCACGGTAAGTACGAACGAGACCCTTAATACTATTATCGTAATAGCGACTTCCACCGTAGATTCCACCAAGTCGGGATTAGGAAGCGTTACGGTAGACAATACTACGGATACCTTTACTATTTCAATGGAAGCGATTGCCGGAGGAACCTTTACAATGGGTGAAGAGGTAAACGCCCATCCTGTAAGTCTGGGAAGTTTTAAGATAGGAACCTACGAGGTAACTCAGGGAGAGTATATAAGCGTAATGCGAACGATACCTAATCCTAGTATTAATAATACCCCGCCGACTGCTGGTTCATCTGGTACTATGAATCACCCTGTAGAGAATGTGAGCTGGCTGGATGCAGTGAAGTTCTGCAATAAACTGAGTCAAAGGGATCCGGCTGTCTACAACCAAGCCTATACCATAACCGAGTATCCGAACGGGACCTATACGGTAACGTGTAATTGGAACGCAGATGGCTACCGGCTCCCCACCGAAGCTGAATGGGAGTACGCCTGCCGGGCTGGTGCATCTGAGCCGTCTGATTATACTACAGTTGCCGTTTGCGACACCACCGAAACCGCAGAAAAAGGCAGTAAAGACCCGAATGCTTGGGGCTTGTACGATATGCATGGAAATGTGAAGGAGTGGTGCTGGGACTGGTACAGGGACTTTTTTGATTCATCTGATGGTGGTGGGTACTCAAATCCTACGGGTCCGGCCGGGCCTCAGACTTTCAATCCCAGTAGGGTCCTACGCGGCGGGGGCTATAACTCATCACCAGAAAACTGCTCATCCTTCTACCGGGATAACAATGGAAATTCGGGTGGTAATATCGGTTTTAGGGTGGTGAAAACAAGTTATTAAAAGAGCTTGCTTTCGGTTTTGCCTGTAGAAGGCCCTGCCTGCTCTGGGTTAGTTTTAACCCTTTGATCCCCTGGCCGGGGAGCAAAGGGTTTTTTATTTTTTCAGGTAGTTCCTTGCCCTAGTGTAGCAGATAAGTAAAATTTACTGGGTTTTCTAAAAAGCGTCGTGTTTTGGATAAAATTTTTATGGAAAGCAGGTTTTGGCTCTTGACGGGATTTGCGGTTAGGGATATATTTATTTTATTAGATGGATATGTTAATAGATGGATATGCTGAAAGAAAAAGTTTTCTCCTTGGCGGCGGATTTAGGGCGGACCTCGCCTTCATGCAGAAATGCAGAAATGCAGAAATGCAGAAATGCAGAAATGCAGAAATGCAGAAATGCAGAAATGCAGAAATGCAGAAATTTTATCATATCCCATAAACTTTGTCAAGTACCCAACGTCCCAAGCCTTTGATCCCCAATTTGTAGATTTTACTCAAAACTTTTCAGACATCCTGCCGAAATCTACAGATTGCGGGTCAAAAGCCTTAGCCTCCATGCCGGAATCGAAAACCTGGGACCCAAAAGTTTCAGATTCCGGGCCCAGGGTCCTAACTTTCATAACAAAATCTTTAGATTCCCCAGCAAAACCTGGAGATTCCGTCCCGAAATCTTTAGATTCCAGGCCCAAATCTTTGAAAAAGAGGAGAAACAAAGGAGCCATCCCAGCATGAGCCAAAGAACCGATTGGCTTCCCTCAAGCCGAACAGCCCAGCTCAGCATGGCAAAAAACTGGGAAAACCTCCTCGCCGCCCGGGGAAACCCCTGGAACATCCCCGCCCAAGCGGCAACCGAGCTGACTAATGCCCGCAAAGCCGCCGAAACCGCTCTGGCGGTAACCCAAAACGAGGCAACCCGCACGCCCGCGGCCATCGCCCATTGCAGAACCGCCTTCGAAGCCCTAACCGCCGTAATGCGGGACCTCAAACGCCGGTATTTCTTCATTCCTCCTTTGCAGGACCCGGACTTTATCGACTTGGGACTCAAAGCTCCCCGATATAAGCCCCGCAAGGGAGACCTCGGTTTCTTTTACTCTTTTTTAGAAAGAACGGAAAAAAGAGAAGATTTAATATAAATCAAAAATCATGGAAATTCAAAGGAGACTCGGATGAAAAAAAGGTTTTTAGGTTACGGTTTGATCATCGTTTTGTTTGCCGGTTGTTCTGCCGTAAGTTCGCCCAAAGCAGTCGCTCAAAAATTTTTTACGGCTGTTGAAAAAAACGACGCCCAGGCAATAGCCGAGACAACAACCCCGGAAACACTCCAGTTGATAGTCCTGTTCGGTTCCGCGCTTCAGGAACAGATGAAAGAGGAGGGCCCCTTCAAAATAGGAACCGAAACAATAAACGGAGATACCGCCGCGGTAGCTCTTACCTATGAAAACGGGAAAAAAGATACCATCGACTTGGTAAAAGTTGATGGAAAATGGAAAGTTACCATCGACCAATAAAAGGTTCTTCTAAAAGGTTTTTTAAAGATACATCGGCAAAGATACATCGGCGTTTTTCGACGGCGGTATATCATCAAAGAGGCCGTCTTGCAGGACCCGGACTTTAGCCGGGGATTAAAAGCTCCCCGCTACAAGCCCCGCCGGGAAGAGAAAAAGTGCAAGCCCGGAACGTTATCTGATACGAACCTGAAAGTCGCCGTTGGAGTCTTTTCCCCAGGTAACCACGCAAGGCAGGCCGCTCCCGGTTTCCGCGGAAAATTCAGGCTCTTCGGTATAAATCACTCTGGTATCGCTTCCCGAGGCAATTTCCGTTTCTTCATTTTCCATCCAGCCGTCTGCGCTTAGGATGACTGCTTCGGTCAAGGTGTTTGTGATAGTAACGTTCCAATGCTTTCGGGTGGTGAAGATCCCAAGGTAATCGGAGTTGTCCGCCTTAAAGGTGAATTCGACCCGTTTATCCGGAGTATACCGCTCAAGCCGTTGGTAGGCTTTGGTCTCGAAGGTCCCGGATTCTCCCGGCGGAAGCGTTATTTCCCCGGTGTTGCTGAATTTGAAGGTAACTTCTTCAGTAGACGCATTCGTTATAACCGAATCGTTCCAATCCGCCTTGCATCCCCAAAATAAGACCGCCGCAAGAAAAAGTATCTTTTTCATCGTTAATAATTATATACCCTAGAGCGCGTAACATACAAGCCCCGGGCCTGGGAAATCCGCGCGGGTATTGACAAAAAAGCCGGGGTTTGGTGTATACTATAAATATAAGCGGGAGGTTGATATGGCGGAACAGCATCAATTAGTTACATTTCAGCTTGGGGAAGAGTTATACGGAATCAATATTATGGACGTAAAGGAAATCGTCCGGGTCCAGGATATTCGGGGAATCCCAAACGCCCCAAGTTACGTCGAAGGCATCTTTAATTTACGGAGTGAAATAATCCCCATTATCAATCTCCATAAACGCTTTCATCTGAAAAAAATTCTTACCTCAGAAGAAGATGAACTGCTCTCAGGCTTCATCATCCTCGATATAGACGGCATGAAACTGGGCATTATCATCGACAGAGTTTCCCGGGTCGTCAGTATCGAAAAAGAAGACATCCAGCCTCCGCCCCAAATGGTCAGCGGCATCGGCTCCGAGTACATCCACGGCGTCGTAAGGCAGGAACGAGGATACCTCATCATCCTCAGCATCCGGGACCTCTTCAACCCAAAAGAACTGCAAAAACTCGCCACCCTCCGGGGCTAACTCAACACAAAGGACCCAAAGGATGCAAAAATCAGAAAAAAGGAAGCCCCTGAAAGAGGATAAGGACCTCGATGAAAATTGAAGTCTATTCTCCAACGATCAAACGGAAGGAAATGGATGCAGTCCTCACCGCGCTGGTAGAAGATAAAATAGGACCCGGCGAACACGCCCGATCCCTTATCCAGATTGCAAAAGAGTACCTCGGCTTCGAGTACTGCTTTGCCCTGCGAAGTCCGGCCACCGCGCTCTTTACCGCACTCAAAGTCCTGGGCCTCGAACCCGGTCAAGGAGTCGTCGTTTCGGCCTTGTCCCCCGGGTACTACGCGAGGGTCATCGCGGACACGGGTCTGGGGTTAATCTGCGCCGATACCGCTCCCGGGTCTGCCTGGGCCTCCCCGGAAACCTTCGAATCCGCCATCGCCGGCAACCCGGAAAAGCATCCTCGTTGTATTATTGTCCACCATACTCTAGGCTACAGCCCGGCTATGGAAGACATCCTCAAACTGGGACTGCCGGTTATCGAAGACATTTCCCAAAGCTACGGCACCCTTACTGAAGGAAAAAAAATCGGGTCCTCCGGGGTTTTCACGATTTTAGGCTTGGAAGAACGGGACATCCTCACCGCCGGAGGAGGCGCGTTACTCTACGCATCAAACCGGCGGGACGCGTCGGTTCTCAAAAATAGCGGGACCCCGCCTCCGGAATACGGACTGCCGGACATGAATGCGGCAATGGCTCTCGTGCAGTTTCGGGAGGCCCCAAAAAACCTCGAGAAACGCCGGGAAATCGCGCAGGTCTACACCCAAGCCGCTCTGCGAACCCGGCACAAACGGTTCATTCCGCAGGAGGAATATAACTGCTACGCCTTTCCCCTCATCCTCGAAACCGGCGCAAAAGACGTCAAGGCCTACGCTAAACAAAAAGAAATCGAAATTGAAAGCGCGTTTGACCACAGCATCCTTGGAATAGGCGGGGCAGAGCCTGAACTATGCCCGGAAAGTTATTCCCTTTCTTTGAGAACCGTGTTGTTTCCTTTATATCCCCGTCTCCGGGGCAAAGAAATCGAGCAAGTGGCAAAACTCATCGGAACCCTTCCTTAATATATAATAAAGAATATAAAAGAATATAAAAGCAGGCAGGAAAAAGCAGATGATCGAAAAAAAAGCAGGCAGTAATTAAAAAAATGGCGGATATAAAAAAAGCGTTACTTTTCATCAATCTGCATAAAGCAAACGCCCGATTATTGGCTGAAGAAATTCGGGCCTCTTTGAAGCGCAGTCAGATTGACACGGTTTCCTGCGCGTTTACCAATGACTTTGACTTCCAAGCTCAAGGTCCCTATGACATAGCTCTCACCCTGGGCGGAGACGGCACGGTGCTGTACGCGGCTCGGTCTGTCGCGCCCTTGGGCGTGCCGATTCTGCCGATAAACCTGGGGACCCTGGGTTTTATCGCGCCGATTTCGCCGGAAGAATGGGCCCTGGCTTTTACCTATTGGCGGGAAGACAAGATCGGCGCGTCCCGCCGGCTGATGCTTTCCGTAACCCTTGAGCGGAACGGCGGATTCGCCCCATCCCGATGTTGCCTCAACGAAGCGGTTATTTCTTCGTCCGGGATAGCCAAAATTGTCCGGTTGAGGGTTGAAAGCGATTATATGCGGTTCGGCAAGTATCGTTCTGACGGTCTTATTGTCGCTACTCCCACCGGATCGACTGCATATTCTCTTTCGGCCGGGGGTCCCATCCTCGATCCTGAATTGGAAGCTATTATCGTCAATCCGATATGTCCCTTTACTCTGTCGAACCGCCCGATTGTCGCGCCGGTACGATGCGCGCTAACGGTGATTGTCGAAGGGGACCAGAAAAGCGATGTTCTGATGACCCTCGATGGGCAGGTTACAGAGCCTCTGGCGCCCGGAGACCGGGTGCATATTACTCGCGCGCCTTTTGAAGCCCGGCTCATTGCGGCGGACCGGAGCGCGTTTTACCATGCCCTTCGCACGAAACTCGCTTGGGCGGGAGGTCCCGATGCTTGAGGAATTATCCCTCCGGAATTACGCGCTGGTCGAGGGGTTTTCGATAACCTTTCCTAAGGGTTTTACGGTCCTTACCGGAGAGACCGGCGCGGGAAAGTCTATTATTGTCGGTTCTTTGGGCTTCCTGCTGGGCGCGAAGGCCGGCCCGGAAGTCGTGCGGACCGGCGCGGAAGAAGCCCAGGTTTCCGCCCTGGTGTCGGTGGACCCGCAAAATCGGGACGCCCGGGCCTGGCTTTCGGCCCGAGACATTCCGCTGGATGAGAACTGTCTTACGGTCCGGCGGACGATGCGGCTCTCCGGGCGGGGGGCCATGTATCTTCAGCAGATTCCGGTCACCCGCCGGGACCTCGCCGAGGGTATGAGCCTGCTTTTCGACCTCCATGGCCAGCACAGTCATGAATCTCTGCTTAAAAAGGAATCCCATCGTCAATATCTTGATCGTTTCGCCGGGCTTGAGGAAGAAGCCGAAAATTTTAACCGACTTTATCGTTTACTGGATGAGAAAAAGAAAGCTCTGACCCAATTTCTCGCTTCTGCGAAGGATCGGGAGGCCCGGCTGGTCCTGTTGCAGTATGCGGCGGATGAGATTGCCCGGTTCGCGCCTCGGGCTGGGGAAACCGACGCGCTTGAAGCGGAAGCCCGTAAATTGGCGGATTTTGAAAAACTTGCGGCCCAGGCAAACATCGCCGGAGAGGCCTTTTTCGACGGCGAAGTTTCGATATGTTCCTTGGCGCGGAAGGTTCGGGGGGCTTTGGAAACCGCGGGAGCGGTGGATGCCAGTCTTGGACCCCTTGTCCAGCGGTTTGAAAATCTTTACTATGAAATTGAGGATGCCTCTGAGGAGTTTCGGGCTTATCGGGAGGATCTGCGGTACGATCCGGAACGGCTCGAAGCGGTTGAAGCTCGGCTTGCGGAGCTGTATCGGCTCAAGAAAAAATACGGCGGCGATGAAGAGGCGGTTCTCAGGTATCAGCGGAATGCCTCAGGGGAAATCGAAATGCTTTCCAAGGCCGAAGGGAATCAGGACGCGCTCAAAAACGAAGTTAAAGACCTAGAAGAGGAAGTTGCGGAACAGGCGAAAGCCCTTACCGCCAAGCGTACGGCCGGAGCGGAACGGTTGAGCGGCCGAATAACCGAGCTTTTGCCTCAGTTGGGGATGCCCGGGGCCCGGTTTTTGGTTGCCCTGGTACCGTTGAAAGCCCCAACTGCTTGGGGCGGAGAGGATGTGGAGCTTCTTATTTCGCCTAATCCTGGGGAGCCCCTCAAGGAGCTTGCTCGGATTGCTTCTGGAGGCGAGCTTTCCCGGGTGATGCTGGCGGTGAAAACCGGACTTTCCGGGGCGGATACGAAGGAGACCTTGATTTTCGATGAGATCGATACCGGCATTGGCGGTGAAGTTGCCGGGGCGGTGGGTCAGTATCTTGCTGAAATCGGGGCTTACAAGCAAATTTTTTGTGTAACCCATCTAGCGAGTATTGCGGTTCGTGCCGATAATCATATCAAAGTAGAAAAAAGGAGTGAAGCCGGAAGGACCATAACCGGCGTTGCGGCGATGCAGGGAGATGAACGCCGGCATGAAATTGCCCGGATGCTTTCCGGGGATTCCGGGGCGGCGGCTCTGGCCCATGCGGACGCTTTGCTGGCAAAGTTTTTTAAAAATTTTTCTCCTTAGAATTTTTAATTAGAATTTTTAAAAGGAAAAAGAAAATTTTTTCTAAAAAAAATTTTTAGAAAAAAAACGGAGTGTATGGATGGCGAAGACTCTTGAGGGAGATAGGCTTCAGTACGAAGAGAAGACTCAGGCGTATAGGACGGAGATTGCGGGAATCTCCAAATGGGAAGCCCAGACGCTGGAGGAATTGGAACAGCAGAACAGTCCGGCGAAACGGTTCGCCCTTGCGGAAGGGATGTTCAATATGACTTCCTATCACATCCTGCTGAACAGTATTTCTCAGGCGGTTTTGCGGATCAACAACGAGGAAGCTCTGGGAGAAGCTCGGAAGAGCATTGCCCGGGGATTCGGGTATCTTGAAGAGCTTGTGACCGGCTATGTGGACGCGCCCTTTTCAGATTACGCGGAAAAGGTCGCCGCCCTTGAAAACGTCGACGGCAACCGCCGGTATAACCTGGTACGGAAGATGGGGCTTGCGATTCAGCTTTTTCAAAATTCCTATCGGGACAATTCAAAATGGAAGTGGACCTTTGTTGAAATCGAAGGACGTTTCGCGGCGATAGCGAAAAATCTCATCGATATGACGAGCATCAATACGAACCTTGATCCTCGGTCGCCGGTCTACGAATCGACGGCCTATCATCTGCGGCTGATCAAACAGCTTCTCAACGAGGCTTCGGAGCGGTATCGGGAACGGTACGAGCAGTCCACGAATCACATGAACGACTTTCAAGCGAGCCTTAATTTTATGAACGCTCTGCGCCGTCTGCATATCGTTTTGGGGGAGAGTAATGACGCCGAACGGATCAAGAAAAAAGTTGACGCTTGGGAAGCTAAGATGCAGGGCGACTTGAACAAAAAACAGGAAATCGCGGAAGCGGCTTCTTAGGCGGTATGCGGAAACCTTCGGCTCGGGCGTCTTCTCAAAAAGCATCGCCTCGGCGGTCCTCGCTTCGAGAATTCAAAACCTTATTTCCGTATCTTGCGCGGTATCGAAGCCGGTATATTTGGGGGTTTATCTGCCTTATTACCGTGGATGTCGCGCAGATGGTAATTCCGCAATTTATCCGCCGGGCTGTGGATGTGATTTCCTCCGGAAACTTTACCTTTAAAGACGTGCTTATTCCTGCGGTCTGGATGACCGCAGTGATGGGAGTTATTGCTTTGGGGCGGTTTTTGTGGCGATATTTTATTCACGGCGCGTCCCGGCGCATCGAAACTGAACTGCGAGAACAGTTATTCGGGCATCTCTTGATTCTTTCCTATGATTTTTATCAGAACCACAAAATCGGGGATCTTATGTCCCGAGGTACCAACGATCTAAACGCGGTGCGGGAATCTATCGGGATGGGGCTTGTCGCGCTGATTGACGGCACAGTTATGGCGGTATCGATTTTAGTTATTATTTTCGCGCAGGATTTCCGCACTGCCGGGCTTGCGGTTATTCCGTTGCCGTTGATTACGCTTATTATTTTACTTTTCGGCAGCGCGGTGGGAAAACGTTTTTTGAAAGCTCAGGAAACCTACTCATCGATGAGCGATACGGTGCAGGAAACCTTTGCAGGCCTAAGAGTCGTGAAATCCTTTGTGAAAGAGTGGTGGTTTATCAAAAAATTCGCCGATACAAATGACGACTATCGGGATGCGAATATGGAGTTAGTAAAACTGTTCGGCGTATTTTTTCCGTTTATTACGTTACTATCCGGTTTTACCTCCCTTATTGTTCTGTTTATCGGAGGAATTCGGGTTATCGAAGGATCCATTAGTCCGGGAGATTTAGTGGCGTTATTCCGGTATTTTCAGATGCTGATTTGGCCCCTTATGGGCGCGGGATTTGTCGTGAATATGATTCAGCGCGGCGCGGCGAGTCTCGGCAGAGTGAACGAAGTAATGAAGGCCAAGGCTTCTATCGCTTCTCCGGAGTCGCCGAAAACATCCGTTGAAACCGACAGGGCTGTTGAAATCCGGCATTTGAGTTTTACCTATCCCGGAGCGAATACCCCCGCGTTGGAGGACCTTTCGATTACGCTTCCCCGGGGCAAAGTTCTCGGTATTCTTGGCAGGACCGGTTCCGGGAAATCTACGCTCATAAAAACGTTAGTCCGGATGGTTGATCCGCCGCCGGAGACAGTTTTCGTGCGAGGGCTGGCGGTGGAAGAATGGGATTTACAGGCTCTCCGGAGCTGTTTCGGCGTGACGCCTCAAGATAGTTATCTATTTTCGGACAGCGTTAAAAATAACATTCAATACGGTTTTTCTTCTTTTTTATATTCTGAAAAAGAAAATGCGGAAGTAAATTTAGAAAAGAATTCACCCTTGGGGGTCCTGCGGTCGGCGGTGCGCGGGGCCCATACACAAAACAGTGATCCTGCGCTCATCGCTAAAGCCGCAGAGATTTCTTCTATCAGCCGGGACTTGGAAAGTTTTCCCAAGGGTTGGGATACGGTTATCGGCGAGCGGGGACTTACCCTTTCCGGGGGGCAGAAACAGCGGATCGCTATTTCCCGAGCGGTTATTAGCAGTCCCGAGATACTGATACTTGACGATGCTCTTTCCGCAGTGGATGCTGAAACAGAAAAACGGATCTTAACCGCTCTTCTCAAAGAGCGGCAGGGCAAAACCGCGATTATTATTTCGCATCGGGTTTCGACTTTGAGAAATGTCGATCAAGTAGCGGTGCTGGACAAGGGGCGGATCGCCGAATACGGCACCCCCGCTGAACTGACCGCTTTAGGCGGCTTTTACGCGAGAACCGCCGCGCTTCAGCAACTCGACCGCCCGGAGGATTAAAATGTCCGATTATTTTGAAACCGAAGAAATCGTTAAAGGGTATGATCGAGACATTGTCCGCCGGATTCTTTCTTATGTAAAGCCTTATACGTTAGCGGCGGCGGTTATGATTATTGCGTTGGCGGTTTCCACGCTGGGCGAATTAGCTGTTCCGGTTATTCAGCAGAGGATTATTGACGATGCGGTGCTTGCGCGATTTTTGGTGATCGATACTTCCGCGCTTGAGCGGGAAACAGCGGAACTGCGCGCTGAAACCCATGAAACTTTACGTCGGTTGACGGCGCGTTCGGGCATTACTGTTGCAGGAAAACTGTTTATTCGGCAGAATCAGAACACAAAGATGCCGGGGAATGCCGAAACGGAATTGCGGGAAAAAGGCGTTCTTGAAGCGGAAAACTGGTATGCCTTTACTCGCGTTCCTGGGGATGGAGCGGACGATGTGATTCAGCGGCAGAGCGGACTATTTCTTACTGAAGAAAACAACGCCGCGATTCGCACGGAAGACCTCTACAAACTGCCTGTTCGGGACATTGGGGCGGTTCGTTTACGGGATGCGGATTTGCTGAAAAAAACCATGGGTATTCTGCTGGGTATGCTGGTTTTAGTTTTTGGGTTTACGTTTATTCAGACCTGGACAGCGACGCTAATCGGTCAACGGGTCATGAAAGACATCCGGCTTGAGCTTTTTAAGAAGACTGTTGGGCAGTCAACAGCGTTTCTGTCTCGTCATCCGGTGGGGCGCATTGTGACTCGGCTTACCGGGGATGTAGAAACCATCAATGAATTCTTTACTTCTGTTTTAATCGCGCTTCTCAAAGATTTTTCTGTGATGATTGGCGCGCTTATCACGTTATTTTTTTTGTCTCCTCCGCTTGCTGGAGTGACAGTACTGACTCTGCCTCCGGTTTTGCTTGTGTCTGTTTTGAGTCGTGTGAAAGCTCGGGATGCTTTTCGCCGGCAGAGGACTGCTTCGGCAAAGGTGAATTCATATTTATCCGAGCGGCTTTCCGGCGTACAAGTAGTTCAGCTTTTTATGAAGGAAAAGCAGAGTCTCAAAGAATTCGGGGAAGGCAATGAAGAATTACTTCACGCAAAACTGGGAGAAATGTATGTTTTCGCTACGTTTAGACCCCTTGTGGAATGGTTTTCGATAATTACCACTGGGATTATTATTACAGTTGGGGGAAATCTCGTTTTGAATCTGTCTCTGTCTTTGGGGGTACTGATTGCTTTCATCAATCTAATCAGTATGTTTTACGCGCCGGTGATGGATATTGCGGAAAAATATACGCTTTTGCAGTCTGCTATGGCTGGGGGCGAGCGGGTATTTAAACTGCTGGACACCAATGAAACTATTCCTGACACAGGCATTCGCGGCAAAGAAGGCGCGATTTCCGGGCATATTGCGTTTGAGAACGTTCGGTTTTCCTATAAAGCCGGAGAAGAGATTCTTAAAGGTTTGACGTTTGCGGTACAACCCGGGGAAATGGCGGCTATTGTCGGGTATACCGGCGCGGGAAAAACTACGATTACCAATGTTCTCACCCGGCTTTGGGATATTGATTCCGGCGCGATTCGGCTGGACGGAATACCTCTGCGGGATATACCTTTGCCGATGTTGCGCCGGTCGGTGTTGCCGGTATTGCAGGAAGTATTTCTGTTTTCCGGTACGGTTGCGGACAACATTCGCTTGGGATTATCCATTTCCGACGAAGAAGTCATGGCGGCGGCAAAAGCGGTATACGCCCACGATTTCATCACCCAACTTCCCCAAGGCTATCACACAATGCTTTCCGAAGGGGCGTCGAACATTTCTTCTGGACAGCGTCAACTTATCAGTTTCGCCCGGGTTATTGCGCACAATCCCGCAGTGGTGATTCTCGACGAAGCTACAAGTTCGGTTGACACCGAAACAGAACGGCTGATTCAGTTAGGGATTCAACAAGTGCTTGCAGGACGCACCTCGATTGTCATCGCCCACAGACTCTCTACAATACGCAACGCGGATCGAATTCTCGTGCTTGCCGGCGGACAGATCGTCGAGCAAGGCAGACATCAGGAACTCATCGATCAAAACGGAATCTACGCAAAACTCTACAAATTGCAATACGAACACAGCGAACAAGAACAGTTATCCTAATTTTAAAAAGTATTTCCGGGTAAATTTGTTTTAAAATAGTATATTTGATTTTATAAGGCATTGCTGTTTTTAGAGAAAAGCGTTTGTGATATTTTTTCAAAAAACAGCATTACTATTTTTTGAAAATAGGAGTAATACTATTTTGCATAATTTTTTTAACTTATTTAACTCAAGCTTTTATAGGTTATTTTGGTACAATCCGTTTAAGCATGGGCTTTTACCGTTTATGGATATTTTTTCGGTTTATACATTTGAAGAACTTCCTAACGGCGAAAATACATTTCCGAAATTAGACCGATCAGAGCTGTTTCCTGCTATACTCGATCTATTACAGAATGACGAGCTAGTAGAAAATTGTACTCCCTATGATTTAGTTCCAGCGATTGCCGGAGCTGATGGGAAACTTGAGGACGAAAAAATACTTTTAGCGGATACCTACACGTATTCGGATTCTCACAAGTATTTTAAACAATTAGAAAAACAGCATAATATTTTTTGTATGTCTGATTTTTGGGATTTATGGTACGAGTACCGTAAAGAAGACCTTATCGGCTATGATACCTTAAACTTAAGGGAAGCTGGTATATACGATGATATTATGCGCCTTCACGTTGAATTTGCTGAATGGTGTAGAAAATATATTTTTAGCAAAGTAACGTATAGCCCTCGAGAAAACGCAAAGCGTTACTATTTAAGCAAAATCTTTCAAGATTACAATTTAGAGTTTCTGATAACCCCTTAGCGTAATCTCTTGACAAAATACCGAAAGAACGTGTATACTCAAAAGTAGCATGGAATATATGTATATTGTACAGGCATCCCTTGAGCCGTCGAGATGTAAAATCGGCAGAACCGATGACCTTGAACGCCGCCTCAAAGAATACAACGCTATGACCGGTAAATCCAAAAATAACGTTTACCAATACCTTTTCGCCGGCGAAGTGAAAGACGCCGGGCAGGTAGAAAAGGCTGTGAAAGAAAAGTATCCCCATCTGCGGGAGGAAAAAAGCCGGGAAATATATTTTTACAACGCCGTTCTGTTTAAAGATTATGTCGCTTTTATAAAAGCGCACAAGCTGTTTGTGAAAGAAATTATTTTTAAATCCGAAGACAAAATCGTAAAAATAGTAAAGAAGACGACTCCTTCCCTTGAAGAGCGGAGCATCTCCCGAAAAGACGTTTTGCAAAAAGCGCAGAAAGTAAAAAACGATGAGTTTTACACCCGCTACGAAGACGTTGAAAAAGAAATCAGGATGTACGATAAAAGCATCTGGCAAGATAAAATTATCTTTTGCAACTGCGATGATCCGGTGGATAATGACGAAAAAAGAACTTCCGCCTTTGGGTTATATTTCCTGCGGAACTTCGAGGAACTCAAGGTAAAAAAGCTGATCTGCACCCATTACGGCGGAGGCATCGATTTATTTAACGCCGGCGGGAAAGGCTACATCTTCACCAAAGAAGGTTTCGACGAAGGAAAACAATTTCCTTCGGGCTATTCCGGCAGTTTCGACGATCCGTTATCGTTACAAATACTGCGAGACGAGGCGGACATCGTCTGCACGAATCCGCCCTTTTCCCGGGCAATACACTTTTGGAAAACCATTATCGAAAGCGGTAAAAAATTTCTCATCATTTCTAATATAACTAATGTTATAAACACTGCGTATATTCCCTATTTTAAGGAAGGAAAAGTGTGGACTGGCTATAATCGCATTGATTGGTTTTTGGATTCTAAAAGACAGCTTGTAGATGCGGCAGGGCATTGGTACACTAATCTTGCCGTGAAAAACCGCCCGAAATATAAAAATCTAAAAATACTAAAGCTGAAAGAAATTCCTGAAAAGTATAAAAAATATGACGATAATAAAATATTGTTGGTAGATAATTGCTATATTCCGGAGGATTATAAAAAACCTTTTGCGGTATCCGCCCGGCCGATATTAAACGGCTTACTGGAGAAGGGCTATACAATCATGCAGGAGAAGCGGTATACCCCGTATATAAACGGCAAAGAATGTTTCGCCCGGATATTAGTGCAGAAAACCTGCCGGCAGAGTTAAACACCGACAGATTTTCTGCCATGTTTTTTAAAACCTGCTGGCGGGAGCAGTTTTACTGCCCGGGCTTTTAAAAAGAGCTTTACTAATCTTGAGGTTATTTTCGGTTGAAAAAAAGTTCGTACATCTGATGCTGTTTTTCCAGCCCTTTCCGTTCGAATTTTGTTTCAGGACGCCCTGGTTGAACCGGCGCGAACCCGGCATAGGCATTTGTCAAACCCGGAGTCGCCGTTAATTCAGCTAAAGCCTGCTCGCCGTAATCTCTCCAATCCGTCACCATATACACATACCCGGAAGAAATGAGCTTCTCCGCCAAAAGATTCGTAAAGGGTCTCGTAACCAAACGCCGTTTGCGATGCCGTTTCTTGGGCCATGGATCAGGGAAAAAAAGGTGAAAGCCTTCCGCAGAATCCGCCGGAATCATCTCCTCAAGAACCGCAACTCCATCGCCTTCAATAATGCGGATATTCTCAAGGCCCTGCCGTTCAATTTCCCAAAGAAGCCGTCCTATCCCCGGACGATGCACCTCAATAGCAAGATAATTTCGTTCCGGATGAGCCTGGGCAATCGCCGCAGTCGCAGTTCCCATGCCAAAACCAATCTCAATAACAACCGGATTGGCATTGCCGAAAATTTTCGGATACTCCAAAAACCCGCCCCGAAACGCCATCCCATACCGAGGAAATAACGCATCGTAAGAACGTCCCTGAGCCGCGCTCATCCGCCCAGACCGCAGGACGTAACTTTTTATCCGTCTTTTTTCTTTTTCCATTTTTCTTTTTTTCCCGGGTTAAAAATTACCGAATCGGACTGATAGTAGTCAAGGCGGAAGTTTGATATTCCGGATCCTCCGCCCACAGCGCGAGAGACCTGACTTGCGCCGGCAATCCGAGACCCGCCACCTCGCCTTGGGGAACTTCAACCGGAATAGTCTGAAGATAATTGCCGGATTCGTCATAACCGAGCAGACTGTGTTTGGGATATTGGGATTCGATGGTGTACCGACCCTCCCGGACGCTGAAAACCGGAAAAGGATACCGGGGCTCTTCCGGGATGTCAAAGCTGAAAGTTCGTTCCGTTTGGTCTCCGCCTTTGTTTACAAGAACCGCCCGATACTGCCCTCGGGGAAGAGGCGCGCCGCCGGGCATAGCAATACTGCGGCTTCCGATCCACGTTTTGCCTTCTTCCGGGACGGTTACCCAATCTTCAGCGGATAATTTCCAGCGCAAACCTTCCCAATCATGATAAAGGTACAACTCGTTTAGGTTTTCAATTCCGTCGTCGTCTTCGGCGATAACGAAAAACGAAAACCGCTCCTCCGGTCCAGTCTGCCCTTGGCTGTAAACCAGCTGTATAAAGCCGTACGGAATCCGAGGTTCCGTCTTGGAACAGGAACACAAAACCGCTAATATAAGGAATATTTTTCTTTTTCCTAAAAAACTTTCTAATTTTTTTTCTTTTTTTCCCAATTTTTTTCTCTTTCTTTATTTTCGATTTATTTTTAATATTTCTTTATAATTTTTTTAAAATATTGAATTGAAAAAACTGGTCTTAAAAATAGTTTTACTATCGGAATGCGCCGAATAAACCCCGCCGGAAATTTTCTCCCTAAAAAGCCGATTCCAAGTCATCCGATGAAGCGTCGGCTAATAATTTTTGTCCTACTGCGTCGTCCGGCAGAGTTTCAACTTTTTTCAATGCCCGGTTTATCGCGCGGGTACGCACGCCGACGTCTTTTTCGAGAGTTGATCCTGCGCTGTCGATTTGGTCTTTTACTTTAACTAAAATTTTTTCAAAGTTGATGAATTCTTTTTTGACCGCGCTCAGCAAATCCCGAATTACTCCGGTGTTTTTATCTACCGCCAGGCTGTTAAAACCGACGCGCAAAGCGTTCAGCAGAGCGGCTATTGTGGAAGGACCGGTAACGATGATGTTTGATTCCCGGCGTATACCTTCAAACAATGCGGAATCCCGTACAACTTCAGCGTATTCGCCTTCAAAGGGCAGAAACATAATTCCGAAATCGGTGGTGTTCGGCGGGTCGAGGTATTTGTCATGGATGTCCTTCGCAAAGCCTTTAACGATTCTCCCAAAGTTTTTGCGGGCGTCTTCGACAGCTTTTTTGTCTCCTGCGTCATAGGCTTCGATAAGGTTTTCATACGCGCTGGTCGGAAGTTTGGAATCAATCGGCAACCATAGCGGTTTGGCGGAATCTTCTTTGCTTGGAATTTTGATCGCGAATTCCACGTAAGTATCGCTCCCGGCTTTTGTTTTAACGTTTTTTTCGTATTGGCTTGTGTGAAGGATTTCTTCAAGAATAGCCTCAAGCTGATACTCGCCCAAAACGCCTTTTGTTTTAACGTTGGACAACACTTTTTTTAAGTCCCCCACGTCCGATGCGAGGTTCTGCATTTCTCCAAGGCCTTTGAGAACTTTTTCAATAAGATCGCTCACCTGCGCGAAGGACGAGTTAAGCCGGGTTTCAAGGGTTTTTTGCAGTTTTTCGTCCACGGTTTCCCGCATCTTCTCGAGCTTTTTTTCGTTGCTGTCCTGAATCTCCGCGAGTTTTTTTTCAAGGGTTTCCCGGTTTTTTTCCAAACCGTCTTTTGTGTCTTTCGTTAAAGCTTCGATTCTTGCGGATGATTTTTCTTCAAAGGATTTTAAAGACCCGGAAAGCTCTTCCCGGCTTTCTTTGGTTGACGCGGCAACTCGGTCTTGAACGGATTGCAATTCTTTATTCAGTATTTCTGAAAAACCGGAGATGCTTTTTGTTACCCCTTCTGCAAAAACAGTTATATTTTTGGATAACTCCTCTCGGCTTGCTTTGGAAGATGAGTCTAACGAATCGGCTAGGGATTTAATTTTATTATCCACCAAACCTGTGAAATTCGTTAGGGCCGCCGATAATTTTTCCTCGACGGTTTTAAGGGCGGAAGACAGCTCTTCCCGATTTTCTTTAGCGGATTTATTAGTTTCTTCCCGGTTTCTCCCAAATTCATCCCGAAGATTATTTTCATTCTTGTCGAGTCTGGCGTCGTATTCGATCAGCTTCTGGAGAATAGGGGAGGGCGAACCTTGCCTGCTTTTAAAAAGAAGCATAAGGATCAGAACCAATTGGATAACCAAAATTCCAAAAACGGCTAGTATAAAGATATATTCCATGATTTTAGGGTATCATGCAACTTGTAATGGGATCAAGCTGGTTTACCAAGTTTTTTTGGGTTTATAACCTTTTAGGGGAATCCATTCTTGTATACGGTTATCATAGATGAAATGTACATATCTGCCGGATTCATTTTTTACGCAATTAAATCTTCGGAATTTATTTATGCGCCAGAATACCTTATCTTTTGTTATTATCATTTTGTCGAAGAGGCTTATTTTTCCTTGCAATAACCCGAATTTTTCGGCGTTATACTTTTCCATTTGTTTTGATAATTGTCCTTCTCGGTTCCGAAACCCGCCGAGATAGGTTTCAACGATATACAAATCCTCCCTTTTGGCGAATTCCGTCCAGATATAATAATCTCCGGCGTATTTTAGATTCCGCAGGGTATCGAAATTTATATAGCTGTGCAATTCTCTGCGCCAGAACGTTGATTCTTGCTGAAGATGAGGGAGTCTCGTGCCGTATACGCCTTTGGCGATGAAGTTTTTCCGAAACAAATAGGGACTGGTCAGTTCGGTTATATGTCCGAATTCGTTATATCCTACGGCCCAGCCGGTGAGCCATTTTACCGGATATTTTTCCATGATGCTTAGGACAATATCTAACGCGGTGATATTGTAATAATCGTCGGCGTTTATATACGCGAATACATCTCCTTTGGCATGGCTCATTCCTTTCGCCAAGGCGTCGTACATTCCTTTATCCGGTTCGGATATGATTCTTACGCAATGTTTTAAGGGATGGCCCTCAATACTATTCATAACGGTTTTCAAGGTTTTATCCTGGGAGCCTCCGTCAACGATGAGGTAATCCAGGGTTGCTTTGCCGGTTTTAAAGGCCGTTTGGTTTATTACCGAGACTACGGTGGTATGGATGTATTTTTCCGCGTTATAGCAGGGCGTCACGATGGACACTACCGGTTTTTTGTTTTTCAAACCCAGGCTCCTCCCGCTTTTGCCTAAGCTCTTGAGCCGTATACGCGCCCCGAATACGGGCCAGAATACGGGCCTGATTCTCCGGATCCAGCCGCAAAAAATTATCTAATAATTCTTTTTTATCCTTTTCCATATATCAATTACTAATAAATATATCAATTACTGAAGAAAGGGTCAACCCGCTTTTAAGTTATTAATAAAAAAATCTTGCTTTTTTTTTCAGTAACCGATACCCTACCTTTTATGAAAGGGATGCTGGAACGGCTTATTCGTCTTCGGAAAGAACTTGGCCTAAGCCAAGGAGGATTTGCCAAAAGGATTGGCATATCTCAGGGATTACTTTCAGGAATAGAAAACGGCAACGAAAAGTTATCGAAACGTAATATGCGGCTTATCTGTATTGAATTTGGGGTTCAGGAAGATTGGCTTCGTTTTGGTAAAGAGCCTATGCTCAAGGAATCGGCGCCGCCGGTGGTGATTGACGGTATTACCTTAACCCAGGAGGCCCGGGAACTCCTGGATCTTTATGATCGATTAGTGTCTCCGGCCGCCAAAAAGGATATTTTAACGTATACTAAGGAAAAGTTGGAACTTCAGGAATTCCGCCGGGTCCAATAAAATTTATTTTTATTCGGCCGATTTTCCTAAGATAAGGCTGACATTACATCCTCCGAAAGCAAAAGAATTACTCATGCAGACTGAAGGGTTTGCCGGCCCGGGGGTAGAATCCGCGAAATGCAACTCCGGCAGAGCTTCGTCCCGAACTCCGTCCCAGCAGTGGATCGGCAGGCCGGCCCCGGAGCCGGGAGTATCGGCTAGAATCGTCCAGCAGAGCGCGAGTTCCAGGGCCCCGGCCGCGCCTAAGGTGTGGCCGGTGATGGGTTTTGTGGAACTTACTATCGGCCGATCGAGGTAATGGGGGAAGATTGCGGCGACGGCTTGGGCTTCCATGGGGTCGTTGAGGAGGGTGCCGGTTCCATGGAGGTTTAGGTAGTCGACGGCTTCTGGGGGGAGGCCGGCCTGGGCGAGGGCCTGGTTCATGGCTTGGATGGCCCCTTTTCCGTTGGGGTGCGGGGCGGTGAGGTGATAGGCGTCACTGCTTTCGCCGGCTCCGAGGAGGGCGATGCCGGGTATTTTTTCTCTTTTTTCTTTGGAGAGGACGAAGAAGGCCCCGGCTTCGCCTAAGGTGAGGCCCCTTCGGTTCTTACTGAAGGGGTTGGCGGGGGTATCGGCGATAGTTTCCAGGGCCCTGAAGCCTAAGAGGACCGTTTGGGACAGGATATCCGCGCCGCCGGCGATTACGGCATCGCAGAGGCCGGCCCGGATGAGTTCCCCGGCCTTGGCGATGGCTCCTGCGCTGGAGGCGCAGGCCAGGGAGATTGTTACGGCTGGACCGGTAATGCGGAATTTCCGGGCGATGTATTGGGAGATGTAGCCGGCGGATTGGAATTTCAGGGCGTAGTCTTGGGGGAAGGCCCCGGCGAAGAAAGCGGCATGGGCGAATCGGGACCCTTCGGAGCCGTTATCGCAGGAACCCGCGCATACGCCGATGCGGTTCGGCCCGAATCGGCCGATGACGTAAGCTACATCATCCCGGATTTGTTCTAGGACGGCGTCGGTCAGCCGGATAAGCCGGGTCTGGAAGGTATACTTCCCGGGATCCGGGCCCAAATCCCCGGAGACTTCGGGTAAATTTCCTTCAATGAGGCCGGCCGGGAAAAATTTATCTCCGGCGAAGATTTTCTTGAGACCCCTTTGGTCGCCTTCCCGGGCGGCCCGGAGAAATTCCCTTCGATTTCGGCCCGGGGCGCATATTACTCCCGGGGGGTAGAGGTAGATCGGCCTCTTTTTAGAAGAGGAGGGTGTATTCATATTCTCGGAACCGGTTGGTATACTTGAGCCGGGCCGGATTTTTTTCGATTTCCGCGAGGATCTGCTTTTTATCCCGGAGGATTCGGGTCTCGATGGGGCCTGTTTGCCGGGTTTCGAGGGTGAGACCGCAGGCGCCGAGGGCAGAAGCCAGGGCCCGGGGCTGATAAAAACAAAGCTGGAAGTCCGCTAGGATATATTCGGGTTTTATGGTCCCGGGAAGGACTTCGGAATCAAAGCGAAGGGCCGATTCGGTAAAGGAAAGTTCCCCGATATTCATCCCGAAGCTGTTGAAAAAGGCAATTTCCACGCCTTTTTCATCGGCCCGGACCCAGGATTCCACGAGAAATTCCTGGTTTCCAAAGGTTCCGGCCATTTGTTGGGGTCTATCGATGTTTTTTTCAATAGCCGAGGGAGGCAAAAGCCGAAACCGGGCCCGATTCGTAAGGTATACCGAAGGATAAGACTCGGCCCGGGGAGCCGAGGCGCAGGAAATTATAAGAATTACCAGGGGGAACCAAAGAAACCGCATGGGATTATGGTACTTGGGATTATCGGTTTTGTCAAACCCCCGGGCTTTTTCCGCCCGGGACCGGCACGCCGAGGGACGCAAACTGGTGCGCCGCTTAGATTCGGGGAAAGCCGGATCCGGAAAAATCGGCCTTTCCGCCCGGGGACGGCCCTATTTCTTGGACGGCCATGGGGATTTCAGTATATCCCATTCCCGGAGGCTTGTAGGGGCCGCTTATTTCCGGGGAAAGGTCTCTTCCCCCGCCGAAAGGGGGAAAATCGGCTTCGACGTGGAGTATATCCATCCCAAAAAATCCCGCCAGGCCCTGGCAGATCGCTTCTTCGCCCCGGAAGAAGGAGAATATATTTCCGCCGGAGCCTCCGAAGAAGAAAAACTTCTTCGATTTTATCGTCTTTGGGTTTTAAAAGAATCTTTTTTAAAGCTCCAGGGCTTATCGGTCCTTGATTTACCCGGCCTTCCTTCCTTTTCCGAGGCCGGAAATTTGAAAAACAAAATAGCCGGAATTCATTTCGGCTGTTTTGAAATCCGCCTTTCTTCAAAAGAACGATACCTGGCGGCTTACAGCCTTGCTTTGGAAGACTGAGACCGAGCCGGAATCTTTCGGTACACTCCCCCAAGGCCCAGGTACATTCCCCGGATGTCCAGGTACATTCCCCGGATGCTTGGATACATTCCCCCGATGCTTAGGTACACTCCTCCAAGGCCCAGGTACATTCCCCCTATACTTAGGTACACTCCCCCAAGGCCCAGGTACATTCCCCCGATGTCCAGGTACATTCCCCCAAGGCTCAGGTACACTCCCCCTTACACTTTTTGGATCAAAAGTCTCGCGAAAACTTCCCGGCCCTGGATATAGGGGCGGTATTGCTTTTCCTGAAGGATCCGGAATCCCTTTTCCAGGAGGCCGCTTACAATCGGATAAACCGATACGGCAAAAGGTTTTTCGTAATCCCCGGGAATATAATTGCGATCCGTAAGTAAGATGCCGGCATCATCGAAACGTTTATACTTTTCCGGAATGGCCTCCAGAGGCAGGATCTTCAAATTTTTGTATTTCGGGCGGTTTTTCACCGGAAAATTCGTAAACCAATATCCGGCCGCCCGGGTAAGTCCTTTTTCCGGGGTTTCATACCAATCCGCTTCGTTATATCCGGCCCGGACTTTTCCAGCAGTAAAGTACGGAATATAAGCATCGTTTTTTACATTGAGTATATTAGAGATAATCAAAAACTGTTTCCCGCTTTCCAGAAGAATTTTCCAAAATTCCTTCGCCTTTGAAAAAGGAGGATTCGTGCAAACAATGTCCGCTTCTTCCCGGAGAATCTTTAAGGATAAAGGATCCTCAAAACTGCCGGTGTAATTTTGAGGAAAAATTTTTTTTTCCGGCTGATCCGGGGAATCCTCTTTGGTAAAAATGTAAGGTTTCTCGCCGGGCATGAATAAATCCCGGCCCCGGCTGTAATGAGTACAGATAAGCTTTTTTAATCCCAGGGTTTTGAAATTCCCCAGAAAGTACCGGGCAAAGGCAGAACTTCTGTTTTCATCGGCCCCATCATCGCAGTTGCAAAAAACAGTTTTCCTATGCCAAATAGTTTTATCATACCTAGCAATTTCTTTTTCGATGTCTTCATAGCGGGTGTAAAATTCGTCGTTTTTTACGTTCCGGGCTTTTTGCAGAAGGTCCTTTCGGGAAATTCCCCGGTCCTGCAAGGAGGGTTTCATTTTTTTTCTGTTTTTCGGCATCGCTTTTTGCCTCTTTTGCATCGTTTTTTGCCTCTTTTGCATCGTTTTTCTCTTTTAAAGTATTTCGGAGGATTTTTGCGGTTCTTGATACATCCCCGGCCGGGAAGTATACTCTTCCCATGGAACACATGAAACGCACCGCGGATTGCGGTTCTCTGGGAAAAAAGGACGCCGGAAAAACCGTCATATTAAACGGCTGGATTCACCGGAAAAGAGATCACGGAGGCCTGACCTTCCTAGACCTCCGGGACCGATCCGGCCTTACCCAGGCGGTTATCGACGAAAGGGCCTCCCCGGAACTGGCCGCCCTCGCCGGAGAACTCCGGAACGAATACTGCATCGCCGCAGAAGGCACCGTCCGGCTCCGGCCCGAAGGCATGATTAACCCCGACAGGCCCACCGGCGAAATCGAAGTCCTGATCGATAAAATCGTCATCCTCAACCGCTCCGAAGTCCTCCCCTTCCCCATAGACGAAGCCCGGAACGTAAAAGAAGAATTGCGCCTCAAATACCGGTATCTGGACCTGCGGTCCCCGGAAATGCAGTACAAAATCCGCCTGCGCTCCGAAGTTTCCTTCGCCGTCCGGGAATGGCTTACCGCCCGGGGCTTCTGCGAAATCGAAACTCCCACGTTTATCAAATCTAC
>JAIRPY010000079.1 GCA_031256905.1 Spirochaetaceae bacterium
ATGACCCGCTCAAGCTGATCCGAAGACATACCGGGCCACAAGGGAAGCGAAATAACCCGGCTGAAAGCGTCCATTGACCCAGGGAAATCGCCGTCCTCAAGGAGATACTGCCTGCGGTAATAGGGCATCGTATGCAACGGAATAAAATGCACCGAAACCCCAATGCCCGCGGATTGCAGTTCCTCGATAAAAGCGTTCCGAGATATGCTTAACCGGTCAAGATTGAGCCGCAAAGGATACAAATGCCGGGCAGACCCCGGCGCAGTCGGAGGAAGCGAAAAATACCCCCAGTCCTTGAAGGCTTCGTCGTACCGAGCCGCCATCTCGCATCGCAGTTTCCGCAAAGCCTCAGCCCGGCCCAGCTGAACCCGCCCAAGCGCGGAAAGCAGATCCGGCAAATTGTACTTGTACCCAGCTTCGATAACCTCGTAGTACCACGACGCCTTCGCGTCAGTGTAGCGGTTCCACACAGTCCGGTCGATGCCGTGGGACCGCATAATCCGAACCCGCTCGGCAATCTCAGGATTCCGGGTGAGAATCATTCCGCCCTCGCCGGTGGTGATGGTCTTCGTCGCGTAAAACGAAAACACCCCGGCAGACCCGATAGTCCCAGCCCACGCTCCCTCGGCCGTCCGGCACGGAAACGCATGGGCCGCATCTTCGATAACCTTGAGATTGTACCGCCGGGCGACGGCAAAAACCTCCGGATCGCAGGCAAGCCCGCCGTAATGCACCGGCATTACCGCTTTGGCGATCCCCGCGGGACCAGCCTCGCCCCGGGGAAACGCGTAAGCCCGCCGACCCCGAGCAAGCCGCTCAAGGGTTTTTTCCATTTCCGCCGGATCAAGGTGAAAGGTTCCCGCCCCGACATCGATAAAAACCGGTTCCGCCCCCAGATACCGGATCACCTCGGCGGTAGACGTGAAGGTGTACGACGGAACCAGCACAATATCCCCCGGACCGATTCCGCAGGCTTCAAGCGCGAGATGCAATCCGCTGGTCGCCGAGTTTACCGCCAGCGCGGTCAAGGGTCCGGCGTCAGCCTCGAAAAAAGCCGCGAACTCCCGCTCAAAGGCCAGCGTCTCCTGCGCGGTCGTAAGCCACCCAGACCGCAATACCCGCAGTACCGCCTCTTCCTCTTCCGCCCGAATATACGGACGGGAAAAGGGTATTTTTTCTTCCATTTATTTTCCTTTAAATTTTCTAAAAAAGCGTTGCTGTTTTTTCAATTATTCTTCCTGAAAATTCTACCAATTTTTTCTTCTTCAAGGGCCTCGGATTAATATAATATATCAGATAAATTTTATCAAGGCCTGAATTTTGAATATTTTTCCGAATCTGAAAACTGGTTGAATCGCTGTTTTCGGGTGGATGAAATATGTTTTATAGGCTAAAATGCTTTATGAAAATATTACATAAAGGACAAATTGAAATCTCCGGGGCTACGGTGACAGCTTTACTGTTGGAACAGTTTCCGCAGTACGCCGATCTGCCCCTTCGGGAATACACTGCGACCGGAACAGTAAACGCAATATTTCGATTAGGCGATTCGTATTATATCCGCCTGCCGATACTGAAAACCTTCGAAGCCGGGCTTTTAAAAGAATACGCCCTATTGCCTTATCTTTCAAAACATATATCCATCCCGATTCCTAAGCCGATGCATTTGGGAAGGCCCAATACAATATACCCATCCCATTGGGCGATATATACTTGGATCGACGGCGATACTGCCGGCGCAGATAGTTCTCCGGCAATAGTATCCGCCTTAGCCGGTTTTATAAACGAATTACATTCCCTTAAAATACCGGAAACCGCGCCTAAAGCAGGCAGAAAACCCCTCGCCGATTTAAACGCAGTAACTCTGTCGGCCCTGGAGGAATCAAAAAACGAAATCAGCTATAAAAGAACCGTAAGCCTATGGGAACGTCTCAGGGAGACGCCTGCTTGGGATAATAAACCGGTTTGGATTCACGGAGATTTGCTTAAACCAAATATTTTAATAAAAGCTGATCGGCTGGCGGGCATAGTGGATTTCGGAAGCGCGGGAATAGGCGATCCGGCCTTCGATATAATTCCTGCTTGGACGATTTTTGACTCGGACCGGCGAAGGCTTTTCCAGGAAGCCGTAAACGTCTGCCCGGCCGTCTGGAATAGAGCCTGCGCGTACGCTCTGCATCAAGCCGCGCTGATCATTCCCTATTACCGGAAAACCAACAAACCCTTCGCCGAACAAGCGATTCAAACAATACGCGAAATACTGCTGGATTATCCAGAACCCTAAAGCCAAGGACCTTTAGAAAAAATTTCAGAAAATTTTTTAAAACCCCTTGATCTTTTTTTTGAATTTAGTATATTTTAAACATCCCCCACCTGAGGGCCGGGAAAACTAAAAAGGGTACGGTAAAAACGGTAATGCCGATTAAAAACGCCGAACATCATTACTCATTACTCATTACTCATTACTCATTACTCATTACTCATTACTCATTACTCATTACTCATTACTCATTACTCATTACTCATTACTCATTACTCATGCTAGAATAGTCACTTCATCCCAAAATCAGCCCCATCTTTTGTATATACGTTTCGCAAAGTCCCCAAAAAGCCCTAAACAGAGCAGATTCCCAGACGAAACTGCATCAACAGGAAGCGAGTGTAATCGCTTCATATATCGATTCCCCAAAAAGAAAAAGAGGTTCTATGGCAGAAACTGTGTTCGTATCTGAAGGCGTCAAGGTCGCCGGACAATCCACGGAAAAAGAAATTTCCGGGAAAAATGATTTATACCAACTGTTCCAAAATACCCCCATCCCAAAAGACCACGTTTTGGATAATCTGGGGCTTTACATCCGCCGGCAAAGTCTGTCCAGAATTTTGTTCATGCACGAGCTGTACAAAAAAATCCTGGACCTCCAAGGCATCATCTGCGAATTCGGAGTGTTCTGGGGGCAAAACCTAGCTCTCTTCGAATCCTTCCGAGGAATGTACGAACCCTACAATTACACCAGAAAAATCGTAGGCTTCGATACCTTCGAAGGTTTCGCCGCCATAAACGAAAAAGACGGAACCGCAGAAATCATCCAAAAAGGAGCATACGCCGTAACCAAAGGTTACGAGGAATATCTAAACCAACTATTGCAATACCACGAAACCCTTTCGCCCATCCCGCATATCAAAAAATATGAATTGATTAAAGGCGACGCGGCGGAAACCATAAAAAAATATTTGGCGGATAATCCGGAAACCATAATAGCCTTCGCGTATTTCGATTTTGACGTGTACGAACCAACAAAGGTCTGTCTGGAAGCAATACTGCCCCATTTGACCAAAGGCGCGATAATCGGATTTGATGAAATTAATTTTCATACCTTTCCCGGCGAAACAAAAGCCTTCGATGAAGTTTTGGGCATAAACCGGTATAAAATATATCGGGATAGAAACAATCCCATACCTTCCTATATAGTGTACGAATAACGCCCCCGCCGGCGGTCTGTGATCTCGCCGCCGGCAGGTTATTGCAGTAACGCTAACTCGCTGTTTTTTAACTGCCACGAATCTTCGCCGACCGGAATAGCGATGTCTTCCAAGACGCTGAGAATCGTTTGATTTTCGGGAGTGACGCCGTTTTTCAAAAGCGGCAGAATCGCAAAAATAATTTCGTTAAAGGACGGATACTTTTTCTCCCGTTCCATGCGCCGCAAAAAACTAATCAGGTAATACCTAATCCGCAGTTTTAC
>JAIRPY010000060.1 GCA_031256905.1 Spirochaetaceae bacterium
GTCATGGCGTTGTATTCTTTGAGGCGGCGTTCAAGGTCATCGGTTCTGCCGATTTTGCATCTCGACGGCTCAAGGGATGCCTGTACAATGTACATATATTCCATGCTACTTTTGAGTATCCGTTTTTTCGCTATTTTGTCAAGATTCGACACTAAAGAAAATGAGAAACCCGCCGATTTTTATATTATGAGTTACACTTTTGAAAAAGATAACTTGGCGGAACTTAACGGCACATCCAAGATTATAAATATAGGTGACCGTTTTTCCTTAGAAGAAGCCACAAAAATACAGAGGCAACTGCTTACTTTGTTTGGGGAGCCGGGGTTTATTTCTCAAGATTTAGAAGCCGCGTATGGATATGGAATTATCGCCAAAGACAGTTCTGGAAAGACGGCCGTATTACACGTTTATGAGGGGCCTTCGGGGCCGGCAATCGGCGGGAATAGGCATCAGCCGGGGATTACGGAAATTGCAAAAGCCCTACAGGATTACATAAAACAGGCGGAGCCGGCCGACTTTGAATACGAAGGCTAATTATGACGGCCCCTCAAAAATTCGGCGGGCAATTAGGCAGGGCAAAATTAGCTGTTCAGAAATTGAAATAAAAGAGGAAGAATTACCCTAAACAGGGTGATTCAGTCCTCCGGCGAGGCTTGGAGCAGAGGCTTCGTTTCGGCGGGTAACGCCTTTTTCGCAGGCTACAAGCAAGATATTTTTCAAAAAAAATGATAAAAAAGCTGGACAAAACCTAAAAATGTCTTACACTTAAAGAATATGACTCAGTCTTTAGAAGATTATCTCGAAACGGTGAGTTTTCTTGCGGATGAATGCGGAGGCGCGGTTCGGCTTACTGACATAGCGTCTCGGTTGGGAGTTTCTAAGCCTTCGGTATTTACCGCTCTTAAAATTCTTGAAGGCCGGGGACTTCTCGAGCATGAACGATACCGCACAATTACCCTGACCGAAAAAGGTGAAACCGAAGCGGCGGAAATCCGGGATCGGCATACATTTCTCACGGTTTTTTTGAAAAAAGTTGTAGGAGTCAGTCCTGATACCGCGGAAAAAGACGCTTGTAAAATGGAGCATCTGCTTTCGGCTGAAACTCTGCAAAAAATGAAATTCCTCGCCCAAAACTGCAAAAAATAGTGTCCCTTTCCGGAGCCGAGGGGTTTGAAACCTATTATGCGGATCTATACGGTCCGCGCTGGGAGAGTTTGCGGAAGGGGCTTCTCGCAAAACCTGAACCTATTGCCTTTACTGAGGGGCTGATTCGTCCCTATTTGCTGAATCCTGCTTCGATAATTGCGGCTCGGTCCCTCCGGCTTCCGGCGGAAGGGCTTATTTTGGATGCCTGCGCCGCTCCCGGGGGCAAAAGTCTGGTTCTTCTTTCCCGAATGCCGAAAAATCTTTCTTTGCGGGCCAACGAGCTTTCCCGAGAACGGCGGCGGCGGTTGTTGAATGTTTTGGATACCCATTTGGATGCTGAACGGCGGAAGCTTGTATCGGTTTCGGGCTTTGACGCCGCCGGGCTGGGAAGCCGGCCGGCGGAACGAGGGCGTTTCGGGGCAATCCTTGTGGACGCGCCCTGTTCGAGCGAACGTCATGTGATGCAGAGCGGAAAAGCCCTTTCTGCATGGACCGACGCGCGCCCCCGATTTCTGGCGAAACGGCAATGGGCCTTACTTTCGGCGGCTTTTCTCTTGTTGAGTCCGGGCGGGTCCTTGGTGTACGTCACCTGCGCGCTTACTCCGGATGAAAACGACGGCGTTTCATCCCGGCTCCTCGAAAAATATGGGGACCAGGTGTTACTCGATAAACTGGATTTTCCCGAAGGAGAAGCTACGCGTTTCGGCAGACTGATTTTGCCGGACACATCCGCCGGCTTGGGACCCCGGTACGTTGCCCGATTTCGCCGATCCTAAACCGGATCTCCCCGGGACAGCTAGACTTTGAAGCGGGAAACTTCTTGTATGAGAATATCGATATTACTTCTGTTTTGGATGGAGAGTTCGCTGACTCGGCTGACGGATACGTTGATTTGTTTTGCCCCGGCGGCCATTTCGTTCATGCCTCCGGTGATTTCTCCGGTGGCTTGTTCTAGGTTCCGGCTTTCCGCGATGACCTGATTCGAGCCTTCCAGCATTTTTTCGGAGCCGATTTTTACGTCTTGGGTGAGGGTGTTGAGGCGTTCAATCGCTTCCAGGACCTGCTGACTTCCTTTGGTTTGTTCTTCCATGGTGTCGAGGATGCTTTCTTCTTGTTCGGCCACGGTTTTGATGCCGCTGTCGATGGCTTCGAATTTTTCAAGCACGTTATTTGTGGACGCGGTAATTTTATCGATAGAAGTTTTGATTTTCTGCAATACCGTGCCTATGGTTTTTGACTGTTCGCTGGAACTTTCCGCGAGTTTTCGGATTTCGTCGGCCACTACCGCGAAGCCTTTCCCGACTTCCCCGGCGTGGGCGGCTTCGATGGCGGCGTTCATGGCGAGGAGGTTTGTTTGCCCGGCGATGTTTTCCATAACTCCGTTAATTTCGAGGAGTCCTTCGGATTCTCTTGCGATTTCTTGAATATCCCCAGCGACTTCCTGCAAACCTCCTCGGCCGATATCTGACGCTTCGATTAAAACCTTCATATCCGCCGCGTCTTTGATTAAGGTTTGGGTGACGGACCGGATGTTTGCAAGCATCTGCTCCACTGCGCTGGAACTTTGAGACACGCTTTCGCTTTGATTTTCTACCAGCTTATTGAGATGATTTATATTGCCTGTGATGCCTACCATGGCGTGGTTTGTTTCGGCCACGCTGTTGCTTTGGTTGAACATCTGCCCTTTGATGCTCTGGATGGTGGCGGTAATTTCGTTAACGGCCGCCGCGGTTTCGGTCATGTTGACCGCGAGTTCACTGCCCGTTTCTCCCAATACCAGGGATTGATTTTTGATGGTGATAATAAGAAATTTTATCTTTTCTATGGTGAAATTGAGAAAGGCGGCCAACTCTCCAAGTTCGTCTTTTGAGTGGACCTGGACTTGTTGGGTGAGGTCCCCTTCGGAAATTTCTTTGAGGGTTGACCGGGTACACCGAATAGGCTTGCTGATGGACCGGGATATAAGAAACGCGCCGATGGACATGGCGGCAATCATAATCACTCCGATAAAGATAAAGATGTAGATGAGCTGATTCGCCCGGGTCATGACCGTTTTATCCCGAACGGCCACCGCCAGGGACCAGGGTCTTTTGGTTTTGCCGATGCTGAAAGGGATAGAGTAAATGTTCATGCCTCCGTTGGAAAACTGAAAGGCCTGACCATTAACCACTGCTTGGGCGAAGGAGTCGGTGAAGGCGCCGCCGATGTCCCGTTCGGAATCCCGCATATTTTTGCCGATCCGGGATTCGTCGAAGTGGGCGGTTACGACTCCGGTGGAGCTGAACACGGCCGCGACGCCGTCGCCGTAGGGTTTTAGGCCCGCGACCAGCTCCTGAATTTGGGACAGCTCGATCATGACGCCGCATACCCCGACGGTCCGGCCGCTACTGTTTTTTATGGCGACTCCGGTACTGGTTATATGGTAATTTTTGCCGGCTAGGGCGTATTCATACAGATCGAGGATTACTTCTTCGCCGGTACGCATGGGGATGGTGTAATCTTCGGCCGAGGCGTACCCGACGGCCGGTTCGACCTGGAGCTTTCCGCCGTCCAGATGCCACACCGGGGTGTACCGGCCCGCGGCGTCGGAGCTGGGGGTATCGGCGTATTCGGGGTCCATGCCGTCTAGGGCGTTGGGTTCCCAGACGCTCCACACTCCGAGGAGTTCGGGGTTTCCCATCATTACTCCTTTGAGGATGTCGTCCATGGAGCTTCGGCGTTCTGGAATCGGAACATCTTCGAATTGGGACATTACGTGGGCCATGGTTCGGGAGGCGTCCATGTATACGGAAAGCCATTTGGCAACTTTTTCGCCGTTTTTTTCGGCTATATTCATTGCGTTTTCGGTGGCCAGTTCTTTGATTTCTCTGCGGGCTACCGCGAGGCTTAGGGCCGCCAGTATACCGATGCCCAACACATTAAGCGCGGTGATCACCAGGACGAGTCTCATTCCGATCTTCATGCCTTCTCCTTAGTCTAGCCTTTTTTTACTTTTTATTTATGAATTCGGTTTAGGATACAAGGTTTTAAGGCTTTTGTCAAATGTAGTATACTTTTAAAGATTTAAACTCCTGAAAAATAAAAAGAAAATTTTTTTAAAATATGGTAATATAGAAAACGTGATGAAAGTGAAAATACCTTTTTTGGATAATATTTGGTATACTCTGGGTTTTTTTGTGATGATTCTGAAGGGATGCGGGTATTTCATCCTTCGGGGGCAGGCTTCGTTTAAGATTCTTATTATGCAGATTCTTTTCACTTTTGTGGAAGCTTTGGGAATCAGTTCGATGCTGGCTATTGGGATAGGGACCGCGGTAAACGTGGTGGGAATGCCGTTATTGGCCGGCTTTTCTCAGGAGCAACTTATCTACCCCTTGCTTATAACGATGATCACCCGGGAGTTCGGCCCCCTGCTTACGGCCTTTATTATTATTGCCAGATCCGCTACGGCTATAGCCACGGAAATGGCGGGAATGGTCATTTCCCATGAAATCGAAGCCTATATTTCCGTCGGGGTTAGTCCGATAGAGCATCTGGCGGTGCCCCGGTTCTTGGGAGTGACGGTTTCGATGTTTCTGCTGAATCTTTATTTTTCTCTATTCGGGCTTGCGGGGTCCTTTCTTGTGGCCCAGGTTATCAAACCGATGCCTCCGGCGATCTACTTCGATAACCTTCTTCAAGTTTTGACCCTTTCGGACATCGTTATTTCGATTCTCAAGAGCGTCGGATTCGGCATGATTATCTCGACAGTGGCGGTTATTCAAGGCCTTGCGGTGGAACGGGCAAGTACCGAAATTCCGGTGGCGGGCCTGCGGGCGGTCAGTTCCGCCTTCGTCTGGTGCATCGTGGTTGATATTATACTATCCGGGGTGTATTATTCTTTATAACGAGTGAATCCGTGGCTAATATTATTGAGCTGAAAGAAGTATTTTTCTCTACCCAAAATCAGGAAATTGTGCGGGGCGTGTCTCATCGCTTTCCGGAAGGCAAAACTACCGCGCTGGTGGGCCCCTCCGGGGGAGGCAAAAGTACGGTGCTGAAACTCACCGCCGGACTGCTGGTTCCCACCGAGGGGGTGGTCAGTTTTCGGGGTTTGGACATGAGCGAAATGAACCGGGCCCAAAATCTGGAGTTCCGGCGGGAAAGCGCGATGGTGTTTCAGGATTCCGCATTGTGGGCGAATCAGAGTCTCTACCAAAATCTTGAACTGCCTCTGCGGATTCATTTTCCTTACATGAATAAAGCGGACCGGGAAAACCGGATGCAGGAGGTTCTCACCCAGGTGGGGTATAAAAAAAACCTGCAAATCCGCCCTGCCCAGCTTTCCATGGGAGAACAGAAACTCATAGCTTTTGCCCGGGCTTTACTCTGCGATCCCCAGGTGCTTTTTCTCGATGAGTGGACCGAATCTCTCGATGATCACGCGGCGTACCATCTGGTGGACCTCGTGAAAGCCCGGAAGGATCGGGGAGATACGGTTATTTTTGTAAGCCATGATTTCCGAATTATCAAAAATTTGGCGGATTATATGGTGATGATCCTGGGAGGGCAGGTTTCCATGGTCCTCACCGGAGAGGAAATCAGCGCGGACGAAAGTCTCGTCCGGCACATTGAAAAAGGAATAACAGCAGGAGTATAATATGAAATTTAAGATTCGATTCGCGGATCAAATCGTCGGAGTATTTCTCATCGTAGCAATCCTCGCCCTAATCCTCATCATCGTCATGCTGGGACGAAAACAACGATGGTTCGCCCGGAATTACAGCTACAAAACCTACTTCGACAGCGCCTCCGGATTAAGCCCCAACATGGCTATCCAATACAAAGGATTCACCATCGGTAAAGTGACATCCCTCACCCTCACCGAAGACGAACGCATCGAAGTCCTCTTCTCCATTCAAGACACCTACAACAGCCGAGTCAAACGGGGATCCTTGGTCGATCTCAGCGTAAGTCCCATAGGCTTGGGCAACCAGTTCCGATTCTACCCCGGCCTCGGAGAACCCCTCCCGGAAGGCGATTTCATCCCCACCGCCAACTCCCCGGAAGGTAAAGCTCTCGTCCAAAGCGGATTAGCCCGGCTTCCAGCGGAAACCGGAGACATCGCCGTCCTCATGGGACAAGTCAGTACCCTCTTAACGGATATAGATTCCGCCATAAAAGGCACCGAGGAAAGCACCCTGGGGCGCACCCTCCTGGGCGTGGAAGGAACCATCGGAGGGCTCAACACAGCCATCGAAGGAACGGACGAAACAACCTTGGGGCGCACCCTCCTGGGCGTAGAAGGAACCATCGGGAATCTGCCGAGTCAGCTGGACCCCATCTTCGCAAACCTAAACAAAATTTCGGCAGACCTCACTGTCCTCACGGAACAGCTCAAGGATCCAAACGGCACGGTAGCCAGCATCCTCAATAGCGAAGGTCCAGTCTACGTCAACCTCGAAGGGATGCTTACCTCCTTGGCAGGAATACTCCGGGATCTTGACAAAACCACCGACCACCTGCCCGCCAATATGGGCGGCATCCTCATGAATGTACGGACCGTCCTCCAATCCGTACAGGACGTGCTGATCGCCGTAGCGAACAATCCTCTGCTGAAAGGCGGAATCCCCGCAAAAGTACAGTCCCAATCTTCCGGGACCAACCTACGGGATATTTCGTTTTAATATTTTTAAGGAAGAAAACCATGAAAAACGCAAAAAAAAGGGCCCCGGAGTTGCAAAAAAAAAGAAGAATCGCGGCCTTCCTGACCGGGGCCTTCCTGGCCTTGGGGGGATGCTCTTCCGCGCCGAAACGCCCGGCCGAAACATTTGTAGTTCGGAATACCGCGGAAACTCAGCTTGAACTTGCAAATCAGGCGGCGGATCAGGGAAATTACGAGGAAGCCCTGAAAACTCTGGAGGAAGTTCTCCGGCTGGCCGCCAGCGTGGACGATCCCCGTCTGCGGATTCGGGAGGGCCTTTCCCGGGGAAACTTTCTCTACGCCCTGGGCAGAACCAGCGAAGCCGGCAGTGTCTGGACCGCCGCGTTAGCCGAAGCCGAAGCCGCCAAGGAATTGGAACTTGCGGCTTCGGTCCGGATTTACATCGCCCGAAGCCGGCTTCAGTCCGGCTCTTCCCCGGAAACAATTCGGGATGAGGTGCAACGGGAAGTCGCGGCCATGAAAACCGAAAAACTCTCGATCGCTTTCGGCTGGATCGTAATAGGCTTGGCGGAACGGTCCCTCGGACGCTGGAAAGAAGGAGAAGCCGCCATCAAACGGGCCCTAACGTATCATGAAAAAAATAATTATCTCGAAAAAGCCGGGGAAGATTGGTATCTCATCGCGTCGATCCGCTCCTTGTCCGAGGAATTCGAGGCCGCCCAGGAAGCTCTGCGGAACGCTTTGACCTTCGACCGCCGGGCGGAAAACGGCTACGGCGTCGCAATGGACTGGCGGGCCATAGGGGATGTGTATAAAAAATCCGGCAATTGGACCGAAGCCCAAGCCGCGTACCGCCGTTCCGCGGAAATCTTCCGGGCCTTGTTCCTCGACGCGGAAGCCGAAGCCGTGGAAGCCCGAATGTAACGGCTTGCGGAGATTTTTTCATACCGGTATACTATCCCCATGTTATGCGCTTCCCATGCTTTGCTTGCGAACCATCGCCCGCCCCCGGGGCACCCGGAACATCCCCACCGAGTCACCTGGGCGGGAGAGGCCTTGGAACAGCGTTTCGGGAAGGGAACGGTCTCGGTCATCGACCGCCGGGCGACCGAAGCGGAATTGTGTTCGGTGCATGATCCGGCCTATATTGCCCAGCTTTTTTCTGTTCAAGACGATATGTATCTCGACCGGGAAACTTTTTTTTCCCAAGCCAGTCTCGAGGGAATTCGCCGGGCCGGGGGCATCTGCCTGGAGCTTATGGAACGAATTTTAGCGGGAAAAGAAGATAAAACTTTTGCCCTGATTCGCCCTCCCGGGCATCATGCGGGCTACAGCTACGGCCTGGGATATTGCGTTATAAACAACCTGGCTTTGGCTGTGAAGACAGCGTTACAAACTCTGCGTAGAATCGCTGTCATCGATTGGGATGTACATCATGGCAATGGAACTCAGGAACTGTTTGAAGAAACCGATAAGGTGTTTTTTATCGATATACATCAGGAGAATCTTTTTCCGCCGAAAAGCGGCGGCGCAGACGAAAGGGGCAGAAATGTAGGGAAAGGCTTTACCCTGAATCTGCCGCTTCCCCCGGGAAGCGGCAGAACCCAGTATTTCGATGCCCTGGACGCGATATATCCGGCGTTGCAATCCTATAGGCCTGAGTTAATATGCGTTTCCGCGGGTTTTGACGCGGTTTCCGGGGATTTAGAGGGAAATATGGAACTCCGCCCCCGGGACTTCGGAGAGATGACTTCCCGGATCTGCGCTTGGGCGGATATATTCTGCGGAGGCAAAGTGTTTATGACCCTAGAGGGAGGCTATCGCGTCGAAAGCGTGTCAGAATCTTTGAGCGAATGTATAGCTGTCCTGCGTCATGGAAAACCAAATCTTTCGGAGTGATTATGCAATGGGAAGACTGTATTCCAGATCTGTTTGAGGATATAGAGACAAACGCCGAATCGTTTATACAAGAGGTATATACAATTAGGCCGGAAGAAATACAAAATTTTTTTAAAGTCCTTTTTCCGACCGATGACATGAAAAAACCGGGGAAAAAACATTTTGAGTATTTTACGAATCTCCGGTGGAGAAAGTTTTTGCTTTCTGCGTATTACGCTGATTTGGCGTCCTATACGCAGGATGCGGATCGGGTGGATTTTTCCCGGCTGAGTTATATCGTCAATAAATTTCCCGAAGGTTTTACGGTATGGTGGATTCAGGCGCGTAACAGGCTTTATCCCGCAGGTTACACCGGATGGTATTATGTTGAAGAATCCCTCTTCAAAGGCTTGCAGGACGACAGCGTTACTAATCGTTTTTTTTTGCCTGCTCCCGCCGGGACGGAGTATATCTATCTGTTTAATTACAGCCTGGCTCCAGCTTTGAATCACACGGTATATTCGAGAATTCTCATGCAAGACTATGGGTCAGTTATTTCCAATGCGCCGTACAAAGGATTATTCTGCGTTACTGTTTCTGCCGACGGTATAAGAATTGCGGAACGGTTCGGTATGAGGCCTGTCGGCGCAATCAAAACCCCGGACGGTCTCGACCGGATATATATGCTATGCAAATAACCCGAAAAGAAAAGCTGTTGAAACGTCAGAGGATCATCGAAATTATCCGGGAGTATTTTAAACAAGAATTTTTTTTTGAAGCCGATGTTCCGATACTGGTTTCCGGCACAACTCCTGATATAGGTATTCAGTCGTTTTCGGTAGGAGATAAGTATCTTACTCCATCTACAGAATATCACATCAAACGAATGATCGCCGGGGGATTCGATAAGGTCTTCACTTTAACCAAAAATTTCCGGGAGTATGAATTCGACGCTCTGCACAATCCGGAATTTACCATGCTGGAGTGGGGGCGTTCTCCCGCTTCTTTAGAAAAAATCGAACAGGATGCGATCAGCGTCATAACCGCTGTGCAAGATAATCTATACCCGGGAAAATCGAAGCTTCCGTATCAAGGTTTTGAAATACCGGTACAACGGGAACATTGGCGGGAAATGACGTTTCAAGAACTGTTTTACGATGAGTATGGATTTGCGATTCCTGAATCATATTCGACAGAAGAACTGTTTACATCCCTGAAACAACGCGCTGTCGATAGGGATGCTGTTTTTCAGGATGACCCCGAGCTTTTACTTTCGGATATGTTAGACCGAGCGATAAAAAAGATCGGCTTTGACGCGCCGGTATTGCTCAAGAAATGGCCGGCTCATCTGACTTCTTCCGCCGAGGGCCTTCCCGGCGCAAGGTGGACGGTCAGAACGGAAATTATCATCGGCGGCCTTGAAATTGCCGACGGATTTCCGTTCCTCCGGGATTATGAGACTCAGCGGTATTATTTCGAGCGCGCCAACGCCCGCCGTACCGCCCGGGGACTCCCGGCGGTGCGGTACGACCGGCAATACCTCGCCGCGCTGAAAAACGGTTTGCCGGCCGGCGCAGGCATGGCTCTTGGGGTAGACCGTCTTTGTATGCTCTTCACGGATTCCGGGAATATCCGGGACGTTCTGTGTTTCCCTTGGGACGAATTATAATGGGAGGATTTTAATGTTGTCTTTAAAACAACAAAAAGCGATATTCGTTTTTCTGCTTTTATCTGCAAGCCAAAATATACGCGCCGATGACAGTGTTCCTGCGGAGACAGTTCAAAGAAATTTAGCCGCTGATATTTTTTATACTCTGCTTGACATCAATACAAGCAACGCGTTTTTAAATTTAGGAAGCCGATTAGCAAGTACGAGTTTCGCGGCGGCCACCTTTGAAACCATAGGAGAAAATCTATACCCTACCACATGGTTTTGGGAAGACGGCGACCGGTTTTTCATAAACCAGTTTGGACATCCCTATCAAGGCTCTACCTATTTTGCAAGCGCGCGTATTAACGGATTCAGTTTTTACGAGTCTATAGCCTTTGCATTTATCGGAAGCTTTCAGTGGGAAATAATGTATGAACGAGAATCTTCTATAAATGATAGTATCAGTACAACTTTTGGCGGCGTAGCTTTAGGAGAAATACTGCATCGACTTTTTCTCGAAGCCGATGCGGCGCCGTCTATCGGAGGGAAAATCGGCGGGTTCCTTATCAGCCCTCTCGAAGGGTTTAACGCGGTTTACAACCGACAAAAACGAGAGACCGGCGGCGGCAACCTTTACGAACTAACGCTTAAAACGGGACTAGAAAAATCTTTCACTTCTTTTAAGGGGCATCAAACCGAATCTAATTCTTGGCGGTATCCGGGAGCGCATCTCGGAGTAGATGCGGTATACGGTAATCCTTTTACCCAAGAAAGCTGGACTCCCTACAATCACTTTGAACTAAACGCTAAATTCACCACCAACATCGCTTCTTACCATCTGCAAATACTTTCTGACGGCTATATATTTTCTATCCCGTTGTCCAAGACACAAAGAACAGTTACCAGCACGGGTTTAACCCTGCACTATGATTTTTTCAACGCCACGAACGATATCATCGATAACACCGGATACGGCAACATTCAATTTGCAAGCGATGCTTTTGATTGGACAATAAAACAGGGCCTCTTTTTCTCTGATGTAAATATAGCCATAAAAGTCCATGCCGGACTTACGTTCTGGGGTACGAGTATGTATAACGGCAGATTTGCCACTGACAGCTATTTGGAAAATACCTACGCAACCTACGGAATTGGCGAAAATATCAAACTGTTTTTCCGGGTATCCCATAAAAAAGCGGGAACTCTGGCCCTTAGCGCAACGGGGTATCATATATTCAATCTGCCGGTTACCGAAACCCATTCGGCAGGAAATGTGTTGTTCCTCAACACGTCGGCCGGATATACTTTTCCCATAACCAAACGCGTCGGAATCGGCGGAGAGGTACGGTATTGGAATTTATTCGGAAGGTATGACGATGCTGAAACCGTACATCGCAGTCTGCTTTCAACCAGTATTTACGCCGCGATTTTTTTCTAGGCTACCGGAGCAAAAAACCTGCCAGAGAAGGTATAGACAAAATATTCCCCAGCGCGCCGCCAAACGAAGAAAGAAAAAAAACAAGCAAAGCCTTCGTGATGCGGTTCCGGTAGATGCCTTTCAAAGTCAGCACGTCGTCGGCTATGGTTTGGGTGTCAGACACTCGAGGCTTGCGGACCGAAACTTCAGTAAGACCCGAAAAAAAGCCCACCGAGATAAACGGACTGATCGTGCCGATAGGCGCGCCGATAAAAGAAATTAAAATCGAGAGGGGATGCCCCAAAGCGATCAGCGCGCCCAAAGCCGCAAGGGACCCATTGAGCAGGACCCATTTCAGAATCATGGCAAGACTCGTTCCTGGACCCGCCTTGAGGCATCCAAGAATAATGCACAGCCCCAGGAAAACCGGCAAAGCCCAAGGAATTATCTTCCCCATACCCGAAGCCGCAGGAATTTGCTCCAGGGCCGAAACATCCGGCGAGGCGGTTCCAGCGGCGAGCTTTTCTAAATGCGCCTTAAGGCCCGGCAGATGCCCGGCCCCTACTACCGCGACCTGTTTCTTCGCGGGCGTGCTGGTCCAAATCTTCGCCGCCAAGTACTGGTCCCGTTCGTCGATCAGGGTTTCTTTCACTTCCGGCAGATAATCCGCCAATTCTGTCATCATTCCTTCAAGCTCATTTCGTTTTTTCAGATTTTCGATTTCGGTTTCGCTCATTTTTTCCGATGAAAACGCGCTCAGTATCAGAGAGGCCAGGAGCTTGCCCTTACTCCACCAGCCGCATCGCGCCCAAGCCCGGCGCAGGGTGAGCTGAACTTCCCGGTCACACAGGGTGTAGGGGACCCCTAGGGCTAGAGCGGTATCGATGGCGGTTTTCATTTCTTCCCCGGGCTTGACCCCAAGTTCAGCTCCCATGCGCCGCTGGAATCCGGCTAAAACGAGGTTGGCGATGAGCAGAAATCCCTTGCCTTCTTTAAATACTTTTGCGAGGTCCAAGGTTTCCCAAGTATCTTTTTCCGAGATCGCCTTATATCGGCCCTCGTCCAATTCGACGCAGACCATATCGGGCTGTTCTTCCTGGAGAACCCGGCGGACCTCTTCAATACTTTCCCGGGAAACGTGAGCTGTGCCTAAGAGTATAATTTCCCTTCCTTTAAGGGCTAAGGTTACACGAGTGTCATTCATTGGGAGCAGTATACCCCTTTCCTTAGGGAAAGGGAATAGGCTATTTCGATACTTAGGTTTATTTATCGAAAATTGGCTTTTTATCGGTTGACTATTTTTATATTCCTGAATTATTCTTATAAAAGAATGGTGAATAGCAATAGGCCAATTGTGCCGGGGAATCAGATGTATCTGGAACGGCTTCAGGTCCATGAACTGCTTGAGCAGGCTGTGGCGAGTCCCCTGGTCGCCGTGATAGCCGGCGCGGGCTACGGCAAAACCTACGGGGTCTATTCGTTTTTGCAAAAATACCGGGCTGTAACCGCGTGGATGCAGATTTCAGAACAGGATAACCTTGAAGTCCGATTTTGGGAACATTTCGTTCGGACTATCGCCTTCATAAGCGAAGCCAGCGCGGAAAAATTGCGGGCCTCCGGATTCCCCGGCACAAAACGTCAGTTTGAACGGTATATGACTATCCCTTATACCGATATTGTGCCGGAAGTAAAGTATATTTTCGTCTATGACGATTTCCACAACCTCCGGAACAAAGCGGTTCTGCACTTTCTCGAACAGTCCATGACCGTGCCGGCTTTCACGAATATCACATCGATTCTGATCGCCCGAACCGAACCGGACATCAGCCTTATGCCCCTTTTGTCAAAGGGTCTGCTCGTCCGGCTCACCGAAGAAGACCTTAGATTCAGCAAAAAAGAAATGACCGAGTATTACGCGATGCAGAACATCCGGCTTTCCCCGGCCGCCGGGGATTCCCTGTACCGGGATACCGAAGGCTGGGCTTTCGCGATCCACCTGGCCGGGCTGTCCCTCAAAAAAGGCGCGGAAAGCCCGGAATACGCCTGTTCATCCATGAAACTCAATATTTTTAAACTTATCGAAACCGAGCTGTTCGCAGGCATATCTGCCGGGTTGCAAAAGTATCTGATCAAACTTTCCCTGATCGAGCATTGGCCCCTGGAACTTCTCGCGGAACTTGCGGAAACCCGGGAAATCTTTGAAGAGATGCGGCGCATAGGCTCCTTCATCCGCTACGATACCTACTTAAATGCGTACCGAATACATCCGCTGTTTTTACAGTACCTGAGCGGCAAACAGACTATGCTCCCAGAGGCGGAAAAAAAGGACGTATACGCCAAAACCGGCCGGTGGTGTCTGCGGCATAATCTCAAATTCGATGCGGCCAGCTGTTACGAAAAAGCCGGAGATTACGACAGCGTCATTGCCGTCGCGTATATGATGCCGATGGTAATGCCCCGGGATATTGCGCGGTTTCTGCTGGACATCCTGGAGCGCGCGCCTCAGTCGGCCTTTGACCGGAACGGAGTCATGCACGTTTTGTACGTACGGCTTATTATGACCCTGGGACGGCTTGAAGAAGCTCTGGAACGATGTTTATCGGTAATAGCCCGATTTGAGAAGATGCCTCCTTCGGAGTACGCGCATCGGGTGCTCTTCGGGATGTACGTCAACCTCGGATTTCACCGGCTGATTACCTGCATCTACAACGAACAGTATGATATTCACCTTTATTTCGAGCAGGCGGCGGCCTATTTTCCCACCAGCGGACTGAAAACCGGGGTCAGCATCGCTATGGATCTAAGTTCGTATCTGTGCCGAGTCGGCACTCCGGAAAAAGGGCATATCGAACAGTTTATCCGCACTATAACCCGGTCGATACCCTTTGTGTCGTCCTATATGGACGGCTGTATGCAGGGCTACGACGATTTGGCCCAGGCGGAGTTCGCTTATTTTCGGGAAGAGATGGACGCCGCGGAAAAGCACGCCTTAACCGCGATTTTCAAAGCCCGCAAAAATAAGCAGTATGAAGTTGAAACCCGGTCCTTATTTTTCCTTCTGCGGATTCATCTTGCCCTGGGGAATCCTTCCCGAATTCAGACAGTTCTCAAAGAGCTTACCGCCCAACTCGATATGCCTAAGTACCTAAACCGACAGGTTCTGTATGATATTATTATCGGCTGGTATTACGCGCAGATCGGGCGGTTTTGCCTGCTTCCCGAATGGCTTACCAACGAGTTTGAAGCCAGCGATTTAAATTCTCTGGTTCACGGAATGGAAACTTTGGTGAAACTGAAATATCTGTTATCGGAAAAACGATACCCCGCGGTATTGGCGGCTTTGGAAAATCAGACTAATCGGTTTGGGCTTCATGCGTTTCTTTTCGGGAAAATTCTGATTCCCGCGATGGAAGCGGTATGCTGGTATCAGCTTCGGGGAAAAGAGGGAAGACCGAAGGCCTTCGCTCTGCTTGAAACCGCGTACACCCTGGCCGCGCCGAACGGTCTTACCATGCTGTTTATCGAACTCGGCAAAGATATGCGGGCCCTCACTGAGGCCGCGCTGAAAGATAACGTTTCAGGCATCCCCCGGGAATGGCTGGAAAGGATCAACCGGAAGTCCGCGGCCTACGCGAAAAAACTCTACCTTGCGGCGAAAGCGCATCAAACTCAGCGGGGAGAACCCCTTAGGATTGAACCCCTCTCCCGGCGCGAAACCGCGGTGTTAACCGGCCTTTCCCAAGGCCTTACCCGGGAAGAGATTGCGAACATTTCCTCGCTTTCCGTCAACACCGTAAAAAGCGTCATTAAAAGCGTGTATCTCAAGCTCAATGCGGTAAACCGGGCTGATGCGATTCGCATCGCCACCCTCGCCGGGATCTTAAAAAAGTAGCCCCCGGCGCTAGAGCTGTTTGGATATTAACACCACTAAACTTTTTGACTTTGCAAGGTATATATCCGGATGCGGGAGGGGCTGTTCCTGCCCCACCGGATATATATCATAGGGCGATGGAAACCCGGTATCCACCGCCCGGAACCATTTTTTATTTGGCAGGGTTCGGCACACCTTGAAGGGAACTTGTTTTTCTCCGGCGTTGAACATGATGAAAAAATCATTGTCATCCCGGTCTGCCAAAATTTCAGCTTTACTGCCGTCGATACGCAGGGCGAGACAGGTGTCCAGTTTATCCCAATCCGGGGGATTGCCCTTTTCGTCAAACCAAATAATATCCGGCATGGCGTTGAAGGTGCCGTCTCGGCCGGTATAAAATTCCGGGCGCATGAAACCGGGATGCCTCAGCCGGAACGCAATAATCTCTTTCGCAAAGCGAAACAGGCTTTTATTTTTTTCCAGCAAAGACCAGTCGTACCAGGACAGCTCGTTATCCTGACAATACGCGTTGTTGTTGCCCTTCTGAGTTCGGGCGATTTCATCTCCCCCCAGGAGCATGGGCGTTCCCAAAGAAACCATCAAAGTAGCGAGGAAATTTTTGAGCATCTGCTCCCGAATGTGTTCCAGCACCGGATTAGTCGAGGGTCCCTCAAAGCCGTTGTTGTAGCTGTAGTTGTTATCGTTTCCGTCCCGGTTTTCTTCGCCATTTTCTTCGTTATGTTTGACGTTGAAAGAGACCAAATCCTTCAGGGTAAACCCGTCATGGCTGGTGATAAAGTTAATGGAATGAAAGGGTTTCCGCCCGTCCCGAAGGTAGAGGTCGGAACTGCCCGCCAGCCGAGTCGCCAGATGCCGGGTTTGCTTGGCATCGCCCCGCCAGAAACGGCGCACATCATCCCGATACCGGTCGTTCCATTCAGCCCAGCGTCCGGGAAACCATCCGACCTGATACGCGCCTCCGGCATCCCAGGCTTCGGCTATAACCTTTGTGTGCCGCAGAATCGGGTCTTCCGCAATCCGTTCCAAAATCGGAGGATTTTCAATGAGCCGCCCATCCTGATCCCGCCCCAAAATAGAACCCAGATCAAAACGAAAGCCATCCACATGCATTTCCATCACCCAATAATGCAGACAGTCCAAGATAAAACTCCGAACCACCGGGTTGTTGCAGTTTACCGTATTACCGCACCCGGAATAGTTTTTGTAAAATCGTTTGTTCGCATCCAGAGTGTAATAAATCGTGTTATCGAAACCTCGGAAACAAAACGTGGGACCCCGTTCACTGCCTTCGGCGGTATGATTTAACACAATGTCGAGAATGACCTCCAGGCCGGCTTTGTGCAGTTCCCGAACCATTTCTTTAAATTCCCGAACCTGCCCTCCCAAACTTCGATCAGAAGAATACGAACCTTTCGGCGCAAAAAAAGATACTGTCGAATACCCCCAGTAATTCCTGAGAGTTTCGCCGGTTCGGGGGTTTATTCGGCTGGATTCGCCTTCGTTGAATTCATGGATAGGCAAAAACTCAAGGCTGGTAATCCCCAGGTCCTTAAAAAAGGGAATCTTCTCGATCACCCCTCGGTAAGTTCCGGGATGCGCAACCTGGGAATTCGGATGCGCGGTCAGGCCCTTAACATGAGTTTCATACAGCACACTAAGCCTAAGGGGATAATTCAACGGATGATCCCCCTGCCAATCAAAGTCAGCATCATCCACAACAATGCACCGCGGCACCGTAAAAAGATCATCCTGATACGAAAAAGAAATGTCTGTCGCCGGATCGTCCGGATTGTACCCCAAACTCTTGCGAAGGTCCCAACTGTTCAGATCAGTCAGAGCTTTGGCGTAAGGATCGAGCAAAGCTTTATGGACATTGAAGCGCAATCCTTTTTCCGGGTTATACTCGCCATCAACCTGATAGAGATATAACGCCCCAGCCTTCAGACCTAAAACATGACAATGCCACATATCTCCAGTTTTATTTTTATATACATCCAGTTCTATTTTCGCGTACCTGCTGTCCTGAGCCGCAGACTCAAAAATAACCAACGTTATTGCCCGGGCATGCCGGGAAAAAACCGAAAAATTCACCCCCTTCGAGGTTGCCACCGCACCCAAAGGCAGAGCTTTTCCACGTTCAACCGTAAAATTTCCAAACTCCATATAATTATAATAACACAAAATCGATAAAGCCGCAATATATTTCTGACCCCAGAGCCAGAAAATCCTCCCCACCGAAAAAAAACAGGGCTTGCCGGTTTGATTTTAGCCATATATGGCAAATAGGAAATATTAATATCTACATATATATAGGCATAAAGCCCGTATCATCGGCAAAATATAGTGCCAGTCATTCAGGCGCAGGCATTGTCATCCGCGATGGGATGGGGTCGATTAGGCCGAGGATGCGCCTTAGCCGGTGAAACAGCCCGCCGAAACGCCACTGCTCAGGCTTCTTCGCCAAACCAGCCTTCACCGGATTCTCATCGATATACTCCGACACCCTCGCAAAGTCCTTTTCGTCTTTGATTAT
>JAIRPY010000086.1 GCA_031256905.1 Spirochaetaceae bacterium
CCTTGAAATCTGCTCGACTCCCGCGAGTAATCTTCTGCGGGCGTCTTCGTTGAACAACAGCTGTTTCGCCATTTTGCTCATCTCCTGTATTGTACCGGCGGCGTTTTGGGCTGACGGTAGGTCTGTGAAATTATACCCCCTATGCAAGGGTTCAACAGCAATCTCGGCTGTATCTAATAAGAAAATAATAATACAAAAAAAATAAGTCAAGCCTTGCGGTAAAATTCCTCAATTTACCGCCTTTTCCCTCCGATGGCATCCAAAACTGGCGGAGGTCCTTTAAACTGAAATAAAGGACAGGGCCGTCCCGCGGCGCGGAACACCTCCAGAGACGGAAGATTCCGGCTCTTGATGCCGAAGGCCAGACAAGATCGGGGGTAGGCCGGCTCCCAAGTAACCTTAAAATGGATGCACCGAATACAATCCGGAGAGGTTGGACTATTCCTGGGCATGGATTTTAGGGGATAAGGACCTTCGCGCTGATCGGTTTTGCCGCGCCCCGTTCCTCCGCGACCGGTAAGGGCGCGGCTTCCCCGGCGTATACCGTGTAGGACCCCGGAATCAGGACCGATTCCCCTTCCGCCGTAACCGTCTCAAAAGCCGAAGCCGGCAAAACAATCCGGGCTTCCAAGACCCCGCCGGTCGGAATATAATCCCGCAGAAAAGCCCGTAACGATGCAATCGGCTCCTCTTCGGTCCGGGCATCCCGGGAAACATAAAGCTGAATCACCTCCCAAGCGTGGCGGTCCCCAATATTCCGCACATCGACGATGCACTCCACTTCCCCGGTCTTAGGGTCCCGGGTAAGCTTAAGGGACTCAAACCGAAAGGTCGTGTACGTTAAGCCAAACCCAAAAGGATATAACGGCTGATCCCGCATATACCGGTAAGTCCTTCCCCGCATCGCGTAATCCTGAAAGGGCGGAAGCTGGGCCGTCGACGCCGGAAACGTAATCGGCAATTTGCCGGACGGCGAGGAATCCCCGAAAATAATATCCGCCGCCGCGATCCCGCCCTGCTCCCCGGGATACCAAACAAAAAGAACCGCGTCCGCCAGGTCCTCCGGGAAAGCAATCGGACTGCCCCCGGTAAGAATCAGAATAATCGGTTTTCCCGCGGCTTTGAGTTTTTGCAAATAGGTCAACTGCCCAGGAGGAAGTTCGATGTACTCCCGGTCCCCGTTGGAATCGGAAGCGATGGCATCCCCTTCTTCGCCTTCCAGGGCCCCGTCGAGACCGAAAACCGCGATAATCACATCCGGCTCATTCGCGGACCCGAATTGCACATTCGACGGATGATTCCCTTCGTATTGCAGGCACCCTTGCCGGTAATCGAGGGTGATTCCATATTTATTCCGGGTTTTTTCGGCCAAACCTTCCAAAATGGTGACTAATCGGGGACTTATCCCGTAATAATTGCCCAAAAGGGTGTGAATATTCGCCGCCCCGGGACCAACCAAGAGAATTTTTTTCGGTTTATTATCCAGCGGAAGGAGCTTTCCTTCGTTTTTCAGGAGAACGATAGACTGTAAAGCGGCTTCCCGGGCGAGGGCTCGATGTTCTTCGCAGTTTACTATTCCCGAATATTTGTAAGGGTCCCTTTCCGGAGGGTCGAAAAGGCCCAGTTTAAACCGGGTCCGCAGAAGCCGGGACAGCGCGGTATTGATCGCCCCTTCGGTAACCAGCCCCAGGCGGTACGATTCGGTCAGGTACGGGAAAGTACAGCCGCAGTTGAGGTCGCACCCGTTGTTCAAGGCGAGAGCCGCGGATTCCGCAGGACCGGCCGTCACTTTGTGGTTTTCATGGAAATCTTTGATCGCCCAGCAGTCGGAAACTACGTGACCCTTGAAATGCCAGGTTTCCCGAAGGATTTTTTTGAGGAGATATTCGCTTCCGCAACAGGGTTCTCCTAAGGTCCGGTTATACGCGCCCATTACGGCTTCTACGCCGTTTTCGACGAGGGTTTTAAAAGCCGGCAAATACGTTTCAAAAAGGTCCTTTTTAGAAACTTGGGCGTCGAAGGTGTGCCGCTGGCTTTCCGGTCCTGAGTGAACCGCGAAATGTTTGGCGCAGGCCGCGGTTTTAAGCCGGTTTTCCGGGTCCTCGCCCTGTAAGCCCCGGACAAAGGCAAGCCCGATCCGGCTCGTGAGGTACGGGTCTTCTCCGTACGTTTCCTGTCCTCGGCCCCATCGGGGGTCCCGGAAGATGTTGATGTTCGGAGTCCAAAAGGTAAGGCCCCAGTATTGCCCAGAATTGCCTTCTTTTTGGGCTTCGAGGTATTTTACCCGGGCTTCGTAAGCGATGGCGGTAGCGACTTTTTGGACCACCTTTTCGTCGAAGATGGCCGCCAGCCCTATGGCTTGGGGAAAAACGGTGGCCACTCCGGCCCGGGCAACCCCGTGGAGGCCTTCGTTCCACCAGTTATACTCCGGGATTCCCAGCCGGGGAATTGCCGGACTCGTATAGGTGAGTTGGGAAACCTTTTCTTCTAAGGTCATTTGTCCGATCAGCTCTTGGATTTTTTCTTCTCTTTCCGGTATAGTCATATCTTTTTGTACCATAAAAAAAGAATTTCGTATAGGAGCACGCTATTGAGATGTATTGAAGGGTAGGCTATACTTAGGAAATATCAGGAGGCTGTATGAAAATCGGCGCGCAATTATATTCTGCCCGGGACTATACGAAGATTCCGGCGGATATTGAAGCGACCCTGCGGCGGGTTAAAACCCTTGGGTTTGAGGTTATTCAAATTTCCGGTTTTGGTCCCTGCGACATCGATCTGCTGGCCCGATGGGTTAAAGAACTCAATCTGGAGGTATGCGTCACCCATGTTCCATGGAACCGTTTGGCGGATAAGGCGGAACTGAAAACCCTCATCGGGGAACATCGAAAAATCGGGTGCAGTCATATCGGGCTGGGGGCGAAACCGGGGGATGTCTTTCCCAATAGTTGGGAGGGCTACACCCGATTCATCAAAAAAGCAAACGAAATCTGCGGGATTCTCAAAAACGAAGGAATGACCTTCGGCTACCATAACCATGATTTTGAATTCCAAAAGTGGAAGGGCCAAACCGCCATGGACCGCATTATCGAGGAATGTCCGGACTTGTATTTTATCCTCGATACCTTCTGGGTCCAAGCCGGGGGCGGGAATCCGGTTAAATACATCCAAAAACTTGCCGGGCGCATCCAGGTCATTCATTTCAAGGATTACCGCATCCAGGACCGAAACCGGCAGTTCGCTGAAATCGGCGAAGGCAATCTTGATTGGGACGATATTATCAGGGCCTGCAAAGAAACCCGCATCCCCTACGCGGTTATCGAGCAGGATGGCGACTTTCTGTCCGATCCCTTCGAGAGTTTCGCCTTGAGCCTCGCCTTTCTGCGCGGAAAAGTGTAATTCCCTAAAAAAACGGAGACTCGGATGGATATATCCTTACAGCTGTATTCTATTAAAGAAGAAGTTCAGACGGATTTCGCCAAAGCTCTGGAAATGGTTGAAAAAGCCGGCTATCAGGGCGTGGAATTTGCCGGCTATTTCAATCACAGCCCGGATCAGCTAAAAACGTTTCTGGACCGGTATAACTTGAAAGCGGTGAGTACCCATGTCGGCCTAGAACGCCTGCGGACCGGGCTGGACCAAGAGTTAGAGGATGCCGAAAAGCTGGGCTATAAACTGATAGTCTGCCCCTACTGCTCCTGCGAAACAAAAAGCCAAATCCTTGAAGACGCCCGCTTTTTGGAAACCTGCGCGGAAAAAGCCGCAGGTTATGGCGTTACAATAGGGTATCACAACCATGCTCAGGAGTTTGCCCGCTTCGACGGCGTGTACGCCCTGAATATTTTGCTGGAAACCGCGCCGTCGGTGAAGCTTCAGCCGGATGTTTACTGGATCGCCGTAGCCGGAGTGGACCCGGCGGAGTACCTCGCTCCCTGGCTTAAAGCCCAACGAATCTGCGCAATCCACGCTAAAGAACTGGCCCGGGAAGGCAAAAAGAACGAGTACATCGGACAAGGCAAAATCGATTTTTTATCCCTGGCGAAACTCTGCCCCCCGGCGGCTTATCCCTGGATCGTCGAACAAGAAGAGTTTTCCAGCGACCACGCCGACGGCATCGCGCAAAGTTGCCGAGGCTTACGGGAAGTCTTTGGGAGGCTTTAAACTTTGGCTTGAGCCGTACATTCTCGCGGACACCCCAAGTTACGGGGTGGTCTGCAAACCTCCGAAGATGCATTCCGTTCCCCTCAAAAAAACGTTTTCAGCGGAAAAAACCCTTCTGGACTGGTGCGCGGAACGGTTTCCCGAGGTTCGGTCCGTTCGGGGAACGTTGCCCTGGGAAGGAGGGATGCTTCATCGGCTGGACTACGAAACCCAGGGCTTGGCGTTGTTTGCCAAAACCCAAAGGGCCTTCGACGCCTTGACAGCTCAGCAGGAAACGGGGCGTTTTGTCAAAGAATATGCCGCGGCCGGCGCGCCGGCGGAAAGGCTGGCGGGCTTTCCGCCGGATCCGCCTCCGCCGGAGGCCCGGGTCATCGAGAGCGGATTCCGCGCTTTCGGTCCGGGGCGGCAGGCGGTGCGTCCGGTTCTCGGTTCCGGGCGGAGTTACATCACCGAGATTCGCTTTTTTAAAGCTGAAACCCTCGGCCGATTTTTCCGGCTCCGGCTTTTTCGGGGCTTTCGGCATCAGATTCGCTGTCATTTGGCGTGGTTGGGCTTTCCCATCCTCAATGATTCCCTCTACGGGGGCCGGCGCGACGGGTCTGACATTTTGGCTCTTCAGGCGGAGGCTATCGCTTTTTTTGATCCCTCTTCCGGCGCGCCCTGCCGGTATAGGATTCCAAACAAGGGTCTTGAAAAAAACCTCCGGATCCTTTAGTATATAAAGCATCTAACATGGCAAGGAGTGTGTATGACGAGTTACAAAGAATTAGGACTGGTCAATACGAAAGGGTTGTTTGAAAAAGCGGTACATGGGGGCTATGCGATCCCGGCGTACAATTTCAACAATCTGGAACAGATGCAGGCGATTATTCAAGCCTGTGTAGAGACCAAATCTCCGGTGATTCTCCAAGTTTCGTCCGGCGCGCGCAAGTACGCAAACCAGAATCTGCTCAAGAACATGGCTAAAGGCGCGGTGGAATACGCCCAAGAGCTGGGATGCGCTATTCCCATCGTCCTGCATCTCGACCACGGAGACAGCTTCGACCTCTGCAAGGATTGCATCGAAACCGGTTTTTCCTCGGTCATGATCGACGGCTCTCATCTTTCTTTTGACGAAAATATCGCTTTGACCAAAAAGGTCTGCGAATTCGCCCATTCCCGGAAGGATTACGTCAGCGTAGAAGGCGAACTCGGGGTCCTCGCGGGGGTCGAAGACGACGTTTCCTCCGAACACAGCCACTACACTCAGCCGGCAGAAGTCCAGAAATTCCTCGAAGGGACCGGCGTGGATTCCCTGGCCATTTCCATCGGTACAAGCCATGGGCGGGCAAAGTTCAAACCCGAACAATGCACCCGAGACGCCAACGGCATCCTGATCCCTCCGCCGTTGCGCTTCGACATCCTCGAGGAAATCGAAAAAAAGATTCCCGGCTTTCCCATCGTTCTGCATGGTTCTTCCTCGGTCCCTATCGAGTATGTGCAGATGATCGAAAAATATGGAGGAAAACTCACCGACTCCGTGGGCATCCCGGAAGAACAGCTCCGCCGGGCCGCAAAAAGCGCGGTCTGTAAGATCAACATCGACTCCGACGGACGCCTCGCCATGACCGCCCTGATCCGTAAAGTCTTCGCGGAAAAACCCGACGAATTCGACCCCCGAAAATACCTGGGACCCGCCCGAGACGAACTGAAAAAACTCTACGCCCACAAAAACATCAACGTCCTCGGCTCCGCCGGAAAAGCCTAACAAAGGCCCGCGCCGGTGCAAAACACCGGCGCATATCAAATTTATCGTGGCGTGATATTGGTTCTAGTGATGAATTATTTTATCAAGCATTTCCGCCAAATTTTTATAAATTGTTTTTTCTTTACTTTTTTGCTTAAAATAATCCATCAATAATCTCAAAACTTTGTTTTGAGGAAAAAGAATCGGAAAAATATTTTCTACAACTTCGACGTTTTCAAAAAGTTTGCGAAAGATAATAGTTTTATGATTTTTGATTTCATCAAAAGTATTTTGAGCGTTTTCGTCAAAATTAATTGACGGCATTTCTGGTATTTCATCTTTCCATTTTCTTAGATGCGTCAATAATTCATCCCAAATTTCTGGATGATTAATAAGAGACCAAAACTCTTTTCCATAACATAATTCCGCCGAAACATTATAATTGACTCTAATAGTTTGCAATTTTTCCAAATAGTAATTCTTATTTTTGACGAGACTTGGGTCAATAAAATAAGTAAAACATTTTAGTTCTTTTTCAGAAAATGAATCCAATAATGCTTCGATTTTCTTTTCAAAGTTTTCCATTTGACCGCGTTTTTTTGTTGAATCGTGGTCGTCTCGAACCTTTTGCTCGGCAAAATAGACAAATTCAGAATCACGGAATATTTGGTCTAAGTTTAATTCATCGTTTCCGCTATGAATTTTATTTTCAAGCAGTTTATAACCCAACTCTTCAAAATACTGTTTAAAAACAAGTTCCAAAGCATCGCCAAAACGGATTTCATTAGATTGTAACAAATTTTGTAAAAGTTTAGCCCTAGGTTTTGTTGGTCTGAACAAGCCAATGTACCTATCGGGATATTCAGCGATTTTTTCGATTAAATCGCGTTTAGAGTTTTCAAAAATTTGTTTTGTAAGGATGCCGCAAAAAACGCTATATTCCATTTTTCCTCTGTAAAAACTCATTTCGCACATCGTCAAGCAAAACAGATTTGTCGTCACGCATTATATACCAAAACTTCCAGCCGTTACACGAAGGTGTTTGCTGTATTAATGCGCCTATCCGGTGAATTGAGCCAATTTGGTTTTTGTATTCCAATTTTCCATCGGATAAAACAAAAGCGGTTGCGCCGTATGTTTTTCGGGTATAAAGCGGCTCGCCTGCTTTTATTAAATTTTCTTTTAACAATGTTTCAAAGGCTACTTTATCCTGTTTCTCTTTTTCTTCTTCAACCCAATCCGCTTCCGGGAAAAAACCGGTAATAGACGAAATTCTATTTTCCGCGAGGGATATATATTCGCTCTCTTTCTCAATGCCGATAAAGCGACGTTTTAACTTTTTGGCGACCGCGCCGGTTGTTCCCGTGCCGAAAAAAGGGTCCAACACAATATCGTCTTGTTTTGTGGTTGAAAGAATTACTCTTTTTAACAATTCTTCCGGCTTCTGAGTTGAATGCGCTTTTTTGCCATCCTCGTCTTTTAATCTTTCTCCGCCGATACATAAACCAATCTGCCAAACCGACGTCATTTGTTTGCCGCCGTTGTATTTTTTCATTAGGTTGTAATTAAACGTATATTTTTTATATTCTTCTCCCTTAGAACACCAAAGCAGAGTTTCTGTCGCGTTGGTAAAACGAGTGCCGAGAAAATTCGGCATAGGATTTGTTTTATACCAGGTTACATCATTCAAAATCCAAAAACCAAGATTCAACAATATATTTCCCACCCGGAAAATATTATGATAACTGCCGATAACCCATATCGAACCGGTATCTTTTAATATACGTCGGCCCTCCGAAAGCCACGCGGCGCAAAATCCGTCATATTCTGAAAACGAAGAAAATTTATCCCAGGCATCGTCAACGCCGTCAACTTTGGTGTTATTCGGACGGTAAAGCGCGTTTTTTAACTGCATATTATACGGCGGATCCGCAAAAATTAAGTCGATGGAATTATCCGGAAACTTTTTTAATTCTTCAAGGCAATCGCCCGGTATTACCGTGTTTATCTGCATATTTTAAGTATAATAAATCTGTTTTAATGTGTCAATAGGTCAAAATTTGCCATCCTGCCATCTTACAATACCGAGATAAGATCGCTATAATGCCAAGAGGAGGTTTCACAATGCAGGATAACGAGGCGCGTCAATGGGCGCGGAAGATTTGGAATAAAATCGAGGTTAAAATTTCCGCCGAATGCGACCGCATCGGATCGAAAATACCCTATATTGCCAGAAACGGCAAGTACGAAGATGTTATGGCAAAGGACCCCTATTGGTGGACCAATGGCTTTTGGGCGGGGATTCTCTGGCTCCTCTACCAGGACAGCAAAGAGGAAAAGTATCTAACCGCCGCTCGAGGCGTAGAAGACCGTCTCGATGAGTGCCTTGCCGGGTTTACCGGACTTCACCATGACGTGGGCTTTATGTGGCTTCACACGGCGGTATTGGATTACCGGCTCACCAAACAGGAGCGGTCTTTGGAGCGCGCGCTCCATGCGGCGACGATTCTTGCCGGGCGGTTTAATCCCGGGGGGCAGTTTATTCGGGCTTGGAACGGCGATAAAACCGGATGGATGATCATCGATTGCATGATGAACCTCGCTTTGCTCTATTGGGCGAGCGAGCAGACCGGAGACCCCCGATTCTGCCGTATAGCGATAAATCACGCCGATACCGCGCTGAAATACCTTGTTCGGGATGACGGCTCTTGCAATCACATCGGCGTCCTGGACCCTGACCAGCCGGAATTGCTGGAGACCCCGGCCGGTCAGGGTTACGCCTCCGGTTCGTCCTGGACCCGAGGACAGGCTTGGGGACTGTACGGGTTTGCCATCAGCGCGGCCCATACGAAGGCTGTCAACCCGGAAAGGTCCGATTCATACCTATCCGCATCCAAGCGGATAGCCCATTACTTTATCGCTTCGGTTGCGTCGTACGGCTTCATTCCGCCCATTGATTTTCGGGGACCCCGAGAGCCGGAGACAAAAGACAGTTCAGCCGGAACGATTGCCGCCAGCGGATTGCTTCAGCTTGCGGACCTGGTCGATGCTTCGGAGCGTCAGTTTTATACCGATGCGGCTCTGGGGATTCTCAAGGCCATCGACGAAACTTGTTGCGACTGGGACCCAGCCCGGGATTCCATCGTGCAGGAAGGGTCCTGCGCATACCACTGCAAAAGCGAGGAACGCCATATTCCCCTGATCTACGGGGACTACTTTTTCATCGAAGGGGCGCATCGCTTGTTGCATCCGGATTTCAAAGTTTGGTAGCCCTCCGCAGGTAAGGGGCGTTATTCTACATAGGGGAAGACGCCGGGGACGTTGCGGAAAGCGGTTGCGTCGTACTCGGTGGTGCGGAGAAGCTGAATCGAGGCGAGATTGACGCATCCGTCAAAGGCAAACGCGCCGATGCGCTTCATCCCGGCCGGAATCGTGAGACTCGTCAGGGCGGAACAGCGGGTAAACGCCCGATCCCCAATAAGCGCAAGGTTCACCGGAAACCGAAGGTCCGTTAAACTTGCGCAGTTGTAAAACGCCCGATCCCCAATCGCGGTTAAGCCCTCCGGAAAGGTAATCCGCTTCAAAGCCTTCGTGTTGGCAAATGCGTTCTGCCTAATCTCGGTAACTTTTTGGGGAACCGTGTACTCCGCATCGGTTTTTCCCGCCGGATAAGCAAGCAAAATCGTCTGATCATAGCTGAACAGCACGCCGTTTAGCCCGGAGTAAGCCCGATTTGAGCTGTTTACGGTAATTTCGGTTAACCCGGCGCATTCGGCGAATACGCTGTCCCCGATCGACGCGACTCCTAAGGGAATAGTTATCCGTCCCAATTTGGGGCATTTGGAAAACGCGTTCTCCCCGATGCTGACGACGCTGTCCGGAATTTCGACCGCCGCCAGGTCCTTACAATTGGTGAAGGCGTAGCCGCCTATTTTTGCGATCCCTTGGGGAAGGGCGACCGAAACGACCGAAGTATTGCCGAAAGCGTTAGGACCAATCTCGGTAAGCCCGAGGTCCCCCGGGATTGAAACCGTAGCGGCTTTGCCGATGTACTTAACCAAAACCGGTCCCTGCAAAAGAAAGTCGCCCTGCTGAACAATAGGCAAACCCTGAGCAGAGGCAAAATCGGTAATGACCTCCTGCCCGAACAAGCCGAAACCGAAACAAACAAGCCATCCCGCAACGCCGATTTTTTTCACCATACAACCTCCAAATTTTTCTCTGATTTTTTTCAGTATAGTCCATCTGTCCGGGGCTGGCAAGCCTCCGTCCCCAGGCCTTTTTTTAAAAACCCGGGGGCGGAGGGGCTTATATTCTGCGGGCGGCGTCCTGATAGGCTTCCGCCCGGAGGGTTTTCACGGATTCGTCGGCGAGATAATCGTCGAAAAGCATGGTCCGGTCGAGGACCCCGGAAGGCAGAATCTCGACGATCCGGTTTGCGATGGAATTCACGAACTGGTGGTCTTGGGAATTGAACAGGGTCACCCCTTTGAAGGCGGTAAGCCCGTCGTTTAAGGCGGTAATCGCCTCCAGGTCGAGGTGATTCGTCGGCTCATCGAGAATTAGGACATTCGCCCCGGAAAGCATCATCCGGGCCAGCATACATCGAACTTTTTCGCCTCCGGAAAGCACATTTACGGGTTTTAAGGCTTCGTCGCCGGAAAAAAGCATCCGGCCGAGAAAACTCCGCACATAGGTTTCATCCTGATCCGGGGAATATTGTTTAAGCCAATCCGTAATGGACAGCCCGGAATTGAAATAGCCCGCGTTTTCCTTGGGAAAATAGGAGAAAGTTATAGTTTGCCCCCAAGCGAATTCTCCGGAATCCGGCTCTTTTTCCCCGGCGAGGATGTCGAACAACACGGATTTCGCCTGATGTTCCGCGCCGACGAAGGCGATTTTATCTCCTTTGTGGACGGTCAGGCTGAAATTTTGCAGAATTTCGGCAAATCCGAGATTTTCTATCCGCAAAATGTTCGTTCCGATTTCCCGATCCGGCTTAAATCCCACGTACGGAAACTTTCTGGTCGTAACCGTGAGGGAATCCAGATCGAGTTTTTCCAAAACCTTTTTCCGGCTCGTGGCTTGCCGGCTTTTTGAAGCGTTGGAAGCGAATCTTTGGATAAATTCTTTGAGTTCCTTCGCCTTTTCCTCTCGTTTTTTAAGCTGGTCCCGGGCTTGCCGCTGGAGCATCTGGCTCATCTGGTACCAAAAATCGTAATTTCCCGAATAAGCCGTGATTTTCCCGAAATCAATATCGCAAATGTGGGTGCAAACCGCATTGAGAAAATGCCGATCATGGGAAACGACAATGACGGTATTGGGAAAATCGAGGAGAAAATCCTCAAGCCAGGCGATAGATTCCAAATCAAGGCCGTTCGTCGGCTCATCGAGGAGGAGAATGTCCGGATTACCGAAAAGAGCTTGCGCCAGCAGGACCCGAACCTTTTTGGATTCCTCGAGGTCCCCCATCAGCTTGGCCTGATCCTCCTCGGCAAGACCCAGCCCGGAAAGCATCTGCCCGGCTTGGGCTTCTGCTTCCCAGCCTCCGAGGTCGGCGAATTCCCCTTCCAATTCTCCAGCCCGCAGGCCTTCGGCTTCGGTCATATCGGCTTTGGCGTAAAGCCCGGACCGTTCCTGCTGAACCGCATAGAGCTTCGGATGCCCCATAATTACCGTATCGAGAACGTTACATTCTTCAAAAGCGAAATGGTCCTGTTTCAATACCGCGATTCGTTCCCCCGGGGTAACCGCCAGGTCCCCCTTATCATACTCCTGTTCCCCGGCAAGGATTTTGAGGAAGGTCGATTTTCCCGCGCCGTTCGCGCCGATAATCCCATAGCAGTTGCCGGCAGTAAATTTTAAATGCACATCCTTAAAAAGGGTCCGCTCGCCGTAAGCGAGGCTGAGGTCAGTAACGCTTATCATCTTTCTTCCTTAAAAATTAAAACTACTTAAACAGATCGAAAATTCGGGCGATCAGACCTTTTTTTTCGGGTTCTTTTGCGATTCCCCCGGATTCTTTAGGACTTTCTTGGGGAGTTGGAATTTCCGCTTTTACCGGCTCGGCCGAAGGCGGTTTCGGCGTCCCGGGTTCTTTCGGCGTCCCGGGTTTGCCGGATTTCCGGTCCTTTCGGCGCCGATTTCCTTCGGCTTTTTGGGATTTGCCGCCGTATTTTTGCTTGTAGTAAGCCATCCGTTCGTCAAAGCTGAGGTGAGAAAGATCCGTATCCCCGACTTCCGGCGGTTTTCGTTTGGATTGTCCGGTTTTGCCGGCCGGGCGGTTTTCGGTTTTGCCGGCATTTCGGCTCTGGCGGTTCGGCGGATCCTTCCGGCGCCGGGATTCCCGGTCCTTCTGCGGAGAAGCCCGGCTTTCCCGGCGGGATTCCGGATCTTCCCGGTAATCCGTCTGAATCCGTATTCCTTCGCTTTTATCTTGCCGGAAGAGAGCTTCCCCGGCGATTTCCGCCGGGATTTTTTTGCCGATGTATTTTTCGATGTTCGGCAGTTCGTAGACGTCCTGTTCGCTTACGAGGGTGATGGCTTTGCCGGTTTTGCCGGCCCGGGCGGTTCGGCCGATCCGATGGATGTAACTTTCCGGGTCCCCGGGAAGGTCGTAATTTATCACCAACGCGAGACCCTCGATGTCCAGCCCTCGGGCGGCTACATCGGTAGCCACAAGATACCGAACTGTTCCGGCTTTGAGGTCCTCAATGATACTGAGCCGTTTGGATTGCGGGAGATCCCCGATGATGAATTCACACTCGTAGCCGTTTATTTTCAAACGTTTAGCGATAATTTCGGTATACCGTTTGGTGTTACAGAAGATGATCGCGCTTTCCGGCTGTTCCCGGGCGAGGAGACCCAGCAAAACCTTCATTTTATCTTCCCCGGAAACATGGCAAACCAGTTGTTCCACTTCGTCCACCGTGACGGTTTCCGGGGCGATTTCGATTTCCAAAGGAGAGCTGGTGTATTCCCAAGCGAGATTTTTAACCCACGCGTTGAGAGTCGCGCTGAAAAGCATGGTTTGCCGGCGGTCCGCCGGGGGAACGACTTTGAGGAGTTTCCGCAGATCCGGGTAAAAGCCCATATCGAACATTCGGTCCGCTTCGTCGAGGACGAGGAAGGCCGCGTCCATGAGATTCATGTGGCCGGATTGGTTGAGGTCCAGGACTCGTCCCGGGGTGCCGACGAGGATTTGGGCGTTATCCTTGAGGCTTTGGGTTTGCTGACCGTAGCCTACGCCGCCGTAAAAACTGCCCGCTTTGAAGGGAAGGTATTTGCCCAGCCGGATGGCTTCTTCTTCGACCTGGACGGCGAGTTCCCTTGTGGGGACCATAATAATCGCCTTTTTGCCGGAAAGGAGGGGCTCAGTGAGAAGACGTTGGAAAATAACGATAAGAAACGCGGCGGTTTTGCCGGTTCCGGTTTGGGATTGGACGTACAGGTCCTGGCCCCCGAAGGCGTTAGCGAGGACCTGCTCCTGTACCGGCATACAGGTACGGTATTCTGCTTCAGCAATGCCCCGCTGGAGGTCCGGATGTAGATTTAATTCTTGAAATTCCATATTATACTTGTATTTATACCCCCTTTTTAAAAAAAAGAATAGAGGAAATTGACCAGCCCTCGTCCGAAACCGAACGGGGCGGCTTGTTTCAAATTCCTAGCAAGGCGCAATAGGCATCGAGGACGGAGTCGCCGGAATTACCGGACAACGCCTTTTTGGCGAGAACCTTGCCCAACTGGACTCCTTCCTGATCGAAACTGTTGAGGTTCCACACCAAGCCTTGAAACATGACCTTGTTTTCAAAGTGAGCGAGCAAGGCTCCCAGAGCTTTGGGGGTAAGCCGTTTGCCGTAAATGAGACTTGACGGGCGTCCGCCGGGGAATTCTTTATTCCGGTTATCGTCGCTTTTGCCTTTGGCGAAGGCGATAATCTGAGCGGCCAGATTCGCCTTGAGTTTGGTCTGACTTCCAGAGCCGTCTACGGTCACATCGTCTCCCCCCTGGCTTTCGGTGAAGCCCACGAATTGAAGGGGAACTATGTCCGTGCCTTGGTGGAGAAGCTGGTAAAACGAGTGCTGTCCATTCGTTCCGGGTTCTCCGAAAACTACGGGTCCTGTTTGATACCCTACCGGCTGACCGTTACGGTTGACCCGCTT
>JAIRPY010000093.1 GCA_031256905.1 Spirochaetaceae bacterium
ATGCGGAAGGCGTCTATGGTGATCATCCTAACCGAAATGGGCCGTCTCCCGGAGTTGCCGAGACCGTAAATCGCCGCGAGTTTCGCTATTGTCGTGGTTTTGCCCACCCCGGTAGGTCCCACCAATACCATAATCCGGGGAAGCCGCTGAAATTTTTCTTCCTTATATATAATCACACTTTCGCCGATCCATTCCAAAACGCTGTCTTGAACTGCCGTATAATCATTTAGGCCGTCCAGAGAAAATTCTTTCTTAATCCGGTCAAGAATATTTTGGGTAAAAGGCGGAGAAAAATCGTTTATATTTAAAATTTCTTCGATTCTATTGAGGGTACTATGTTTTTCGGTCTGCCCGGTCGAGGCGGACGCGGTAATTTGCTGTTTTAGCTCTTTAACTTCCTTCAAAACCTCTTCGACCTGCTTGAGCGCGAGGCTTTCCGGTTTTACCGGGTTGGCGGCGAGGATTTTTTTCTTTTCTTCCTCAAAATTGAGGGAAGATTTCCGGGAATGGTCGGTTTGCCCTGGAGAATTTTGGGCTTGTGGAAAAGGTCCGCCCTGAAATGAGCCGGGTTTTATGACCGTATTCGGGACATAGAAACCAATTTCAACGCCCTCTTTTGCGAAAAACCCTAAAAATCCGCCTATCCGAATGGTTTTGTGATACATTATCGTTATCCGGTCTCCGTATTTCAGGTGAATTTTATTGAGGCATTCGGTGTAGGTCAAGGCTTGTTCTGCGAAAAGTTGCATCATCGATCCTCCTAATGATCCAGCCTGATCACACCTACCGCTTCAAGGGTAACGTCGGAGGTAATTTCCGGCACTGACAGGACCGTTAATTCCGGCAATTCCCGATCCGCCGAAATTTTCACCAAATACCGGGCGGATTCGGAACAGATGATAATCGGAAACCAGCCGTGTTCCTGCATCGCTGTCACGGACCGGACGAGGCTTTTTATCCAGGCGTTCTGGACCGCCGGATCCAACGCGGCGATGACTCCCCCGGACCCGGTTTCGACCCGGCTCTCGACGATCTTCTGCTCCAAGGCCGGATCAATCGTCAGCACATGGAGAACGTGATTTTCGTCGGCGTACTTGAAACAAAGTTGCCGCCCCAAGGCTTGCCGGGCTTTTTCGGTAAGAAACCGCACGTCCCGGGTAAGGGGGGCAAAATCCGCGAGGGCTTCCAGAATCGTCACCATGTTGCGGATTGACACCTGCTCTTTCAGCAGACCTTGCAGAACCTTTTGAATTTCCCCGAGACTCAGGGCTTTTTGGCTTTGAGCTTCATCGACCAGCGCGGGATATTCTTTCCGCAGAGTATCGAGAATCGCCTGGGTTTCCTGCCGGCCGAGAATTTCGGACGCATGGATTTTGATAATTTCCGTAAGATGGGTGGCGATTATGCTCGGGGGGTCCACGACCGTATAGCCTGCCCGTTCAGCCACATCCCGTTTCTCTTCGCTGATCCAAATTGCGGGAAGCCCAAAAGTCGGGTCCTTCGTTTTTTCCCCGGGCAGTTCTTCCCGGACCGTTCCGGGGTTGATGCAGAGGTAATGCCCCAGCCGGATAGTCCCCCGGCCGGACTCGACGCCCCGGATTTTAAAACAATATTCCGCCGGTTCGAGGAGCATATTATCGATAATACGGATTTTCGGTATTACCAGCCCCAGCTCCAGCGCGGATTGCCGGCGGATTCCCTGGACCCGGTCAAGGAGTTCCGCGCCTTTGTCCTTATCGACTAACGGGATAAGCCCGTAACCCAATTCAAGAGACAGGGTATCCAGGGGAACTACCGGGGACATTTCGCCGTTATCGTCTTTGGGCTTTTTTTCCGCGGTTTTCGCCATCATTGCGTCGAATTGGGCCTTTTTCTGCTGTTTTAGGCTGATGGAGTAGGCGTAAAATCCGATGAAAAGCCCCATCGGAATCAGCACGTACCAGGGAAATCCGGGCAACAAGGCGAACAGGAACAGGACTATCGCGCAAATCCAGTAGATCCGGGCGTCTTTGGTGAATTGGGTTGCCACGGATTCGCTTATGGACCCAGGGGAAGCGGATCGGGTAACCGCGATGCCCATCGCGGTGGATACCAGCAGAGCCGGAAACTGGGAGAGCAAGCCGTCGCCGACGGTAAAGGAAACGTAGGTACTTACCGCTTGGAGCAGAGGTTCGCCGTGGAGGAGGGTCCCGATGATAATTCCGCCGAGGGAGTTGACGACGGTCATGAAAATGCCGATTTTTACGTTTCCGGAGATGAATTTGCTTGCCCCGTCCATGGCGCCGTAGAAATCGACTTCTTGCTGAAGTTCCTGTTTCCGCCGCCGGGCTTCTTCTTCGGTAATTGCTTGGGAGTTGAGTTCCGCTTCGATAGCCATCTGCTTGCCCGGCAGAGCGTCCAGGGCGAATCTCGCGGCAACTTCGGACACCCGAGTCGCGCCTTTCGTGATGACCACCACCTGGACCGCAATAATCACAATGAAGATAATAAACCCGACGACGATGCCTTCCGTTCCCCCGGACCCGACAACGAAGGTTGAAAAGGCCCGGACCATCCGGCCGTCGAAGGCCGCGCCTCTACTCAGAATGAGCCGGGTCGAGCAGATGTTCAGGGCTAATCCGAAGACCGTGGCTACCAAAAGAACTGTCGGGAAGAGGCTGAAATCCGTGGCTTTTTGGGTGTACAGCACAATCAGCAGGATCAGGAGGGAGAAGACCAAATTCAAGGCCATGAAGGTATCCAGCAGTATTGTGGGAAGGGGGACCACGATCAGCACCACCGTCAGGATCACCCCGAGGGCTATAAAAACATCCCGGGGATCCCCGATGAGAGACTTTGTATTGTTTGCGCGTACCGCGTCCGCCATTATTACTCCTTATCTTGCCGGGCTTTTCGGCGTTTTTCGTTGATGTCCATTACCTTGCTCAATATCCGGGCGACCACTTCCCAGTACGCGGCAGGCACTGTATCCCCGACCCGGGTTTCCTGATATAAAGCCCGGGCAAGGGGTTTATTTTCCATGATCGGCACGCCATTTTGCTCGGCGATTCGGCGGATCATTGCGGCGGTTTGGTCTTCTCCTTTTGCCGTAACTTGGGGGGCCGCCATATTTTCCCGATGATATTCAAGAGCTATAGCCAAATGCGTCGGATTCGTAATGACCACATCCGCTTCGGGGACTCGTCTCAGCATATCCCGGGTCATAATTTCCTGCATCCGCCGGCGAAGCCGCGACTTAATCAGCGGGTCCCCATCAAGTTCTTTCCGTTCCCGTTTCACTTCTTCGACAGACATCTTCAAAGACTCCCGATACTGCCATCGCTGGAACATATAATCGGGAATCGACAGCAACAGCAACAGCAAAGCGGAAATGATAATCATCCGAATCGCAATATTTGCAACGGTAGTCAGCCCGGTCCAGAGACTGGCGGTTTGCAAATTCGCCAACCTTTCAAATTGGGAACGAATAAGAAAAAAAGCGACGGCCCCAATAATTACCATTTTAACAAGAGATTTAAAAAAGTTAAATAGCCCTTCCGCAGAAAAAATCCGCTGAAAATACCGGCCGAACCGGGGAACAATCTTGGAAAAATTCGGAGTCAAAGGCTTCGTGGTAAAGAGAAGCCCAACTTGCACCAAATTGGAAAAAAGCGCGGACCCCACCGACATAAGCACAATCGGTAAAGCCAGCCGGAGATAATACTTCAACCCGGCTACCGCTATGGTCCCATCCCGGGTAGGATCAAGCTCCACCGCCCGGTACAGAAAAAACTGGATCATTTCCATACAAATCCGTAACATCCGGGGCGCCAGAATGAGAATCATCACCGCCGGCAAAAGAAGCCCTAAAGCCCCAATCAATTCCTGGCTCTTGGCGACCCGCCCCTCTTCTTCCCGGGCTTTCCGGATTTTATGTTCCGACGGCTCTTCGGTACGTCCTTCGTCTTCCGCCGCAAACCACTGCAGGTCAATATTTTTTATTTCTTTCTTTTTAAAGGCTGAATTTCTTTTAGAATTTTTTTTAAAAAATTTTGTCCACCTTGCCGCCGAAGGTTTTTTAGAAGAAAATTCCTCCGGCGGATTTTCTTTAAAAAACCGGATTTTTTGCGGTATCATTCGGTTTCCCCTAGGGACCGGCCAAGCTGAATGTACATACCTTCGATAGTCTCGAAACCTACGCCCACGACCCGGCTGAAAAGGTCTACCATAAACGGCAAAGTAGCGAAAATCAGGATAAACGCCACGGTAATACTGACCGGAAAGCCTTCGGAAAGGATGTTGATCTGCGGGGCCGCTTTGGAAATCAGCCCGGTCGCCAGGGAAGTGAGGAAAAGGGTCCCCAAAATCGGCATCGAAAGGGTCATGGCATCGAGAAACAGCCCGGACAGGCCCTTTAAAAGCAGGGTCATTACCGCGTCCCGCCCCTCGACCAGATCGACGATGTTGAGAGATTGCACGGACCGCCAAAATCCCCCAAGAAACAACTCCTGAAATCCCCCGATAGAAAGAAAAACCAGCATAGCCACCAGATTAAGATACTGCCCTAAAAGCGGATTTTCTATCTGAGAAAGGGGATCAAAGGTTTCCGAAGCCCCAAAGCCCATTTGCAGAGAAAAAAACTGCCCCGCCGTGGTAAAAGCGGAAAAAATAAGGGTAAGGAAAAAGCCGATAATCACGCCGATAATGCCTTCAGCGAGAACCAAAAAGATGAAGCTGAGACCGTAAGGAGATAAATCCCAAGTCCGGGCAAGGGACGACGGAAAGGCCGCGTACGCGGCAAAACCCGCCAGCGCGAGTTTCACCATTTGGGGAATCGCGTCGGAGGAAAGTAACGGCGCGGTTTCGATTATCGCCAAAGCCCGGACCGCAATCAGCAGAAAAGCCGGACCGTACCGCAGAATTTCGTCTATCATCGGCGTCACCGGGCCATTTCGGGAATCATCTCAAAAAGCCGGACCGTATAATCTCCCAGAGTACTGAACATCCAGCCCCCCAGCAGAGCAAGAACCGCCAAAATAGCTATAATTTTCGGCACAAACGTCAAAGTCTGCTCCTGAATCGACGTCGTCGCCTGCAAAATAGCCACAATCAACCCCACACTCAAAGCCGCCAAAAGCATAGGTCCCGCAATCAGCAGAACTTCAAAAATTCCTTCCCGCAAAAGCCTCGTTATCTCGCCGATACTCATTTTCTTTTCAATCTTCCTTTTTTAAAAAATTTTTAAATTTTTCTAAATTCTTTAAAAAAATTTAAAAAATATTAAAAGAGCGAATCAACTGATTCGTCAAAAGTCCCCAGCCGTCTACTAAAATGAAGAGAATCAGTTTAAAAGGCATGGAAATCATAACCGGCGGGAGCATAATCATACCCATGGACATAAGCGCGCTGGCGACAACCATGTCTATCACAATGAACGGTATAAACAGCAAAATTCCAATCTTAAAGGCGATAGTCAGTTCGCTGAGGATAAACGCCGGAATCAGCACGTAAGTCGGCACGTCGGCTAGGGTTTCCGGGCGGGGAAGACCCCGCATCGCCATAAACAGGCGGATATTGTCCGGATTTCCCTGCATTTGGCTGTACATAAAGAGCCGCAGAGGGGCCTCCGCATTTCGGTACGCCTCTTGGACCGTAATTTTCCCATCCGCCAGGGGTCGAAAAGAATCCTCGTAAATCTTCTGAAACGTGGACCACATAATAAAAATCGTCAAAAAAAGGGAAATGCCCATCAAAACCTGATTCGGCGGCACCTGCTGAAGGGATAAAGCCCGTTTCACAAAGTCCAAAACAATAGATATTCTTAAAAAACTCGTCATAAGGATGAAAATACTCGGAGCCAGAGAAAGAACCGTAAGCAAAAGCAAAAGCTGGACCGAAAAGGCGACTTCCTGCCCGGTCTGGGGGTTTCGGACCGTTAAATCCACGAAGGGAAGGGTCTGCGGATTAGGAGGCCTGGGGATGCTCATGGTCCCGGGAGTTGACAGATCCGGAAACGGCGAAGTTTGGGCGGACATGGGCAAAACAGAAACAACCAACCAAAGGCCGGCGAGAAACAAGGCGCGCATTTTAGAGGCCCCTCAGGTGTTCCCGGCGTTTGCGGATCTTTTCCACGCTGAGGTCCGGCTGAATCGGCGGGGCTTCTTTACCGGTGAACCGCCGCAGGAGCCGGGCAAAATCCGACAGCTTCCCGATTTCGGTTTCAGCGTTTTTCCGGGAAGCCTCCAGGAGCATGGCGTCGACGGTTTCCGGGTCCGTAATTTCCGCTATGAGGGATACTCCGCCTTCGCTGGCCCCTACAACCCACGCCTGGGACCCCACGGAAACGACATGGACGAACCGGTTTGCCCCCAAATGGGCGGACCCCAGCACTTTGAGGTACGGGTCTTGGGTTTCCGGCGGTTTGGCTATTTTTTTAAAAAAAAGAATTACCCCGTAGATTGCCCCGGCGCATAATACCAAGACGATGATCATTTGAAGGATCAGCCTGAAGGAGCCGGGGCTTCGGGCTTGGGCGTCCGGGGCTTCGCCTATGAGAAGAGCTTCTTCCCGGGAGCGGAGGGAAAGGTTTTTCTCGTCGGCCAACGGGTCGTTTTTTTCCTCGGCCGCGGTTTGATGGGCCGGGTTGGGTGAAGGTTCTTCCTGTCCTTGCAGGGAGGGGCTTGGTGAAAAGAGCGAAACCCCGATACCTGTCAGGATGACCAGAGGTAATTTATACCTCATTCATTCTTTCCGCCCGGGGGACAATTTCTGTGACCCGGACGCCGAAATTTTCGTCGATAACCACTACTTCGCCTTTTGCGATGAGTTTATGATTAACCAAAATATCTACCGGTTCTCCTGCAAGTTTATCCAGTTCGATGATTGTTCCTTCCCCCATGCCGAGGATTTCTTTGATGAGTTTTTTGGTGCGTCCTAATTCCACGGTCATTTCCATAAAAACGTCCATGATTAGACCGATATTTCCCTGCTCCTGCGGCGTTGCGTGGGGCATAAGATTGGGGAATTGAACGGACTGCACATTTGTCGGCGATCCCATTGTGTTACCTCCTGTACCTCCTGTGGGCATCCCGCCCATACCGGGCATTCCGCCGTTTTTCGGCGGTACTGCGGGCTTGGGTTTTTCTGTAAGCGCGCTGGCGATACTTTCCGCTACAGCCCCGCCGAATATTTCCCAGAACTGTTGCGCCGCCCCGTCTCCGAGATCGAGCTGATACTCGGCGCAGGCGAAGTTCGTTCCCGGAAGCGCGACCACCGCTTTCGGCACGTTGGATGCTTCGGCAGGAATGGACGCAATGGATTTATTGCCGGTTTTATTGGTAAGCGCGGTAATTTGCCCGCCTACTAAAGTGGATATCATCTCGCCAATGGATGCGATGGCAATCTCATCCATTTTAATATCCTCTTCTTTATTCATCGCCCCGGCGAGGCGGCGCGCGGTTTCCTCCGGCAGGATGAACATATGTTCTCCCGGGAAGCCCGCGTTATAATCGACCTTTATTGCGGTGACCGTATCGGGAAGCAGTTCGAGATAGGCTTCCCGATTGGTGAATGACACCTGGGGTCCCTTGAGAGAAATGGTCAGAGATGTCTGTTGAGAGAGGCTTGCGGAAAGCCCTTCCCCGGAAGACGCCAGAAAGGACTGCAAAGTCTTGGCGTCTTCGTCAGTCCCTCCTGGGTCTGCGGCGGGGCTGTCGCCGCCATCTCCTCCTGACAGCAATGCATCAATTTCGGCTTGCGAAAGCGCGCCTTCGCTCATGTATGTTCCTCCCCTTCGGCGGCTACGATTTCTTCGAGATCGGATTTTGCGATATCCGCGATTTTTTTAGTGATTTGCACCGCCATTTTCTTTCCAATAATACCGGGACGGCAGAGAAATTTACGTTTATTCCCAACATTGAGAGAGTAGGGATCCTCGATTCGGGTATTATATAAACATACCACATCTCCGGCTTCAAGGGACAGCACTTCTCCCACGGTTACCGGAATTTTTCCAATTTCGGCTACTATAGTAACATCGACATTGGAGAGCTTTTCCTTGAGTATATTTAGATTTTCCGGCGTAGTTCCCCGGCGTACCGAGGAATACCAAAACTGCGCGGACAGTTTCCCAATAATAGGCTCGATAGTCAAATAGGGAATGCAGAAGTTCATCATGCCCTCGACTTCTCCGACCCGGGTCTCCAGAG
>JAIRPY010000076.1 GCA_031256905.1 Spirochaetaceae bacterium
GATCTTGATTCGCAAGGTTAAGTATATCCACGTCTCCGGCAAGACCGCTCTCGCAGGACATGGTTTTTAAAATATACCCTTCAACCCGGAAAAAAGCAAGCCGAATTTTACTGTCCGCTGATTGCCGGGTCTTGCAGGGGCCGGCGGGCGCCTCTGCATAAGAAGGTTTCCTTGAAAGCGACGATCTTATCAGCCACCGAGATGACCCACCCTTCCCGGCACCGGGGCGGGTGAAACAGCGTCCAGGGCCACATATGAGTCCGTATACAGGAACACTCTTTTTCGGTCGCGCCGAACACTTCCCGCGCGTTCTTGGCGGCGATGGCGGGATGCGCCCAGCCGTGCAGAATATAGCGCATTCCCGGGATGTGCCACTCGTAAAGAAAGAAATCGTGCAGAAGCGCGGCTCTGACGACGCACCGCTTATCGAGGCTGGAATTTTTTCCGATCATCGAGAAGGCGCGTTTCGCAACATCGATGCTGTGGGTGTAAAGGCTTATCGCGCCGTGAGAAAACACTTCTTTCCCTTTCTGAAAAAGCTCGTGTTCCAGTATATCCTGCGCATATTCGTTTAGTATATCGTTCATTCAAAATCCTGAGCGTCTGAAAAGACAGCATAACTGCCTTTTACTTTGACGCCTTTCCTTTTATAGTTAAGATATTTTTTACAGGTACAAAATATATCGGCAAAAAATACGGTAATCATAAGGGCGTCTAAAACCCAAAGATACCGTCCGATACGGTTTGCTAGGTACATACAAATATCCCAAAATATATACACAACAAACATTGTCGCGAATCCGAAAAACAGCGATGTAGTAAGGGCAATACGCCCTTGAAAGTGACACCATCGGATATGCGGATACGTACGATAGTCCCAGCATTTAACGCTGAAACATTTTTCGAGTAAAATCGCAGTAAGGTATTCCGTTGCGGTAGCCGCAATAAAGCCTGACAGAAATACTAACTCAGGATCCTCTCGAAACAGAGAACCAAGAAAATAAGCTCCTAATCCTCCCAAACCTTGACATGGTACAAAAGGACTTTTGAAAAATCCTTTGTTGACAAATTTCTTTCTGGTAATGGATTCGTTTATTGTTTCGGCAATCCATCCTAAAAAACTGAGACAAAAAAAAGCAAAAATTATATGTTCAAAAGAAAACATATTACTTCTTACTCTTCGATAAATGGTATCTTAATTATAAAGATATGGCGCCGTGCAATTTCCAGCGCAACCTGATAAGCTAAAGAAAGAAAGAGAAGACGGGGGTGCGAATGAGTTATCAGAGGATAAGGCTTGAGGAACGGGAAGAGATATTCCGGTTGAGGCTCTTGACAAAAAGATAGAAAAATTATATAATTTGTTTGTTGTTTGTTGTTTGTTGTTTGTTGTTTGTTGTTTGTTGTTTGTTGTTTGAGATGCAAAGTCTCTTTTAAAGCAACTATTTTATCGGCAAGGCAAAGAATCCAGCCTTCCTTGTATCGGGGAAAATGTAGAAGCGTAAAGGGCCACATATGGGTTTGTATAAGCGAGTATTCCTTATCGGAAATGGAAAAATATTTCCGGGCGTTTTCCGCGGCCGCCTTCGGATGAGTGAAGCCATGATCCAGATTCCATTCGTCATGCCAGTCGTAAAGAAAAAAATCGTGAAGCAACGCCCCCCGTATCAGAGACTCCCGATCCTTAACCCGCCAAAAAACGCTGAAATGAGCGCACATCCGGGCAACCGCAACACTGTGATCGTAGACCGTAATCTTTCCATGCTGGATGTAACGTTTACATTCCTGAAATTTTTCGTGAAAAAGTATGTCCTTTGCTACGGCGTTAAAAGCGTCCAGGCCGTCGTCTTCGCATTCCTGCCCGTTAGTTTTACTGAACAGTCCCGCTTGTTTATTCCTGATATATTTTCTAAAACTGAAAACAGCATCAATGCAAAACGCCGACAACGCGGCGCAGTCAAAAATTCGTATTGACCCGGGAGATAAGGTATGCAGAAAATCTATAATTCTATCTCCCAAAAAACAGTTCAGCAATAGCGTAAAACCGCCGAAAGTTAAACTCGACATCACCGAGATTCGTTTTTTATAATTGCACCAAAATGTAAGGGGATGCAGATCATAGTCCCACGCCCGGACATAAAAAAACCGTTCCAACGCCCAGCCCGCACAGTATTCCAGAACCGTACATACCGCAGTGGAAACAAAAAACACTAAAACCGGCGAATATTTAAACAGCGAACTTACCGTGTATGCGAGAAATACGCCGACAGCGTAAATCGGCACAATAGGTCCGTAAAAGAAACCTCGGTTTACAAAACCCCGTCCGGCAAGCCATTCAAGAAAAAGCTCAAATAACCATCCGAAAACAGAAAAACAAAAAAATAGAAAAACTATTTGTTCTATATTCATACTCACATCCCCTAGAATGTTTTATTTTTAAAAGTATACTTTTAAAAAGTATTTTCTTTTATATTTCGAGAATGATCCGCAAGGTACTTTAAGGCGCATAAAAATACATCGATTAAAAAAGCTCCGCTGAAAAGTATATCAAGGATCCGCGCCGGGGTTTCACCGATAAGCCGGAACAACCTCATTCCTACATCCCAATAGAAATACATTATCACCACCACATAAAGCCCGAAAAACAAGGATGTCGTTAAAGCAATGCGCTTTTTGTAGTTACACCATTTGGTGAAAGGATAAGTATCGTAATCCCAGCCTCGAATGTGAAACACCTTTTCTAAAAAAAGAGCCGCCAGATATTCTACTCCAGTGCATAACGCAACCCCGGCAAGAAATACCAAAACCGGATGCTCCTTCAAAGGAGTACATACAAGATATACCGCAAAAACCCCGACGCCATGAACCGGCACGTAGGGTCCTTTGAAAACTCCTTTGGAAACAAACCGCTTGCGGACGATGGATTCCATAATCGACTCTCCAGCCCAGCCGGAAACCGAAAAAAAGAAAAACATAAAAACTATTTCTTCTAAGCGCGCCATATCCTTCCTTATTTTCTTTTTAAGATCCTTGTTTGGTACGCAAGTATTTTTTAGGATACTTTCTGCACATTTTTGAAATTCCGGGCGTTCATGATCAGCATTTGCAGACGGTTTTCGATGTTTGCAAAACTGACGTCCGGATCGTAATCCAACGGCAGAATCTGGATGTCCGGGTAAAGTTCCTTTATCTTTTTGACTACTCCGCGTCCGCATATGTGATTCGGCAGGCACCCAAAAGGCTGAAGGATAATAAAAGAACGCACTCCTTTCGCGGCGTGATGCAGAATGTCTGCGGTTATCAAAAAGGACTCCCCGGACATAACCGAATGGTGAATAATCGGATCGCTCAGCTTCGCGGCTTCGGGCAGATGCAGAGCAGGCTCAAACAGCGGATGCTTCCGAGCGAACCGGTCGATTATATCTATGGCGAAATCCGTATACCGATCTCCGATATTCGCGTACAGCGTTTCGAACAGAGAATGCCGCACATGAAACGCCTCCATCTCAGATACGGTATGCATCACAAAAAGCTGACGGTAAATATCGTGCATCCGGGGAAGCGCAACTTCAAGTCCGTTCCGTTCAAGATATTGCTCTATCTCAAAATTAGAACCCGGATGAAACGTTAAAAGATACTCGCCCTGAATAAACACAACCTCCCGGGGATTCGAGCGGTCGTAGTCGATTTTGCACATATCGTTTATCGCTTTTCGGTAGGCCTTCAACGAACCCGGAATACCCCCGGAAGCAAAACCATCGGCGATTTCCACAAAAGCGTTTTCCACAATCCGGTCGGTTTCGCCCTTTTTGAGTTCGTAAGGACGTATCTTCCGGCGCAGAAACTCTAACACATCCGTTTCGATAACTCCCCACATGATATGCGCGTATGTAAGAGGCGTAAACCGCAGGCCGGGATGCGCGTTCTTCAAATCATACAAGTCGGTGGCGACCACCGGAACTTGGGGAAAACCTGCGTCATCTAGGGCTTTTCGGGTCAAAAGCATATAACTCGTGAGCCGGCAATCGCACATAATTTTTCCCGTGCCTATCGCTACTTTATCAGGATCGTATTTTCCGCTTTTCAGCGCGGCTATGGTTTCGCCTATGACGATCTGCGCGGGAAAGCATATATCGTTATGCACGTACTTTTTTCCTAGGGCTATTGCTTCTTTACCTCCCATCGGGACTGATTCGGCCCGGTATCCTTCGTTGACCAGACACGCGCTGACAATCAAACTGAAGGCCCGGCTCACGTTCGGTATTAACACTATCTTATCGCCCCGATCCGTTTTGGTATATTTCACCGGATACGGATCCACGAGAGATTTGATCTGCAGACTTTCTTTCTTTCTGCGGATCGACACAGTTTCGATAAAAGAACGAACCCGGATACGCAGGGGTCCGGAAATATCGCTTTCATCGAGCTTTAAAATAAGGGGCGATTTCCCGGAAATTTCATTCATGATGCGAATGATCTCGTCCGTGTACACAGCTTCATGCCCGCACCCGAAACTATAAATCCCCACATATTCCAACGCCCGATGTTCCGCCGCGAATATCGCGCCGGCCAGCAATCTGGCGTGGTTGTTGTTCGTGATGTCCACCCGGGTTTTCCGCAAAGGCGCCTGCGAAAGATTAGGCAGTGAATCTAACGTCAAAACAGGAATGCCGATGCTCGTAAAATACCGAGACAAATTATGGTTAATAAGCTCGTCATACTGATAATGCCTGCCCCCAAGCACAACCGCAAATTTCCCTTGCCGTTCTGTGTTTTCGAGTATTTCTATGCCCTTTTCAAGCATAGCCGCGTTGAATTCGCCTAACGCGGCATCCCCCTGATCAATCGCGGCGAGGCAAAGCGCGTCAGGAATGTTAAACGTATCTTTCACATACCGGCAGAGCTGGTAATCCCGATCCTTCTGGGAAAACCAATGAAACACCGGCGAATCATAGGGTATATTTTTCTTCCCCTCCGGATCGTCCGAATATCTTATAACCAGAGGATAGCTCTTCAACACAGCGCACGTAAAGGTGCTGAACTTTTCAAGATTATCCGAAGGCAGACGATTCAGCTGAGGCATAAAAATACGATCAACTTTGCTCGCAAGCAAATCCTGAATATGCCCATGAACAAGCTTCGCAGGAAAACACACCGTATCAGAGGTTACATACTGCAAACCTTTCTCGTAGAGCTTCTGAGAACTTCGGCGGGAAACCTTCGTTTTGAAGCCCAAGGCCCCCCAAAAGACCTTCCAAAACGGTAAAGTACGCCAAAAATCCAAAGCCCGGGGAAGCCCGATGGTTATGTCTTTCTCCGGGAGAAGGGGCGTATATTCGTATTCTTTGAACAGCAGTTCTTCCCGAATTTTCACCATATCCGGCACCGCCTGCATCTGATCCGTTAGTTCTTTTACTTTTCCGCTGATTCCAGGATCCGAGGGATCCCCGACTATTTCTCCCCGCTCGCATCGGTTGCCGGTCACCCATGTCAAGCCGTTGGAAAAACGCGCCAGAGTACGATTACAATTATTTCCGCAAAACGGACAGATCAGATTCGCTTCCTGAGTGTAGTCAAAAGATTCCAGGGCGTCAAGCCCGATAAACCGGGTCTTGCCTTTCGTTCCATGGGGCGACGTATACCCATTAGCGCAGATTTCGCGCTTGGTCAGTAACGCAATGCCTATCGCGCCCATCTCCCCGGGAAAGGGGGCGCGCACAACCCCGCGTCCGAGATACTGCTCAAGGGCGCACAATACCGCATCATTCTTGAAGGTTCCGCCCTGCACGACGATCTTCTCGCCAAGTTGCCCGGGATTTGAAATCCGCACGACTTTGGTAAAGACATTTTCGATTATCGACCGGCAGAGTCCCGCCATTATATCATCCGCTCGTTTGCCGTTCTTCTGTTCCGTGATAATCGTACTGTTCATAAACACCGTACATCGGCTGCCAAGTTTTGCCGGGTTTTTCGCGCCGAAGGCTGATTCCGCTATGTTTTCCACCGGAATATGCAGACTCGCCGCGAAATTCTCCAAAAACGAACCGCACCCGGAAGAACAGGCTTCGTTTACCGTAATGTTCGTGACAACTCCGCCCCCGATGGTGATAGCTTTCATATCTTGTCCGCCGATGTCCAGAATAAACGTCGCTCCCGGAACGTACTTCTGCGCCGCGGCCGTATGCGCCACGGTTTCTACGGTGTGATAATCCGCGCCGAAGGCTTTGTCAAACAGTAATTCTCCGTAACCGGTCGTCCCCAACCCGATAATCTCAAGATTCACTCCCCGGGCTTTATACTTTTTATCCATCGCGATCAACGCTTGTTTTACTACTTTTAAAGGCTCTCCTTGGTTCGATCCGTAAAAACTGTCAATTACGTTTTCCTGCTCATCGATCAGTACGAATTTGCTCGTGGTAGAACCCGCGTCGAGGCCAAGATAGGTCCGCAAAGTATCGCCCCGTTTGGGGTTCAACCCGGTCCCATGGATGCTTTGTATTTTGTGACGGCCCTCAAATTGTTCCCGTTCCTGTTTAGTACGGAAAAAGGGGGGATCGCTTTTTTCCGCGACAATCTCCCGAAACATAGTAAGAGAGGTAAGAACCGCCGCCGGACTGAAGGGCGTATCGAAATCCTGAAACATTTCACTAATCGAAAGAGCCGCGCCGTAGGCGATGAGGGTCTCAGGACTTTGGGGGCGGATGACATCTTCTTCCCGAAGCCCCAGGCGTTCCGCAAAAACTTTGATCAGCGTCGGATTGAAGGTGAGGGGCCCCCCCTCGAAAATGACCGGCGGCTTTATTTCAAGCCCCTGGGCTAAACCGCCGATAGTCTGTTTCGCGATGGCATGAAATGTCGATAGGGCAATATTTTCTTTCAAGCCCCCCTGATTGAGTAAAGGCTGAATATCAGTTTTGGCGAAAACCCCGCACCGCCCGGAAATATCATACACCTGGGTGCCTTTTGCGGCGAGGGCTTCAAATTCCTCGACCGGAACCCGTAACAGCGCGGCTACTTCGTCGATAAACGCCCCGGTTCCGCCGGCGCAACTTCCGTTCATCCGCATATCTCCAGCGGTCAGCCGGTTTGTTGCGGTATCCTGATAAAAAAACGCGATCTTCGCATCCTGCCCTCCGAGTTCTATAGCCACCCGAGTCTGGGGGTAGAAGGTCCGTACCGCAATAGAATTAGCCACCACTTCCTGAATATACGGCGCGCGCAAAGTTTCCGCAATAGTCCGTCCCCCGGACCCGCAAAAGGCCCCTCGAAAGCCGTCTTTGGGAAATCGCTCAAAAATCTCTTTGAGAAACGCATATACTAATTCGCTCTGATACGCGTTATGCCGTTCATACTTAGAAAAAACGATATTATTCGTATCCGGCTGTATTACCACGGCTTTTACCGTCGTAGAGCCCACATCGATACCTAGGTGTAACACATTTCCCTCTCTTACTGTTATTAAACTATACTAAAAAAATCAAGATTTGTCACTAGCGGAGAAAACAAATTTATAGGATTTTATTTATACTTGAATATATGGAAACAAAAAATTCAGCAAAAAAACCGAAAATAAAAATTTGCGGACTGTTTCGAGAAGAGGATATATCCTTCGTCAACGAAGCCAAACCCGATTACATCGGCTTCGTGTTCGCGCCAAGCCGCCGGCAGGTTTCCCCGGAAGAAGCCCGACGGCTTCGGGAAAAACTAAAAGATGAAATTACGTCAGTCGGAGTTTTCGTAAACCAGCCCATCGACGAGATCCTGGCGCTGTATCGAGCCAGAGTAATCCGGATGATTCAACTCCACGGCAAAGAGGACGAAGCCTATATTACTGCCCTAAAAGACCAATGCCCTGCGCCGATAATCAAGGCTTTCCGCGCAGATGCTCTGCGGGACCTCAAGGGCCTGCACACCCAAGCAGATTTCACGCTGTTCGACAACGGCTCAGGCGGCACCGGGCAGACTTTCGACTGGTCCCTGCTTCCCGCCGCCTGGGACACTCCCCCCTGGTTTCTTGCCGGAGGCATCAACCTCGGCACCATAGACCACGCCCTACGTCTCAAACCTTACTGCATAGACGTCAGCACCGGCGCGGAAACCAACGGCATAAAAGACCGCCAGAAAATCCTCGCCTTAGTCCAGCGAGTAAGGTCCCTTCAAGAGTAAAATTCCCTATCTCACCAAAGTTTGCCCAAAGTTCTTGTCCAATCCAACGCATTTCCGCCAAATCAGCCGAATATCGCGGATTTATGTCTGACACCGTTATATCGGCGATGGGTTTGGGGTGAAGAGCGTTGCTGGGTCTGGGAGGGTGTCGATTAGGCCGAGGATGCGCCTCAGCCGGTGAAACAGCCCGCCGAAACGCCATTGCTCAGGCTTCTTCGCCAAACCAGCCTTCACGGGATTCTCATCGATGTACTCTGACACCCTCGCAAAGTCCGCCTCATCCTTGATTATTCTCGAAAAGAACCGCCGACCCCACAAACTGCCGGTGATATTATGCATCTTGTTCCACCATCTCGCAAACCGGCTCTTCAAATACTGCATTATTTTGGATAAAGACTCCCCGGGCCCGGGTTTCATGAGAAAATGTATGTGGTTATCTAGGACGCAAAAGTTCCACAACTCGAAGCTGAACTTCTTTTTTGTCTTTTTTACGAAGTCCAGAAAGGCTTGCTTGAACCGAGGCTCCTGTAAATCATGGCTACCTCGGTTGATCTCGGAGGTGACATGATACGCCGCCCCGTCTATAAGTATGCGTAAGGGTCTCATACCTTATGTAAGGCATCAATACGCTTCCTGCTTCACTTTCTTTTAGTGTCTGGCACTTTTACATTTGTATCTTGACAATTTTTTTCTATTATGTTCAGATTGAAAATTGTATATGAAATCAACAAGAACGGGAAGTTCATTTAATACTCTGCACAACAAACGGAGATTGGAATCGATTTTCTTTTTTACGACCGGGAAGTGTAATGCGGCGTGCGCCCAGTGTTTTTACGCAAACGATATGGCTAAAAAAGAAAAGGATATGACCTTTGACGAGGTTAAGCGGATTTCTGAAACCGCCGGGCAGATTAACCGGCTTTGGCTTTCCGGCGGCGAACCGACTTTGCGGGAAGACCTGCCGGAAATTATCGAGATGTTTTACCAGAATAACCGCATCAAAGACATCAATATGCCCTCGAACGGCATGAAACCGGACCGGGTTGTCGAATGGATCGCCCGAATCCGTAAAAATTGCCCGGATTGCAATATCACGATAAGCATCTCTTTTGACGGTTTCGGGGAAACCCATGACAAACAGCGGGGCGTTCCCAGTTTCTATAGGGCCTGCGAATGCATCAAAAAGGTCTGCGACGCCTTCAAGGATGACGGCAAAGTCATCCGCAATATCGGCCATGTCATCACCAAGTATAACATCGATCAGGTCGAGGATTTCATGCGGTGGGTCTACGGCAGATTCAACCTCCAAACCCACACCATCGAAGCCGCCCGGGGGGTTACTCGGGAAGAAGGCATCAAGGTTCTCACCGAAGCATCCCTGCGGGAGCTTCAGGACCGGCTCTCGCCGTACACAACAGCCTACGCAGAACGAGTCGCCGAGGGCATCCGAGGGGGCCTGGGCAAAAAAATCACCAAAGTGTTTTACGCCGGCCTCATGCGGACCCTTTACAATATCCGCACCACCAACATCGATAAGCCCACGTGCTGGAATATGGACTGTACCGCCGGCGAAACAACCCTCGTCATCGACTACGACGGACGATTCAGGTCCTGCGAACTGCGGGAACCCATCGGTAAAATGCAGGATTATGACTGGGACGTACAAAAAATAATCGCCGGAGAAGCCATGAAACAGGAAATCGCCGCTATCGGTCACGGCTACAGGGCCAACTGCTGGTGTACCCACGGATGCTGGATCATGGCCTCCCTCGGCTTCAACCCGGGCAAAATGGTCTCCAAAATTCTGCAAGGATATAAAGAAACAAAAAGGCTCGCCCGCCCCATCGCTATAAACGAATCGGATCTTCAGTCCCTGGAAGCAAAGTATCATCTCGACTCGGATAAACTGAAAGAGATCGGCGTCATTCCTTAACCTGAGCCGGGCCTACTCCGCCGGGATCTCGAAAACGCCGTCGAGAATGTGCTTAGGCCGATAGGGAAACCGGGCAAGATCCGAGAGGGCCGTGACCCCGGAAAGGACGAGAATCGTCTCGATTTCAGATTCCACGCCCGCGACAATATCGGTATCCATCCGGTCCCCAATGATGGCGGTATCTTCTCGGCGGCTGTTCAGCCGGCGCAAGCCCTGCCGCATGATCAGCGGGTTAGGCTTACCGACAAAATAGGCCTTGGTATCCGCGGCAAGCTCAATAGGCGCAACCAAGGACCCGCAGGCCGGAACAATGCCGCCTTCTACAGGTCCAGTGCGGTCTGGATTTGTGCCGATGAGCCTCGCGCCGCCCATAACCAATTTAACCGCCCGTTCCAGGCTTTCAAGTCCGTAACCCCGCCCCTCGCCGACCACGACGTAATCGGGATTTACGTTATTCATCGTGAAACCCGCGTCATAAAGAGCTTGGATGAGACCGGGTTCGCCTATGACATAGGCCGACCCGCCCGGACATTGGGCCGCAAGAAAGCTGGCCGTAGCCAGCGCGCTCGTATAAAAATGCTCCGGATCAACGGTAATGCCCAGGCGAGAGAGCTTTTGAGACAGTTCCAAGGGCGAACGCTCGCTGGAATTCGTTAAAAAAAGAAAGGCCCTGCCCTTTTTCGAGAGCCATTCCACAAATTCCGGCGCGCCCGGTAACGCCTGATTGCCATGATAGATAACTCCATCCATGTCAATGATAAAAGCCTTTTTCGCTCTGATGTTTTCCAAATCTTTCATACTTATAGTATAGCTCGAATTTCCCTTTTGGGCTATCCGAGGGCCCGGCCTGGACAAGGAAAACCGGCGTTCTGTTTCTCCTTTAAGAACCGGAAACCATTAAAAAATGAAAAACCGAAAAATATCAACCATTCTATAGCGGATAAGATCTTGACGATGTTCTTTTTTGAGGTATAGTATTAAAGATAACTGAATTAAAAAGCGTGGCGAGGAGTTTTTATGAACATTGGTATCTTCAGCGATACCTACACGCCCCAGGTAAATGGGCTTGTCACGATGATACGGACATTAAAGGCTGGATTAGAGGGGCAGGGGCATAGGGTGTATATATTTACGGTGCAACATCCTGATGCGGAGCCTGAGGAGGGCGTTTTCCGGGCGATGTCTATACGGTTCACGAAGGAGCCCCAACATCGGATAGGTCTCTTTGTGGAAAAGCAGATTTTGAATATTGCCCGGACTCTTAATCTCGATATAATTCATACTCATTCTGAATTTAGTTTATATCTTGGGGCTCGGCAGGTGCGGAAGCGTCTGCATATTCCGTCTATTCATACATTGCATACGTATTATCCGGATTATCTTACGTATATGCCCTTATTCTCGTCCCTTACCGAGCCTTTTATGAAGAAAAGTCTGCCTTCTGTAATTAACCGCATTTTGCGGAGTCAGCAATGCGTGATTGCGCCATCGAGGAAGATTCAGAATTATCTGCGGGAGATTCGGTATACGAAGCCGATTGCGGTGATTCCGAATGGGATTGATCTTTCTGGGTTTTACGATAGATCCCCGGCCCGGCTTGCCGGGGGCGCGGAGTTCCGGAAGCGGTTCCGGATTGGGCCCCAGGAGGGGATGCTCTTATTTGTGGGGCGCCTGGGAACGGAGAAGAATCTTCAGGTGCTGATCCGCAATTTCAAGGAGATCCTCCACCGGCGTCCGGACGTTAAACTTGTGCTTGCCGGGGATGGGCCGGATCGGCGCGCGCTGGAGATGTATGCCTATGAGCTTGGGGTGAGTTCCCATCTTGTATTTACTGGATACTTGCGGTGGCCCGATGAAATCAAACAGGCCTACATCGGGGCGGATTTGTTTATAAGCGCGTCCCATAGCGAGGTGCATCCGATTACGTTTATCGAAGCCCTAGCTTCGGGGTTGCCGATTGTTGCGCCCTGGGATATGAGCATTGCCGATATGGTCATCAACGGAGAAAACGGCTGGACCGTAGCCGATGACAGCGCATTATGGGAAAAAGCTCTGGAAATCCTGGCGGATCCTGCAATGCGGAGCCGGATGGGAATCCGGTCGAAAGAGCTGTCCCATAATTATGAGATAAAGCGGTTCATCGATTCTATGATAGTTCAATACGAAAAATATCGGAAACCGGAGGGCCTGCGATGACTGAAAAAGAGGAGCCCGAAAAAAGGCAGGAAAAAAAATTTGAAGATTTCGGAGTTTCGGCTTTTTTTGCGGATCGGCTTTTTGAGCGGCGCATTAAAATTCCGACGGAAATACAACAACTGGTAATTCCCCGGATTTTTGCGGGTGAAAATGTGCTGTTTCGATCTGCTACCGGCACGGGGAAGACTTTTGCCTACATGTTACCCTTTTTTCAGATGCTCTTGGGAGATGCGCTTCCAGCCGCTCCGAAGATGCTTATTCTCGCCCCTACGTTGGAACTTTGCGGGCAAATCAAGCAGGAGGCGGATTTTCTTGGATCCCAGGTTTTGCGGACGAGTCTGCTTATCGGTTCCGCCAATATGAACCGGCAGATTCAGAGTTTGCGAAAGGAAAAACCGGCGGTGATTATCGGAAACCCGGCCCGGCTTTTGCAGTTGGAGCGGCTGGGAAAGCTGAACCTAAACCATGTATCCGGGTTGGTTCTTGACGAGGGAGACCGGCTTATCAGCGATGAGCTGTTCCAGGATACTCAGGCTTTGGTGAATCGGGTAAACCGGAATCGGCAGATCGCCCTGTGTTCCGCCACGATGTCGGACCGAAGCAAGGAACGATTGCTGACCCTGACAGGACCGGCGGTTATCGTAGAAACCGCCGCGCAGGAAATTCTTCGGGATTACATTCTTCATTTGGCGTTATTCGCTGAACCAAGGCAGAAAATCTCTGCCCTCTGTTCATTTCTCATCGCCGCAAAAGGAGACTCTCTTTTTTTAGGAAAAAAAAAGGAAGGGAAAATTCTCGTTTTTACAAACCGCAAGGGGCAGGTTGGAAACATCGTTTCTCGTCTGCAATATCAGGGCTTTGCCGCGGCGGGAATTTCTGGAGCCATGGATAAACAAGGGAGAAAACAATCCATCGACGGCTTTAGAGCCGGCCGACATCAGATATTGGTCGCCAGCGATCTCGCGGCCCGGGGCTTGGACATTCCGGGCATAACCTGCATCGTCGAACTGGACGTTTCAGACGACAGCGAAAGCTACATACATCGGGCCGGACGCACCGCGCGAGCCGGTAACCGAGGAACAATGCTCACCATCGGCGACGCAGAAGAACTGCGCAGATTCGCGGTTTTAGAAAAAAAACTGGGAATCATTGTATACCCTAAAATTTTGTACCAAGGACGCATCTGCGACCCAAAGCAGTTTCTTTTTTAAATTCTTAAAAAATAAGGAGAAAAAATGAAAATCCTATGTATAGGCAGTGGCAATATGGGAACCGCTTTGATGAAAAGCGCGGCCGGCATTGTCGGAGGCGGAAACATCGGTTTTACCGATATAGAACCCTCGAAAGCTGAAACCGCGGCGCAAACGACAGGCGGAAAAGTTTGGGCGTCAAATGCTGAAGCTTTATCCGAGGCAGATTTTGTGTTCCTCGCGGTAAAACCGCAAGCCCTGGGCCTAGTGCTTGAGGAAATCGCCGCAACCGTAAAAGAACGGACCAGTTCCGGCAATCCGGCGGTGTTGGTTTCTATGGCGGCCGGGTGGTCTATCGCCAAAATTCAGGAAACCTTGCGGGGTTCCGTCTGGAACGATAACCCCCCGGTAATACGAATCATGCCGAACACGCCGGCACTTATCGGGCAGGGAGTTATCGCGTTTACGCCATCCCCGGAGGTAACCCCAGAGCAGGCTGAGGGTTTGGAAAAAATTCTCGCCGCCGCCGGCGTCGTAGACCGCATCGGCGAGCAGTACTTGAACGGCGTAACCGGCCTGTCCGGTTCGGGACCGGCTTTTGTATACCTGTTTATCGAAGCTCTCGCGGACGCAGGAGTTCGGGCGGGCCTCCCCCGGGATCGGGCTTTGCGGTACGCGGCCCAGACCGTTTTAGGCTCCGCGGCCATGGTCAAAGAAACGGGCCGGCATCCGGGAGAACTCAAAGATATGGTCGCTTCCCCCGGAGGCACCACAATAGCCGGCATAGCGGCTCTGGAAAACGGCGCATTTCGCGGAATCGTAATGAACGCCGTAAACGCCTCATTTGAACGGGCAAAGACCCTCGAATAAGCGGTTGTATGCGACATTGCCCTTCAATATGACTTATTTCCTGAAAAACCTTCTGAACGGATAATGTCGCTCATAGATTCCAAAATAGTATTCGTCCTCTTTTTTCGGCAGAGGTATATACACAAAAATTTTACCCTTTTTTTGTGTAATTTTTCTTGCATTTCAAGAAAGACTGTTTTATACTTTATTAAAAAGAAACGTATGAAGGGATATATTTTTCTATTTTTTTCTAAATCTTTTTTCAGTTTTTCAATTTTTAAAAAATGAGGTTGCTTTTTTCATATTCTTTAAGGAGCGTTTTTATGCTTGGATTTTTGGGTTTTTTAACGGTCGGCATTATTGTATTTTTACTGCTGAAGAAAGTTACTGTGCCTGCGTTGGCGTTTATCGCTGTGCCGACTGTGATGG
>JAIRPY010000125.1 GCA_031256905.1 Spirochaetaceae bacterium
AGGAACAACCGCGCGCCCAGCCTCATCGCAGACGTACTCCGCGCCCTCGGAAGACCGAATCAACGCCCCCTCCAAAGGAAGCCCCAAATCCGTATCTTCAACGTATATCTCCACCTCCCTAGGGTATAGGGGCATCAACCCAAGAAGAAAAAGAAAAAGAAAAAACCTAGTCCGCATATCTGCTCCGTTTTTAAAACTTTTTTCTAAAAAAAAAGATAACATAAAAAAATAAATAGGAAAAGATACCCGGCCTCTAAGGTTCCCCATGAGAAGGGATGCTTACTTGTTTTTTGTTATGGATTAGGGTATATAAAAGCTATGAAAATTAAAGAATTTAACGGGGATATCCGGGCTGATCGGTGGCTTTTTAAAAAAAGTTGAAGGTGAATTTTTGTGGTTATTTATATTATTGCATCTTTCGGCGTTTCTGCTGTAATTATTCCTCTGGTGATCCTGCTGTGCAAGAAGCGGGGGTGGTATGATTCCACCAACGGCCGGAAAGTACATTCCGGGTCCGTGCCGCGGTTGGGGAGTTTTGGGTTTGTGCCGGTTTTTTTGGTCCTTTCGTCGATGTATGCGGCGGAGTTGCCGGGGAAGTCTTGGGCTGAGTATCTTCCGTTATCGGGGGCGGGACTTATTGTATTTCTCATGGGCGTGGTGGATGATTTTTATGAACTATCAGCGAAAATCAAGCTGTTGATTCAGTGTATCGCCGGGGCCATACCCATTCTTTTTAAGTTTTCCATCTCCCGAATAGGACCCATTGAGCCGGGATTCCTCGGTCCGATTCTTACGTTTATCTGGATCATTGGGGTTATAAACGCGTTTAACCTTATCGATGGAGTGGATGCCCTTTGCGGCAGTCTTTCTCTTTGCATTCTGGTCACTTTGGGGACGGCTCTGCTCATCGCCGGGTCCGAGTACTGGGTTTTACCGTTTATGTTGGGCGCCGGGATTCTGGGATTTCTGCTGTACAATAAACCAAAAGCGAAGATTTTTATGGGCGATGGGGGCAGTCAATTTTTAGGCTTCAGCATCGCGGTTTTGCCTTTGTGTCCCTTTCCGGCAGGGTCCGGCATTGAGTACAATATGTTCGCTTTGGTTATTGTCATCGCCTCCATGCCTATTCTTGACACTTTTGCGGCTATATGGCGGAGAAGCCGGGAAAGGCGGTCCTTTTTCACTCCGGATAAACTGCACTTGCATCATAAACTGATAAATATGGGCTATACGACAAAAAGCATTTTGGGGTTTCTTCTGATCATACAGGCCGGCATGTGCGGAGTGTCTTTATTGGCGGCGGTTTGGATAAAAGGGAATAAAGGATTCGCCATTCTCTGCGGGGCCTTCGGGGCGATGCTTGTTTTTTTTACGATTATTCACTATACTAACCATGCTTTTCTCCGCGGAAAAGAGAAAAATGGAAATATCGGCGATTCAGAATAAAAATTGAGAAAAAGAGAAGCATGAAAAAATATTGACATTTTTCTTAGGGGTAGGGTATACTCATTAACATCGGAGCCCAGTATGTATAGAAATTTTGGAATAGTTTTGCTGGCGGTTTTTTTGGCTTTATCCTGCAAAACGCAAAAGCCCGTTGAAGGTCCCAAAAAACCAGCTTCCATAGCCCGGGATCCGGGTACCGGCGGCGGAGACGGAGTCATAGAAAACAGCCGAGGCTATAAAGCCGAAGAAGGGGTATCCCTCAAAGAGCCTCCCGATTGGGTGAAAAACGGAGAAACCGAACCGGAACCCCCGGGTCCCTATTACTTTCAGGGAAAAGCCGAAGGAAATTCCCTGGCGGCGGCCTCCCAAGACGCAGAAACCGATGTAAAAGTCAATATCGCTTCGTTTATTCTTGCGGAAACGCCTTTCGAAGCCGACCTAAGCCCATCCAAACAACGGACCGTACAGCAAAAAAACCCGGATAAACCCGGAAGCCCCGAAGAATTCCGCTACGCCGAAGATTGGATTCAATCCCCGGCTTCCTTTTCAAGCGTCAAATTTGAGGATTACTTTTGGGAACGAGTGCGAATCAAAAATACCGAAACCATCAAGTATTGGGTGCGCTATTCCATCACCGATAAAGCCGTGGAAAACGCCCGGCGGGACCTTAAAAATCACAACACCGAACTCCTCCAAACCCGGGAAACCCAAGAATTCAACGCCCTCAAGAGACGGCTGAATCGAACCATCGCGGACTTGGATCAACTCAGCTTCATCGAAGAAGAAACAAATTATAGAAGAAAGTACGAGGAGCTTCTCGCCATAGACGCCGAATGGCAGGAATTTGCCAGCCGTCAGTCCCCGGCAGGCTACGACGAAAAAACCCGGGAATTAAATACCGCAATCCGGCTCTACGATCCTACCAACAGCGGAGAACGAATTAAACAAGAACAGGAACGCCTCCGAATCGAACGGGAAATAACCAACAACGAACGCGCCATTTTAGAGGAACTTTCCCTTTTGGATGATCGCTATCGGGATGCCGGCGGCGACGATCCCGCCGCCCCTCCCCGGCTGACGGCTGTCCCTGTCGGCTCATCCCGGGTCCAGATAAGCGGCCTGATCCGGAACAGCGAATTCCTCGCCTTCCTAGAAGACATCGGCAGACCGGACCTTTTTGCCAGAAACCAAACAAAAATAGCCCCGGCCGTCAATATCTCCTGGCTTGACGCCGTGTACTACTGCAACTGGTTAAGCGGACGCTCCGGATTTGACCGGTACTACAGCATCAAGGGAAATTCCGTGCAAATCAACCCCGGCAGAAACGGCTATCGGCTTCCCACAAAAGAAGAATTAACCGCAGGCCTAGGACGCAGAGTAATCAGTCAGGCCGACCTTACTATTATAGGTATACTAAGCGCGGAATCCAATAGAGCTTACTGCTTCGACCCCAAGACAAAAGGATTGCGGACCATAGACGGCGCCTTCCCGGCCGGAAATATAGGATGTATGGTGGTAAAAAATGAAAGATAAACGGTTATGTTTAGGCATGGTCCTTCTTATCTTAGGAGGATCCAGCTTTTGCGCGGACATCGAATCGGGGTATCAAGATATTTACGATAAAATCGCCAACCCCGATATTTACGAGCGGTATCTGCCGAAAAGCGGTTTGATTCGGCTGTACGCGATTCGCCGGACTTTGAGGGACAATAAATACGATATCAACCATGTTTTGCAGGCCTCGAAACGGGTGATTAACGAATTAGACGCGATGGTTCTGCTGGCCTTAGCCGACCGGCTCGATACGGCCGGGGGAAAATACCAGCGGATTCGGAACGATAACCCCGAACTCCAAGCCGAGTACGCCAGTTTCGCGAAAAAACAGCGGGAAGAACCGGAAACTCTGATAACCCGGCCGGGCATGGAATCTATCGAAGCCTTTATCGACAGAATCGACGCCCTGTACGCCCAAGCGAATTGGCAGAACCTTCCGGCCGCCTCGCCGCCTCTGAATAGAGCCGGAGGAATATACGTGGTGAAAGAAGGCGATTTTCTGCGTAAAATCGCTCGGGACGTCTACGGCGATGAAGACCGATGGAATATTATCTACCGAGCCAATCCGCAGATCAAAAATCCCGATTTGATTTATCCCGGCATGGAAGTCGCGATTCCATAGGAATTGTGGAACGTATGTGGGATAGTTTTAAGCCGAAAGAAAATGTCTGGTACCGCTGGCGGCTGAACGGCGCGGAAGCGTATCTCAGAAAAAACGGCGAGAACTGGGATACCGCTTTTAAGACCATTCCTCTTTTGGAACGCACCGCCGATTACGGCGGTCCCGAAGAAGGATGCGAACCTTCAAACGCGGACATCGCTCACAGTTGGGCGGAAGGGGAATCGGTTTCTCTGCATCCCTACCTTTCTCCCAAGCCCTATCTTCCCACGGTTCGGGAAAAAGTGCGGATCCTGCCGGGGATGGGAACCGGTTTTGTCGCGAATCTGCCCCCCCTCCTGAAATTCGAGTTGTCCCCGGAGGCGGTTCTCGCGGAATCCATGCCCTTTATGGTCCCCCAAACCTGGTTCGGCGCGGACACCATGATCGGCGAATTCGGACATTCCCTCATCGGCGCGCTCCGCTCCCACCAAGAGTCCGCCGAGGAAAAATCTTCCATCCTTATTCATTGCGAAATATACGTCAAAAATAACGCCAAAATTCCTTTTGACATGGACCATTTCGCCGTATACCCGGAACCCCTCAACGTATATCTCCACAATAATCAGTTGATCTCCGATTCCTTAGAATTGGAATTTTTAGGAATTTTGGAATTCACCGGGGCTGTCGAAAAAGTCACGGTCAACGAAATCGAATGCCCGGATCATCAGCTCCTCAGCCCGGGAATAAAAACCGGAGTCGGTCAGCTCATCGCCAAACATAGCGTAAATATCATCAAAAATATTACCCGGTTTTACTAACCCAGGAAAAAATATGAACCTCAATGAATTTATAGAAGAAGTCTTACAGCATATAGACAGCGCGGGACCCCGGGACCTGCTGATGCGAATCCTAAGCGCGTTCCTCATGGTATTCGTCATTATCGTCCTCTTTAATCTGATTCAGCTGGTCACCGGAAAACTCCTGAAAAACCGTTTAAGCGTTCAGCGGACCTTTATGATCCGAAAGGCCATCAAGTATACCGGTTTCGTCATGGCTCTGCTTTTTCTCTTTAAAAGCATCGGGATAGACACTTCCGCCCTTCTCGGCGCGGCGGGCATCGTCGGCATTGCGGTAGGTTTTGCCGCGCAGACTTCGGTGTCCAGTTTTATTTCGGGGCTTTTTTTGCTCTCGGAAAAGCCTTTCCAAGTCGGCGACGCGATTATCGTCGATACTTTTCTCGGAGTCGTGCTGTCCGTGGACCTTTTGTCCGTCAAAATCCGCACCTTCGATAACCTCTACGTCCGAATCCCCAACGAAACCATCTTTAAAAGTAACGTGACCACCCTCACCCGATTTCCTATCCGCCGGCTGGACCTCGTTTTTAACGTCACCTACCAAGCGGATTTGGAAAAAGTCCGGGACCTCCTGCTCGACGTGGCCGCCAAGGACCCTTACGTTTTGGACAACCCGGCCCCCCTCTTCCGGGTGGACCAATTCGACCGAGCCGGGCCCCTCATCATTTTTAACGTCTGGTTCGATAAAAATTTTATTTTAGAAACCAAAACTTCCATGTATATGGGCATAAAAAAACGTTTTGAAGAAGAACATATTGAATTACCCTATCAAAAAGTGGATATTAGAGTAAGAGAATCCATCGAAGACCCTCCGGCGAAAGCCGAAGTTTCAACCTCTATACAGTAGGGGAAGGAGTGAAAAACGTGCAAGACGATGAATCTGAGAATTCCCGAAAAAAACCCCTCGGAGGAGGTCCGAAATTGCCGGACTTCAAACCCTTCAAAGATTGGAAATTTTCCATTCTGTATGTGCTGATTCTCGTGGCGGGAATGAGTTTTTTCAATTACCTTTTTATGAAACGAGCGAATCCGACGATCGATTTTTCCGATTTTAAAACGAAAATCGAAACCGGGGAAATTAAACGGGTCGAAATAACCGACTCCTACTTTACCGGATATACCACCCCGAAACGGGAAATCCTGGGACCCCGGCATAAATATCTGAGCGAAATCGTGTACCGAACCGTCCCGATCAACGACCCGAAAATCATCGAACTTATGGATAGCAAAAATGTCAGTTATTACGCGGTTTCCCGGGAAGGAAATGTCATTCTCAATATTCTTTTCAGTTGGATTTTGCCTATCGGCTTTTTCTTCCTAATTTGGCGGTTTCTTTTCAAACGCCTCGGCAATATGGGCGGAAACGTCCTGTCGGTCGGGCAGAACCGGGCGGTTATCGTGGCCGAAGGGGATATTCTCACCCGTTTCACCGACGTCGCAGGCGTTGACGAAGCCAAAGAAGAATTGGTCGAAGTCGTTGACTTTCTGAAAAATCCGAAGAAGTATACCGACATCGGAGGAAAAATTCCCAAAGGAGTCCTGCTCGTGGGACCCCCGGGAACCGGCAAAACCTTGCTGGCCCGGGCCGTCGCCGGGGAAGCGGGAGTTTCCTTCTTCCGGATGAGCGGCGCGGACTTTGTCGAAATGTTTGTCGGCGTCGGCGCGGCCCGGGTTCGGGACCTTTTTAAGCAGGCGAGGGATAAAAGACCCTGCATTATTTTTATCGACGAGCTGGATGCCATCGGCAAAAGCCGGCTTAACTCTATCGCCGGAGGCAACGACGAACGGGAACAGACCTTGAATCAGCTTTTGGTCGAGATGGACGGCTTTGACGCTACCGGGGGTCTGATTATCCTTGCGGCGACGAACCGCCCGGATGTGCTGGATCCCGCGCTGTTGCGTCCGGGACGTTTTGACCGGCAAGTTTTGGTGGATCGGCCCGATCTCAAGGGCCGGGGGGAAATTTTGCGGATTCATTCTAAAGCGGTAAAGCTGGGTCCCCAGGTTGATTTGGATGCGGTAGCCCGGGTGACTTCCGGCTTTTCCGGCGCGGATTTGGCGAATATTGTGAACGAAGCCGCGTTACTGGCAGTACGAGCCGGCAGAAAAGCCGTGGATCAGTTGGATTTCGATGAGGCTATCGAGAAAATTGTCGCGGGTCTGCAAAAGAAAACCCGGGTCCTCAAGCCGGAGGAACGGAAACTCACAGCTTACCACGAAGCCGGGCACGCCCTGGTCGCCGCATTTACGCCCAATGCGGACCCGGTTCAGAAGATTTCGATAATCCCCCGAGGGTTTGCTTTGGGTTATACGTTGCAAATGCCCGTGGAGGATCGGTATACGATTACCCGGTCCGATCTTTTGGGCCGAATCGACATCCTGTTAGGAGGGCGGATTGCGGAAGAAATGATTTCCGGGGAATTTTCTACCGGCGCGGCAAATGATCTAACCAAAGCTACGGATATAGCCCGGAAGATGATCACCGATTACGGCATGAGCGAGCGGTTTCGCAATGTCGCGCTGACCTCCCGGGGAGGCGGTCTCAGCCCGGACCGGCAAGAACCGATGTTCCAACGGGAATACGCGGAAAGTACCCAGCAATATGTGGACGAAGAAATCGCCCGGATGGTCGAACAGGAATACGCCAAAACCAAAGGGTCCTTGGAAAAGCATCAGGCGGTTTTGGAACGCCTTGCCCAGGACCTTCTCGAAAAGGAAACATTGGACGAAAAAGAATTCAAAGCAATTCTTGCGCTTTTCGGCCTGCCCCTTTGAGTTCGGAGGCGCAAAAAATAATTCAAGGAGAAAACAATGAAAATCAGCGCGCGAAATCAATTAAAAGGAAAGGTCCTTTCCATCAAGGAAGGAGCGGTAAACGGCATCGTGGTTCTCGACATCGGCGGAG
>JAIRPY010000092.1 GCA_031256905.1 Spirochaetaceae bacterium
TTTTTGACCGCGAAGGAGAAGCAAAATGAGCGGAAGCAAGAAAGCGAATATTATCTTTTTGGATGTTGACGGAACGCTTGTCGCGGAAGACAGCAAAGTTCCTGATTCCGCCCGGCGCGCCTGTATTGAAGCCCGGCGGAACGGACACATTCTCTGCGTAGCCACCGGACGGCAGTACCAAGTTATCGGCGCGGATATTCTTTCTATCGGCTTTGACGGTATTATCAGCGCGGGAGGCGCGAGAGTTGACGCCGAAGGAAAAACTATTTTTAACGCCGCCTTCAACAGTGCTGTTCTCTCGCGCATTATCGATTATTTTGAATCCCGCGGCGCAGGCTGTACTTTTGAACGCGCCGATTGCCTTGTCGCGTCCGAGCGGGTGTTTGAACAGTTCCGCTGTCTTGATCCTGAGTATTACAAACTCGTTGAAGAGCTGTATATCAAAAACGAAAATGTCGTTGAAGGTGCCCTGGATCCGAATTTTCCGGATGTAGCGAAAGTAATTTTCTGCGGAGTTCCCGGTCTTTCTTTTGAGGAGATTAGGGCGGAATTCGCCGGAGAATGTGAGGTTTTCAAAGGTTCTATGCCCTTTTACGGAAAAGGCAACGGCGAGTTATGTCCCGCGGGCGTGAACAAAGGTTCTGCGGTAGACTTACTGTTGCGGTATTTCGGCAAAGAGAAAGAAGACGCCGTTGCCATCGGAGACGGCGAAAACGACCTGCCGATGTTCCGCCGTTGCGGGATAGGAATCGCTATGGGAAACGGAGATGCATCCCTCAAAAAAGCCGCGGACTTTATTACCGGTTCTGTTTCAGCCGGGGGGCTCGCGCAGGCTTTTGTCCGGTACGGCCTTATATGAGTCCGGGCTGATTTTCGCGGCCCCGCGATAGGCCGTCCCTTCTGCAAGAATCGGAATTTCCGGTAATCACAAACGTGGTGGCCGAATACGCAGGAAGTTCGCTCTGGAATTGCCCTTTCTTGATAGGAATAGGGTCAACTTCAGCCCAATGTTCTCCGCCGTCAAAATCGCCGGAGGTACGGATTACTTTTACTGCGGGACCCGTCTTTTCAAAGCCCGAAAGGTCGAAAACGTAGTGTTTTACTGCGTTGTCGGCGTTGATTGCGGTAATTTTAATATCTCCGGTTTCTTTGGTATATGCGGCGAGAGTATTTTCGGAAGACGCCAGGATGGTATCTCCCGGAGTAATATACCTTGTAAACTGCCCAAATACATAATACTTTTGGGTTAGCAATATTTCCTGAGTAACATGATCCGCCATAGCGACGCCCCACAAACCGCCGTCTTGGGAGAGCGCGGTATCCGCTTCGCTTCGCCGGCCCCGGGGATCAAGAAACGAGGACCTGTGAAAATCGATAATGTTCCACAACACCCATGCGGAAGGCGTCATTTCGTTCATGTCAAGTAATATATGCCGGGCAAGCCCAAGCCCGGCAGACATATTTCCTGCCCCTTCTTCCGCCCAATTCCCATCTACTTCGCTCATCCACAAATTTTTCCGCAGTTTTTCTGCTAAGGTCTTTAACTCAGAACGCAGAGAACCTTGGTAGGTATGGGCGTCTATTCTGCCGAGAGCGGCAAGGGCTTCTGTCGAAAGCAGTTTCACACTGGCGATGGTCTCGTCGATGCTGGTTTCATCCGGTCCCGCGACGAGAACGTCTTGCAATCCCGCATTATCCAGAGCTTTTCGCGTTTCGATAATCATTCGGGATTGGCTTTCCCCGGGGTTGAAATGACAGCCTTCTTGTTTATCGCTGTTCGCCTTCCAGTAAGGGGACGCGCTTTCGTTCATGGGAGAATAGCTTTGGAAGACGATGCCGAAATCATCCCGCAGTTTCTTTGTTACCTCCGCGATATACCGAGAAAAAACTTCGACTGCTTCCGGGCGAAGATTATCGGAAATCGCGTCGGCCGAACCGGATGAGCAACCTGAAACCGTTAAAAACCAGGGCGGGGAATTGGAAAACCCTTCGATATACAGGTGGGGATTAACTTTCAGCGCGGCGAGAAGGCAGTTCCGCTGATTACGATCCGCCTCCCAATCCCAGATGAAGCCTCCGGTTTCGTCCAGTCCTCGGGCGTAGCCGGGAACTTTGGAATCCGACCGCATAATATGCTTATGAGATGGGTCGTCACCGCCGCCGATATTGTATCGTCCAATATCAAGTCCCAGTCCTTCATCTGAAAAAAATAACGCCGCGGCCTGCCTGGTGAGTTTTTGACTGGAGCCCAAACGATTTGCCCACCAGCACAAGGATGTTCCCCAACCTTCGAATCGGTAGGGAGATGCTTTTTGGGGATCCAGCTTGACCGTATTACTGAGCATAGGCTCCTCGGATTTGCCGGTTTATTTCGTCCCGGACTTTTTCGTATCCCGCGTTTTTGAGGGCGGCGCGGAAATCCGCGATGGCTTTTTGTGGATCCTTTGTTTTGCCGTAGGTGATTTGGGGGATGTACGCGGCGCAGACATCGCCGAGGGCGGACATTTCCGCGGATACCGAGGTGTTGTCAAAAGCGAATTTTTCCAGAGGGTAATCTTTCGCAAAACTGTTGAGGGTCGCCAAAAAGTCAGGAATACCTGTCCAGGCTTTTGCGTCGGGGATTTCGAGGGCGTCATTTCGGCCTCCCCAGAAATTGCCGCCCAGGGCGTTATCCGCGTCTGGGTCGTAGTTTGGGGGCCAGTCGCGTTTGCCGTCTGCGGTGAGGATGTAATCTTCGCCTTCGACGCCGTAATTGTACCATTGATAAATTTGTTTATCGTTCCGGAGCAGGTCGAAAACCTGCAGAGCTTTTTCGGGATTTTTCGACGCGGCGTTAATTGCCATTGCTCCGTGAGTAATTAAATCTTTTACCACATTTTTGTTGGACATCCCCCAGTAGAAATACTGCAAATCTGAGCCGGGGATAAGTCGGTCCATAGTAACCCGATGGCCAAAATATGTTTGGGTATGATGTTCGTCCAAACCGGAAAGTCCGAGTTCTTGGTTCTGTCTGGTGTCTCCGGTGTAATTGAGTACATCTTCCCGCCAAAACCCCTTTTTAGCCCATCGGTCGAAGGTTTCGGCGGCGGCGATGAATTCCGGACCTTCGTAATATTCGGAAACGACGTGATACGGATCCAGGAGGTTATAACGAAAGATGCCGTAGTTCCCCACCGCGATGCCTAATATGGCTTGGGTTGGATTCTTTTCAGCGAAAAAGCCGTCCAGTATGCCTGAACCTTTATCTGCGTTAGGTCCTGATACATCGTAAGGCACTGCTTCGGGGTGATGTTGTTTTACGCCGTCGAGGTAGGCTTCTAGTTCTGTGAAGTTCCTGATTTGAGATAGGCCTGCTTCTCTTGCCCAGTCGCCCCGCCAGAAAGCTCCGTGGTTTGTGTATTGGGTATATTGGTCTTCCGGGATGAAGTAAATTTTTCCGTCTACCCGGCAGACATCCCAGTGAGCTGGAGAAACCGCTTTCCAGGTGACCGGCGCGTGGGTCTGGAGCATTTCGTCGGTAAGGCCCAAAAACCCGCCTTTTCGGGTTATTTCCCAAGCGAAAAGCCAATCGGTGGCGGTTATCACGAGATCGAGACTGGAGTCTCCTGAGGCCATAGCGAGTTGGTACTGATTCTGCCAATCCGACCAGGGGATGTACCTAAGGGATAATTCCGCGCCGGCCAGTTCCCGAATCCGGGGATTGATCTTTTCGGCAAGAATTTTTTCCAGTCTGCCGTTCGTGGGCCGGTCGCCTAAAAGCAACATGGAAATTTTCACAACGGGCCCTGCGTTGTTTTGTCCGCTGTTACATCCTGAGAAGGCCAGCGAAATCGTCAAAAACAGTAACGCTGTTTTTTTCATATTTTCCTCCTTCATATTTTCCTCCAAAGTTTAAAATATCCGGGAAACTTCCCGGGAATGAACTATCCTTTTACCGCGCCGATAGTAATGCCGGAGATAAAATATTTCTGCACAAAGGGATAGAGCAGAATAATAGGTCCCGTGGCGAGAACCGCGGTGGTCATTTTCAGCGTGGTGGTTGGCAAGGATCGCATAACCACATTGGATCCGGCCATGGACTGCCTTAAAGCCGCCGCTTCGTTTACGATTCGGTACAGAAAGTATTGCAGGGGTTTATAGGTTAAATCCGGCAGGTAAAGCATGGAATTGTACCATTCGTTCCAGTAACTCAAGGCCAGGAAAAGACCGATAGTCGCCAGGGCCGGTTTTATCATGGGGAAGATGAGGGAAATAAAAATATTGAAATCTCCGGCGCCGTCAATTTTGCCGGACTCGGTAATCTCGAAGGGAATAGACTTCATAAAATTCCGCATCAGCAAAATGAGCCACGGCGACATCAGCAGAGGCAGAAACACCGCGAGATAATTGTTTTTCATGCCCAAATAGCGAGTCATCCAAATGTACGACGGCGCCAGGCCCGCAGAAAATAACGTCGTAAAATAAAAGAAAAAAGAAATCTTGTTGCGTAAGAAAAAATCCGGACGGTAAAGCGCGTAGCCCGTCATAGCGATGAGAAACAGCCCCAAGGCAGTCCCAAATACCGTAAGTCCGATGGTTACGCCATACGAACCGAGAAGCTGTTTCGGGCTTTTAAAGGCGAGTTTATAGGTTTCTACGCTGAAATCCCGGGGAAAAACGCTTATGCCCTGGGTGTTAAGGGCCGCCTCGGAACTGAACGACGCGGACACCATCATCACAAAGGGGATCAGGCAGAGTAAGGCGAAAACCGTAATAAACCCCACCGAAAAGGCGGTAACCGCCCGGGAAATCTTATCTTTTTTTACTTGCATTGAAAGCCTCCTTCAGAATTTAAAAAAGCGCGTAATCCGCTTCGATTTTTTTGACGATGAAATTTACGGTCATCACGATGACAAAGCCGAAGGCCGATTGATACAGCCCCGCCGCGGCGGAATAGGAAAAATTAAACTGATTCATCAAACTGCGAAACACATAGGTTTCGATAATATCCGTCGTGGGCTGGAGCGCGGCGTTAGCCGTTCCCACCAGGTTGTAAAACAGTCCGAAATTCCCTTTGAGGATGCCTCCGATAGAAAACAGAATGAGTATCACGGCCGTGGGTTTAAGGCAGGGCAGAATAATATGCCAGATTCGCTGGAGCGCGTTCGCGCCGTCAATCTCGGCGGCTTCGTAAACGCTCGTATCGATGCCCATGATAGCGGCAAAGTACACAATCGAGCCGTATCCGGTGCCCTGCCAAAGATTCACCAGAACGATAATAATCGGCCACGCCCAGGGCATCGAAAAAAAGCGGGGCCCGTCTTTTCCCAGGCTTTTGAATATATTGGGAATAAAACCGTAATCGTAATTTAAAATGTTAAAGGCTAAAAATCCCACCAGCACCGCGGATATAAAAAAGGGCAGAAACATAATAGACTGCGCGACTTTCTTGAACCATTTATTGCGGATTTCGTTGAGCAGGATGGCCACGAAGATTTGGGTGAAATTCCCCAGAAGGATAAACGCGACGTTATAAAGCAGGGTGTTCAGAGTGAGTTGCCATAGTTTGCCGGATATAAACAGAAATTTAAAGTTTTCAAAACCGACAAATTTACTGCCGAAAATGCCTAAGTTGTACTTGAAATCTGTGAAGGCGATATAGGCTCCGGGCATGGGAATGTAGCTGAATATAAGGAAGAAAAGAATCGCCGGAAGGCACATAACGATGAGGGTCCTGCAGTCCCAGAGTTTTTTTCTGTAGGTCATGGTAAAACTCCTTTACCTGCCGGCGGAATTTGGCGGGGATTCTCCGTTCCAAGAAACCGGTTTCAGGCATATGTTATGATAAATGCCAATACCGGTTCTGTCAAATTCTTTTTTTAAAAATTTAAAGGGAAATAAGGGGTGAAAATTTTGAAAAAAATCAAACGGCGCAGGAATCCCGGATGAGTAACCGGGGCGGAATAAGCTGGAGTTGTGAAACCGATTTCTTTTGTATGAGGTCCAGAGCGGTTTCCACCAGCTTCGTCCCGAATTCAGGATAATTATAATCTACCGATGTCAGTTTGGGATTGACGGCTTCGGAAATAAAAGTATTGTCAAAACTGACAATAGAAAGATCCCCCGGAATGGACAGTCCCCGGTCAAAAACCGCCCGCATTGCCCCGATAGCGCTGTAATCGTTTATGGCTATCACCGCGGAAGGTATCTTTTCGCCATCCAGCAGAGCTTTCATGCAAACGTAGCCCCCGGATTCGGCATAATTTCCCTCCCGAATGTACTCTTCCCGAAAGGAAAGTCCGTATAGGCCGGTCAAATATATATACTGCTGTAATTTTTCATGGGTGGATTGCACCCTCCGGGCGCCTCCTATGATCGCTATGTCCCGATGTCCCAGGGAAATCAGGTATTCCATGACGATTTTCATTGCGAAAACGTGGTCAATCCGGACCGAATATACTCCGGCGCCGTCCAATTTGCCGGAACAAATGAAGGGAATCGATTTTGCAACCCGTTTCACTTGTTCCGCGTATTTCGGATCGGTAACCAGATCGTCCACTCGGCACCCAATTTGAATGATCGCCTCCACCCGCTGGGCGTACAATTTCTCTAAATGGGCCTCCTCCAGAGCCTGGTCGTTGAACATATTGCAGAGCAGTACCGTATACCCCCGCTGATTAGCGGCTTTTTCGCACTCCACCGCCAACGCGGCGTAGTAGGGATTCCGAATGTCCGCAGTCATAAGCCCAAGAATACGGGTAGAACCTGAAAGCTGTCGAGCGATAGTGTTCGGCTTGAAGTGATATTTCCGGATGAGTTCCTCCACTACGTCCCGTTTTCCAGGGGTTACCTTGGCCTTTCCGGTAAGCACCCGGGAAACCGTAGCCGGAGAAACCCCAGCTTCCCGGGCAATATCGTAAATTGTTATTTCAGATTCCATTCTTTGGTATACTAGACCGAAAATAGGGTTTTTTCAATCCCGGGATCCAAAAATTTCTGAAATCGATTTCACGCGCTCATTGGGGAGTCCCGCCTTTCCACTTTTTCCAGCGGATGTACACGAGTCGGCCGGTGCCGTTTTCTTGGGGACGTTCTTCGGTTTCAAACTGACTCATCGCCCGGAAAAGGTCCCCCAGTTTCTTAAAGCCGTAATTCCGGGGATCAAACTCGCTGGAACGGTTGGTGATTTTTTGCCCCACTCCTCCCAGATAAGCCCAGCCGGATTCGTCGGCCAGGTCTTCCACCGTATCCCGAAGCAACTTCAGCAGACGCCGGTCGTTTTTGAAATCTTTACGGACCCGGGATGCGGGTTTCGCGCTGTCTTCTTCGGGGTCTTCCGGCAGGTCTTCCCGCAGAATTTCGGTATAAATAAACTTATCGCATACCGCCACGAAGGACCGGGGGGTTTTCTTTTCCCCAAAGCCGTAGACCGTAAGTCCGCTCTCCCGAAGCCGCGCGGCCAGACGGGTAAAATCCGAATCGCTCGACACGATGCAGAACCCATCGAGTTTTTGACTGTAGAGAAGGTCCATCGCATCGATAATCATAGCGGAATCCGTAGCGTTTTTGCCGCTGGTATAGGAAAACTGCTGAATCGGCTGAATTGCATACTCTAAAAGATGGTCCTTCCAGGATCGAAGGTTGGTACTGGTCCAATCGCCGTAGATCCGCTTGACGCTGGCGACGCCGTATTTGGCGACCTCGTCTAACAACCCTTCGATGATGGCCGGCTGAGTGTTATCGGCATCGATAAGCACCGCCAGTTTTGCCTGACTGCTCTCGGTATATTGGCTTGCAAATGGCAATAACGGCATAGTATCTCCTCATGGTGTAGAATTGCGCCGGACGATGCCGAGACAGGTCCCTACCCCCCGCTGACGGTGGGGGATACCTCCGTGAATCGGCGTATTGACGGTACGGACTTTGCCGTCAGCTTGGCGCAGAGCCAGAGCCGTAGACCCTCCGCCGTCAAAGTTTAGTCCCTCCGACGCGCCCAGTCGTTTAAGTATATTCGCGATTTCCCTTTCCGTGGCGCCGACGCTCCCCGGCTGACGCCCGTCCACGACCAGCAAGTAGAGAAAATTTCCATCTCCGGACAAGCCTGCCGCGCTTCGAGGATATCTCGGCTCTTTTTTTGGGGCTAAAAGGCGGTCCGCTACAGCTCCGTTTTTCAGGACTATGCGGAATCCTCCTACGGCGTTTTCGATTTTGGCGGGATTCAGATTTTTTTGACTGCGTATTTCGGCCTGCCCGTCGGAGTAAAAAACGAGGGCGTCATAGGCGGGATTAGGATCCGAAACGACAAGCCCCTGAGAGACGGCGATCCCCACAATTTTCCGGGGTTCTTCTTCTTTATCGGAAGCCGGGTCGAAGGGATTCGCGTTGATTCCCGCAAGGCAGGCGTACCGTTCGGTGAAGCTCGTAACTTTCACGCTAGGAATCACCCCGTCCTGAAAAACGCCGTTTACCGCTTCCGGTTTATTCACCGCGAAACCGATAGTCGGGTCCGTCAAGTCGATCCGTAACGCCCAAAACTTGAGCCGGGGTTTGCGGACCCTTCCGGCGAAATACTCGATTCCGGTCTCGAAGACCTGCCAATCCGGAAGAATTTCCTCCACCGAATCCGGCGGTTCCGGCGCAGGACGGGATGTCGCGCAGGATTCGTACAAAAGGACGAGGGAGCAGAGAAAAATATACTTACCTAATCCGCTCACTCCCGGCTCCTTTTAGTAATCGGATTTGCCTTTTCGAGACTTTTTAAGAAGTTTTCGCTGAATAGCTTTTTTCTTCCGGTTTAAAATCGTTGAAGGCTTTTCATAATACTCTCGTTTTTTAAATTCCCGGATGATGCCCTCTTTTTCGACCATCCGTTTAAACCGCTTGATCGCTTTTTCCAGAGCTTCATTATCATCTACGATGATATGCGCCAAAAAATCACCTCCCTTCCTCTCAGGTCAGAATGAGTTAAATATACTCAAAATCGCTTCTTTGTCAAGAACCGGCCGGGCGACCAGGGCGTCCGGGTCGGTATTTTCTCCGGAAATCCGAATTTCCCAATGCAAATGAGGACCCGTAGCAAGCCCCGTCGCGCCGGACCGCCCAAGGAGCGTACCCGTATCGACCATAAAGCCCTCCCAAACCGCAATCTGATCAAGATGATAATAGAGCGAATAAACCCCGGGCAGATGCTCGATGATCACCGAGTTGCCGGTAACAATGCGAAACCGGGCAAGAACGACTTTCCCAGGTCCGCAGGCCTGAACAAGGGTGCCGGCCGGCACTCCATAATCGATGCCCGCATGGATCGAATTGGCTTTGGACCCGTCAGTGTACCGGTACACCCGGCGGTCCCCGAAAAAACTCGTCCGCCGGGTAGACTGCACCGGAGGCATAAACCGCTCCGCCGCGTAAATGTCCGTGCCGGTTCGCCCGAGAATCCCCCAAAGCATAGCGGCTTCAGCCGTTTTTTGAGGATCATAGAGAGTACGCAGGTCCGTATTGCGCTGATCGAGGGGAATCTCTTCGGTCCCAAAGGTTCGGCTGGCAATGCTCAAATCGATACCGCCAATAGGGCCCAACCGATTCTCAACGGAAATACGCGCGGTTCCCGCTGGGGCAGTACTGGGAATCGCCAGGATCGCGGTATGCACAATCTGGCCGTTTTTATCCGGGGCCAGGGGGAAAAACGTCGCCTTCGCAAGCTGTTGTCCCCGGCGGTTCTGGAGAATGGCTTGGCATCCCCCTTCTCCGCCGACCAGCCCTATGGTTACCGGCTCCCCCGGGGCCGGGTTCTCCGGCAAAGCCGCAATGCGTACCTGGGGAGACTCCGCAAAGATCGGCCCAAGAAACATACCAAAAAAGAAAAACCAAAAAAAAGGACGCGGGTATATCACCGGTCCACCATGCGCTCAATCGCCAAAAATGTCAATAATAGTCGCCCTCCCGGGGAAAAGCTAGAGCGGTTCCGGGATGAGTTTATTAAAAAATTTATCGAGCCGGATGCGGACCCTTCGCAGAGGTTTCGCGACAAAAAGAGCGACTTGGCAAATTTCGATAAGAGTTCCCGGGGCGATTTCCTCGGACACTTCTATGGTTGCGTGTTCGTCGGCGTTGACTCGTTTCAGCAAATCCGTTATTTTTTCTGTCAATTTATTTTGTTCTTTTTGTAGAGCCTTGAGGAGGTCTTCGAGTTTGCTGTGTTTTTCCTGATCCGTCCGGGAAAGGAGGTAGCGGATTTTTTTTACTTTTGCCGAAAGAAGTTGGGAATGATTATTGGCTTTTTCCAGTTCTTGTTGAATGATGAAGTCGATGCCGCAGTGGAGTCTGGCGCCTTTGCCTGTGGTTTTTCCGATTTTTGCGGCTTTGATTCCGTGGATTGCGGTTACATCCCCGCTGATGATAATTCCTTTACTGCCCATATCAACGGTTTCCATGGTATAAATGGTTGAATTGATGATGGCCCGTTCGACTTGGATGGTTTTTCGGCAGGCTATACGGCAGTTTTCGATAAATTTGGTTGTGACTTTTCCTCGAATTCGCGCTATCCCTCGGCCATGCCCTATAATTCCGCCGGATACGTTGAGATCCCCTCCGGCTACGACTTCCGTGACATCAAGAGTCTGTTTGATAGTTATTGAACCTTCCGCGTAAATTTTGAAGCCTTCGCACACAAATCCTTTTATTATAACATCTCCCGGAAACTCGATGTGTCCTGTTTCATACCCTACGCTCCCTTTGATTTCAAGTCGTTCGCTTACATGGAGAATCGAACCTTCTTTAATAAACTGCCCATTTAGGCCTGCGGCGATGTATTTTTCACTGGTTTTGGTATTGACGCCCCCGGAAACGCCATCGGGAATGACGGTTTTATAGGGAATTGCCGCGCCCCGGACGTTTTTACCTTCTCGGCCGACAACTCTGGCGCGTTTATAGGCCAACGTTTGATCCTTCTTGACAATAATAAACGGCGACGAAGCCCGATAATCAATTTGCCGTTTCCCGTCCAAGGGATGGGAACGGGGTATAATCTGGGAATTTAACTCGAAATGCTCCTTGATCTCAGGAATCGGCGGATCCCCCTTGGCAATGAGCGCGTTCAAAACCGGTTTGCCCTGGGAATTCAGGGCCTCCAAGGCCTCAGCAATAGCCCTTTCCAAAAGACCATAAACAATATTTTGCTTTACAAGAAACTCCAGCACAAGCTCCATCGTAAGAGGCGCGCCAACGCCAGTAGGGGGTATAAAATCCGCCCACACCTCAAGGTCATTCTCAGAAAACCGGAGAACCACATTACCGCTATACGGATTGTCCGATAATAAAACTGTCCTATTTTCTTCTTTTCTTCCCATTCAATTTCTTCCCATGCGATTTCTTCCCATGCAATTTTCCCTTTCCCCATGCTGATCATAACTCAAAACCGCTGAATATTCAAACAAGGGCAAGACATACCGGGGTCAGACCACTTTTTGGCGTTCAAGAAAGTGTCTGACCCCCGCTGGCGGGGTATTCGCTGGCGGACCCGGAGCGCGGAAGGATGGAAAACATAGACATAATTTTAAATATATAATATACTTTAAAAAGTATGGAAATTTTTACAAAAATGAAATTTCGAGGTTTAGGGCAAGCCGGACAAAACGCGCTCTGTGTGATTACCGCTCTGTTGCCGCCGTCTATTATTATGTTTCACCTGTTTGCCAAAAATTACTCGGCGCTGAGTTTTTTCCATGTGCTTACAGTGGATGCCATGTTTACGCTGGTAAGTTTTTTGTTTTATAGCCTAATAGCTAATTTTTGTAAACTGGGGGGGGGGGGGGTATCTTTGCCGCCCTCCTTACCGTCGAGCTGTGGGTAATAAATCTCGGTATACTGCCGCTGTATAAATTACTGGTACGTTACGTTTCAAAGCCATTACGGTATTCCATCAGTTTCGTAATAACGCTTTTATTGGTATATATTGGGATTCGTTTTCTAAAGCGCGTAAAAGATATAAAAATACTGGTCCTTTTTGCGATATTTGAGATAACTCTCTTTTTGTTAAACGTTGTGCCGTCGGTTTTGCTCTTTGCTCAAAACAAAGACGGACCTAAGACCGCAGATTTTGGCAGACCGCCAAGTTTTACCGTGGACCCTGGGCTTCCAAGCCCGAATATTTACTGGATATTTATGGATGGGATGCTTGGTTTTAAGGGGATGGAAAGGCTTTTCGGCGATA
>JAIRPY010000098.1 GCA_031256905.1 Spirochaetaceae bacterium
GGCACATTCCACTCCGCCCGGTTGGCGGCTGGAAACGTCGCATACTTTTAACGTTATATGCAATGGGGGCTAAAATTTGTGTATATCCTTAAAAAAGGACTTGATAAAATATTCGGAAAAGGTATGATTAAAGTAAGAGGTATTTACTGTGGACGATTTTGATAAAGAAGTTGAAGAAGCTATAAAATTGTATGAAGATGCCATAGGTCGCCGGGCTACAAGGACACGGCAGATGATGAACCGGCATGGCAAAATTGGGGCATTATCACGCATTGTTGTGAGTCCGGAACCCAGAACAGGTTTTAAGGTTTTACGGAATAATAATAAGTTGGACAAAACATTTGAAGCAATAGTTGTTAAATATAGTAATAAATTTGAAAAAAACAGTGTTGAAGCCGCGCAATGGCATTTAGATAATCCTGACGGTAAGGAGAAATAAATAATGTGGAGTAAATCTTTATTGGATACAACTAGAGAAATGATGGAAAACATGAACGCCTATGGTTCTTTTTTCAAAAATATTAACGGGGAAAAAGTAATGCTTTTCCCCACAGAAGATGGATTTGAAATAATTATTTTTGCGAAAACAAAAGGATTTGTTTATCCGCCTCCATTAAGCGAGGAAAAGTATTATTTTAAGAATGTAGATGAACTCATTGCGGCTGGGTGGGCTGTTGATTAATGGACCAAAATACAACTAATGTAGAGATGTTTTTTAACTTTCTATCTCGATATATCGAACAATTCAAATATTATAACAGGGACGGCTTTTATTTATACAAAAAGACAGAATCTGAAGGAGAGGTTTTTATAGAATTAACAGCGGATAATAAGATAATTATTGGTTATAAAGGTATACAAAAAAGCGAACACGATTTTGCAAATATATTAAATCATAGGCATTTCGATAAATATTTTTCTGAAATAGTTATTGAAAAGGGAAAAATATATAAAGAATATTTATTAAGACATGATGTTTCAGATGATATTAAAAATATTATAGAAGCAGTTTTTATATCAAATTCATTAAGTATGTTAGAAGAAATATATAAAAAATAATGGAGTACGACGGCGGCGCATACAACCGGAACGTTATATGCCATTGTGCCTAAAATTAGTTTAAAATTATAAAAAACTAAAAATTTACTAAAGAACTATTGACAGAATGACGATAAATATAGTATAAATTATAACTGTAGGGAGGTACGGAATGATCGGAAAAAAGTCTTTATTCGCAGAATTAAACGGTTTCATAATTTATGAACCAAAACTTTTAAAAGAATATCTTATAAAAAATGATTTAAAGGATGAAAATGTATTAAATTATTTTATCGAAACGAATCATGGTGATATAATCACGGAAAATGGGATCGCTATACCAATGACTGATATTGAAGACGGATATTATAATTTTTCAATAGTTAAAAATGAAAATGACGCCGTTACTAAATCCGATACAAAAATAATAAATTCAAAAGGCTGGGTATTAAATGTAACATATGGGGAAATATATATCATAGGTATAGGATATTTCGTTGATATAAATACGATAAATAAAAATAATTATTTGAAATTTAATCTGGAAAATGGCTGGTATGAAATGGAAATAAACGGTGGTTTTATTAAAAATGAATTATATTATGAATTATTATTAAACAAAAAAGAATATAAACCAGAATTTTACGGTGATATAAATTATTCGTATAAATTATAATAAAATAATGGGGTACGGCACAACGGCATATAACAGGATTGTATGCGTTGCGCCGCCTAACGGCGGCTTGTCCTACGAAAAACCGCAGTCGGGGCTGCGCCCCTTTGTGCGGTTTTTCTCCGGCACATTTGGGGCGGGGGTCAATGCTACGCATTGCCCTATTACCCGCCCCAAACGTCGCATACAATCCGTGGTTAAGGGCCTCCCTTAAAGGGTCTTACCGGCGGATTTGTTCCCTAAGGAAAGAAATTTGCCGGCGGACTTCTTCTGGGGCGGGACCTCCGGGCAGATTCCTTGCCGCCACGGCCGCAGAAGGAGTAAGGGCGGTAAATACATCCTCTCCGAAAAGGCCGCTTAGTTCTTGTAACTCTGCAAGGGTCCGGTCCCGGAGACTCCCCTGGCCTGCGGCAAGGCAATCCCGAACTGCTTGGGCCGCCACCGCATGAGCTTCCCGGAAAGGCATTCCCTTCCGGACCAAATATTCCGCCGCATCCGTGGCCTCCAAAAAGCCTTCGGCGCAGGCCTCAGCCATTCGGTCCACGTTAAAGGCCGCGGACCCCAACATCCCCCGAAACATCCGCAAACAGGACCCCAAAGTATCCAAACTGTCAAATAACAGCTCCTTGTCTTCCTGTAAATCCTTTGCATACGCGTAGGGCAAACCCTTCAGAAGGGTCAGCAAACTCACCAGATTCCCAATTCCCCGGGCGGATTTGCCCCGAATTAACTCTGCAAAATCCGGATTCTTCTTCTGCGGCATAATCGAGGATCCGGTACTCCAGGATTCTGCAAGATTAAGAAACTTAAACTCCTCGCTGGCCCACAGAACCGCGTCTTCGCAAAATCGGGAAAGATGAGTCATCGTTATCCCGCAGGCCGAGGCCAGCTCCAGGGCGAAATCCCGATCCGCCACCGCGTCCATCGAGTTCAGAGAAGGACCCCGGAAGCCTAAAGCGGCCGCCACCGCCCCCCGATCCAAGGCAAGCCCGGACCCAGCCAGGGCCCCCGCGCCCAAAGGACACTCATCCAGCCGAACCAGAGCATCCGCAAAACGCCCGGCATCCCGCAATAAAGCCGCGGACCACGCCGTCAGGTGATGCCCCAACGTTACCGGTTGGGCCCGCTGAAGATGAGTGTACCCGGGCATAAGACTTTCCGCATGAACTTCCGCCCGATCAAGCAAAACCCGGATAGTCTCCAGAATATTCTCCCGAAGCTCCGGGACCGCCCGCTTCAGATATAACCGGAAATCCACCGCGACCTGATCATTCCGGCTTCGGCCGGCATGGACCATCTTGCCCGGTTCCCCAAGCCGCTGAGTCAAGGTTTCTTCTATAAACGAATGAATATCCTCCGCCGAAGGATCTACCGCCAGGGTCCCGGCGGAAAGGTCCTCGGCAATCCGGGCAAGTTCCTGATCCAACAGCTCCGCGGTTTCCCGGGGGATAAGGCCCTGGTTCCCCAGCATCCGGGCATGAACCCGGCTTCCCTGAATGTCCTCCAGAACAAGCCGCTGATCAATCCGGATAGACGCCTGAAACGCAAAAGCCTCCGGGTCCGGCTTTTCCTCCAGCCGGCCCGACCAAAGAACGTTCATCCCGCCTTCCCCGAAGATTTCGGGTCCCTCTTAACCGGTTCCGCAAAACCTTCGCCGCCATTCTGCTCCATCAGGGACCGAACCAACACCGGCAGTCCGTAAAGCCGGATAAAACCCGCCGCATCCGCATGGTTATACAAATCTCCGGTAGTAAAACTGGAAATCCGGGCGTTATACAGCGAATAAGGCGAAGAAGCCCCCGCCGAGGAAATCGAACCTTTGTAGAGTTTAAGCCGAACTTTGCCGGTAACGGTTTTCTGGGTGACATCGATAAAGGCGGAAAGGCTTTCCCGTAAAGGCGTAAACCACTGCCCGCCGTAAATAACCTCCCCAAGTTTTGCGGATACCTGCTGTTTAAAGGCGTAAGTCGGCCGGTCGAGACAGAGATGTTCCAATTCTTGGTGCGCGTAATAGAGAATGCTTCCCCCGGGAGTTTCGTAGACTCCCCGGCTTTTCATGCCGACGACCCGGTTTTCCACGAGGTCTATCAGGCCTACGCCGTGACCCCCTCCGATTTTGTTGAGTTTCTTGAGAAGCTGGACCCCATCGAGATTTTCCCCGTTTACCGCGGTCGGAATTCCCTGTTGGAAAGCGATTTCCACATATTCCGGCTTATCCGGCGCGAGTTCCGGCGGAACCGTCATCTTGAGCATCCGATCCAACGCAGGTTCATTAGCCGGATCCTCCAGCTCCAGCCCCTCATGGGAAATGTGCCAAAGATTATCGTCCCGGCTGTACGAATCGCTTTTTTTCATGGGAACGGGAAGACCCCGTTCTTCAAGATATTCGATTTCTTCTTCCCGGCTTTTAATGTTCCAGGTCCGCCAAGGAGCGATAATTTCCAGGTCCGGTCCCAAAGCCATAATGCCCAGGTCAAATCGGACCTGGTCATTCCCTTTGCCCGTAGCTCCATGGGAAACCGCGGAAGCTCCTTCCTTCTTGGCGTATTCCACTAAGGTCTTGGCGATAAGGGGCCGAGCCGTAGCAGTTCCCAAAAGATACCGATCCTCGTAGAGGGCGTTACCCTTAAGGGCGGTCCAGACGTATTCTTCGACATAAGCTTTTTTCACATCCGCGACCCGGCAGGCTATTGCCCCGGTATCTAAAGCCCGTTGGGTAATGCTGGTCCAGTCGGCTTCCTGCCCGACATCCACACAAACCGCAATAATATCGCAGTCGTAATGCTCTTTGAGCCACGGAATAATAACCGTCGTATCCAAACCCCCAGAATACGCGAGGGCAATTCTCTTTTTCATACTCCAAATATACCCTGCCCTCCGGCATCGCGGGAAGCCCGCCGCCGCCGAGACCGGCCCGGGGGAAATTAAATAAGGAAGAAAAAACCCATAAAGGGTATCAAGTGCCAGCGGTTGTATTGCGGGTCCGTGTAAAAATCATATTGCCATTGAACTTTTATTTGGATGGGTATTATGAATCCGGTTATCCTTATATGCGAAGAAAGGCCGAGAATACAAGTCTTGAAATGTAGGCTTTCTGCGGCTTACTCCAGAGCCGCCAGAGCCGCGCCGGGTCTGCCGGAAACTTAAACCCGCGGGCGCATCCTGGGAGCTGATTTTTTATTGATATCCGAGATTATGCGCAACGCTGTACGCAAGCCTTTCTGAAAAAGGCGGATTAGCCTCGAAGGGTCCGACATATTTTATTTCGCCTTCCTCGATAGTCCATTCCATACCGTGTTCAGGTTCCCAATCGCAGTTAAGTTCGATACTGCAACCCGTTTTTCCCTTTTCAGGCGGTTGAGAAATGAAAATTCTCAAAGGCTTTACATACTGCAATATAGCTTTTCCCGAAACTCCTTCAGGGATAGCCATATCTTCTTCCTTGAAAAATGCTCTAAAGTCTTCGCAATACCGAACGCACGCCCCGCAGATTCGGTCAACAGTTTTCCCGCTCAGGTTATCGAGCATAGCGATGCATTTTTCAGCGTACTCGATGGAAACGCCTTCGCCGATATAAACCAAACAATCCATCTGAAATAGGTTAAACCAGACTTCTCCCTGAAAGGCGTAACCATCATCAGATACCTTTAAATTTGCAATCATTTTTCCTTCCTATTTTCTTCCTAACTATAATACGCGGAATGAAAGAAGTCCAGCGGAGATAGAAGTTATACCGGCGCGCTCAGATTCACTACACCGGAAAGTCTGCGGGAAAAACCTATCGACAAAAGCCGCAATTCGCGGTATCCTTGCAGTATGACGAATTCAGCGGTTGCGAAGAAAAATTATTTCACCTACTCGGATTATAAGGCTTGGGAACTTGCCCCGGGGGAACGGTTCGAGCTTATCTGCGGCGAGGCTTACGTCATGGCCGCGCCGAATGCGTATCACCAGTCGATTTTAATGGAATTGGCGGGACAACTGAGGGATTACCTGAAGGGAAAGCCTTGCAAGGTAATTCCCGCGCCCGATGACGTACGGCTTTTCTATGCGGATGACGAGATGGATAATACGGTAGTTCAGCCGGATATTGCGGTTATCTGCGACGCGAAGAAGCGCGCTCCCGAAGGGTGCCGCGGCGCGCCGGATTTAGTAGTAGAGATTCTTTCTCCCTCCAATACGGCCGGCGAAATGGAACGTAAGTTTGATTTGTACCGCCTTGCGGGAGTTCGGGAGTATTGGGTTCTTGATCCTGCGATGAAAACCTTGTACGCCTACCGGTTCAACGGCGAGGCGATTCTTGCTAAGGCCTATACCGCGGCGGACTCTTTTCAGGCAGGAATTTTTCCAGATTTGCCTATCGACCTGCAAAGCGTCTTTGAAGAAGAGCCTCCCCTTTGACGCCTGCCTGCGGCTGAGCTTTTCTCCGATTCTGCTGGGATAGACTTGTGACATGACGGGAAAGACTCCCATCAGGAAACCGCAGGACCGGAAGGCGCGCCGATTCCGCCCCGGGCCGGGACGTTCAGCCCGCTAAAAATGACTTCCCAAATAACACCCCCACACATAAAAACCAAAAATAATTTGCCACAGACTCGCGACAAAAGTTGCCAGGAACATATATTCATTTCCCCGATATTTTGACCTGGCCCTTAAAAATAAAATAAACAGCCCAATATCAATAAGAAATCCGCCGGGTACATAAAAAAAAGGTATCGATATTCCCAGCCCGATAAAGATCCCGCAAACCCAGGATTTTTAAAGCAAAACATCCATAGATTAATACATAATTTTTTTTCATTTTCGCTTTTTTCCCGCTTTTTCCCCCGCTTTTTTCCCGCTTTTTCCGCCCCGGCCGGCCGGAGGACTAGTCCTTTATGGAGCCGGACACCGCGCCTTCCATCGTGACGTCATCGGTATCGAGGTTTACCCGGATTCGGTCGGCCCGGAATTCATCTTCTTTTTTAAAGACCACCGGGAAGCCTGATAAGTCAAGGATTTTTTCTTCCCGGCGGTAGACCGCGTATTCGGCTCGGCAGACGAGGTTGTCCTTGAAAAGCCGGACCGATACTTGAAAGACCGCGGTTTCCGCCGGATCGTCATATTCAATGAAACGGCCCTTGGCGACAATATCGTTTTTTTTGTCTTCTAAAGTAGAGTTCCCTTCAAGCCGGGCAATTTTAAGTTTCCGGTCATACCGAAGCCGGTCGGTTTGGAAGAGAATGTCTTTGGCTTCGTCTCTGCCCCAGACCCCGCCGGTACAGTCAATGAATTGATTGTTATCCCCGTGAATTTCGATGCGTTCCGCCCTGAGAAGAATGGTGTCCGACCGAACTTCCGCCCCGCCGGTGAGAACCGTAATTTCCCTGCCCGCGGCGCGTCCGCCGGTCATCCGGTTCGCCCGGAAGGTAAAGGTATCCGCCGGTAAAGGCCCGGCAACCATAAGCATTAAAAGAATAACGTTCAACATTTTTTCCTCAATGGGGGATAAAGATACTATAAATTTGCCATTTCGTCAAGATTTTTAAAATTTTTTGAGATATTACGTAAAAGTATATAATTATTAATTTTATGTATGAACCTACGAAAATGTAAGTTTATATGAGCAAACATACCTTGAGGTATTTTAGGAGCCGGTATCCGGGGCTTTTTTCGGTTGGCACAGTTTCTGCGAATATTGTTTCAGGAGGATTTACTCGTGCGAAAAAAACTGCTTCTCTTAGGAATACTCATGCTTTCCGCTGGAGGGTTGTACGCGGCTGAAGGATTAGAGTCCTGGGAATTCGCGGTGGACCTGATCTGGCTTTTCATCGGCGCGATCCTTGTATTCGTCATGCAGGCCGGCTTTGCTTTGGTCGAAACCGGACTTACCCGGGCAAAAAACGCTTCCAATATTACCATGAAAAACCTCATGGATTTTTGTCTTGGAGTGCTAGTTTATTGGGCTGTCGGCTGGGGATTCATGTACGGAGATAACGCCCTGGGAGGCCTCATCGGCGGGTCCGACTTCTTCAAAAGCCCCATGGACATCAGCGAATCCGCGGGCGTATTTTACAAGAATTGGTTTTTCCAAGTCGTCTTTGCCGCTACCGCGGCTACTATCGTCTCCGGAGCCATGGCGGGACGCACCCAATTCAAATCTTATCTGATCTACAGCGCGGTCATTTCCGCTTTTATCTACCCCATTCAAGGACATTGGACCTGGGGCGGAGGCTGGCTGGCGGAACTCGGATTCCATGACTTCGCCGGTTCTACCGTGGTCCATTCGGTAGGAGGCTGGTCCGCGTTGATGGGCGCGTGGGTTATCGGTCCCCGGCTCGGCAAATACGTGCAAGGTCCTGACGGCAGAATCTCCGTCAAAGCCTTTCCGGGACACAACATCCCATTTGCCTGTCTGGGAGTTTTGCTCCTCTGGTTTGGATGGTTTGGCTTTAACGCCGCGTCAACCGGCACCGCGGTGGGGCCGGGAAGCGTTCTCATCGCGCGAGTCGCGGTCACAACCTGCCTCGCGGCATCGGCCGGCGCGTTAAGCTCCCTCGCGCTCTCATGGGCGTGGTTCAAAAAACCCGATGTTTCTATGACCATGAACGGCATCCTCGCGGGGCTGGTGTCAATCACTGCGCCCTGCGCGGTAGTTTCTCCGGGCGCGGCTATCGCCATTGGCCTAATCGGGGGAGTATTAGTCGTCTGCGCGGTCGAAGGCATCGAAAAAAAATTGCACATCGACGATCCGGTGGGAGCTTCTTCGGTACATCTTGTCTGCGGCGTCTTCGGCACTCTGGCTGTTGGAGTGTGGGGTAATGTAGAAGGCACAGCCCTCGGAGTATTGCATGGCGGCGGTTTCGCCCAACTCGGGAAGCAATGCATCGGCGTGGCGGCTGTGGGCGCGTGGTCCGGGCTTACGAGTTTTCTGCTGTTCCGGGCGATTAAGGCGGTTTTAGGTTTGCGAGTAAGCGCGAAAGAAGAACTCATGGGCCTTGACCTGAGCGAACATAAAAGCGAAGCCTATACCGGGTTTCAGATTTTCAGTAATATGTAGGGGCAGTATGAAGCTGATCATCGCGTACATTCAACCGCACCGCTTGAACGAGGTTAAACAAGAACTTTATAAAGCCGAGGTATTCAAAATTTCGATTACCAACGCCCTGGGATGCGGTCAGCAAAAGGGCTACATGGAACAGTACCGGGGCGTCGAAACCGAAGTGAATCTGCTCAAGAAAGTTCGGGTTGAGATAGCGGTAAACGACGGATTCGTTCAGCCTACGGTTGAAGCGATTATTCGGGGCGCCCGGAGCGGCGAAATCGGAGACGGCAAGATTTTTATCGTGCCTATCGAAGAGTGCATCCGCATCCGAACCGGCGAAACCGGTCCTTCCGCCATAGGTTAGTCCCCCCTCGCGAGACTCGCCGTTTTTCTTGATTCCCGCCGGCTTTTCTTTTATTTTAAAAGAAAAGGAAAAAAATGAAAAAAATACGGATTGGAAGCCGGGAAAGCAAACTTGCAATAGTCCAAAGCGAGATTTTTATAAATGAGCTGAAACGGCATTATCCTGACTACGAATACGTGCTGGTCCCGATGAAGACCGCAGGAGATAGGATTCTCGACAAGCCCTTGGACAGCATCGGCGGGAAGGGGCTTTTCGTCAAAGAGCTTGACAAAGCTCTCCTGGAAGACCGCATTGATATGGCGGTCCACAGCCTCAAGGATATGCCTGCGGAATTAACCCCGGGACTCTGTATTCGGGCGTACAGTCCCCGGGAAGACCCCCGAGACGCGCTGGTACTTCCCCGGGGGGCTGATAGGCCGGATTCAACTAAATCTATCGGATGTACGAGCCGGCGGCGGAAACTTCAGTTGCAGGGCCTCTATCCCGATTGGGCTGTCGCGGATCTTCGGGGGAATGTGCTGACTCGGCTGGAGAAACTTGACCGCCAGGAATACGGCGCCGTGGTCCTGGCGGTTTCGGGGCTGAAACGTCTTGGTTTAGCCCATCGGATTCATCGGTTTTTCGATCCCGCCGAGATTCTCCCCTCCGCGGGGCAGGGTACGCTGATCGCGGTAACTCGCCGGGACCGAGATTTTGCCTATCTCGATGCGGTAGACGACCGGGAAAGCCGGCTTTGTTCCATCGGGGAGCGGAGCTTTGTGAAAACTCTGGAGGGCGGATGCGGCGCGCCGATTGCGGCTTATGGGGTTATTGCCGAAGGCCTTATGACCCTGACCGGATTTTTTAGTCCTGAAGACGGTAAACCCTCGGTGCGAGGCTGTATTACCGGTCCGGCGGAGGCGGCGGAACGGCTGGGAAAAACCTTGGCTTTCCAGCTTTTGGGAACGTATCATCGGAAAACCGGCGGGCGGGGCAAGGTCTGGCTTGTCGGCGCAGGGCCCGGCGATTTAGGATTGCTCACCCTTAAAGGAGATCAGGTTCTCCGGCAGGCCGAGATTGTTCTTTTCGACCATCTCGTGGGCAAAGGCGTGCTGGCTCGGATTCCCCCGGAGGCGGAACTGCTCTATGTCGGCAAACAGGCGGGGCGCCATGCGGTTCCGCAGGAATCTATAAACAGTCTGCTGGCGAAAGAAGCCGCCTTGGGGAAGCGGGTTGTGCGGCTCAAGGGCGGGGATCCCTTTGTTTTCGGGCGGGGGGGCGAGGAACTTGAGGGCCTCAACGCCGCAGGCCTTCCGTTTGAGGTTGTTCCCGGGGTCAGTTCCGTATTTGCCGCGCCGGCCTATTGCGGTATTCCGGTAAGTCATCGGGATTACTGTTCTCAGATTCATATTATCACAGGCCATCGTAAGGCTTCTTCTTTATATGAACAAGCTTTATATGAACAAGATGGAACGAGAAAAGCCGAAGAAACCTCGGCTGGAGAAAAAGGTATAAATTATAAAGCTCTGGCGGAAAGCGGCGGGACCCTGATTTTTTTGATGGGTCTTGGGTCCCTGAAAGAAATTTGCCGGGGTTTGCTCGATGCCGGGGTAGGACCGAACACGCCGGGAGCGGTAATCGAACAGGGGACCACCGCGAAACAGCGGAAGGTCTCGGCGGTTCTGGCGGATTTGGCGGAGGCCTCCCAAAATGCAGGGCTTGCGGCGCCGGCGGTCATTGTTATCGGCGAGGTTTGCTCTCTGGCGGATCGCCTCGCCGGGGCGGAATCGAAGCCCCTTGCCGGGATTCGCATCGGCGTGACTGCCCCTCGCCGGAGCGGGTCCCGGTTAGCCGAGCTGTTCCGGGAGGCCGGAGCGGAGGTTCTCGAGATTCCTACTATTCAGATTAGGCCGATTCCTGAGACTCCGGAACTTCAGGCTCTTCTTGGATCCCTTACAGGCCAGGAGTGGTTTGGGTTTACCAGCCCTGCCGGAGTCGAGGTGTTTTTCGATAAGCTCAAAGCGTACCGGCAGGATGTGCGGAGTCTTGGGGGAGTGAAATTTGCCGGGGTGGGAAGGGCCACAAGTCAGGCTTTACGGGATCGGGGCATCCTTGCGGATTTTGTACCGGCGGAGTTTTCCGGAGGCGAACTTGGGACCGGGCTGGCAAAAATCGTGAAACCCGAGGAGCGGGTGATTCTTCCCCGGTCCCGGCGCGGGGGGGAGGCTATTCTTGGCGCGTTGCGGGCGGCGGGCCTCGATGTTTTGGACCTCCCCATTTACGATACTGCGCCGTTAGATCCCTATCGGTCTGGGGTCCTTCGGGAACTGCTTTTGGAGGGCCTGGATTGGCTTGCTTTCACGAGCGCGTCTGGGGTAGAAGGTTTCGCGGAAATTTTCGGGACCGAGGCCCTGCATAACCGCAAAGCTCTCTGCATCGGAGATCAAACCGCTCAAGGGGCGTCCCAATACGGCCTGGAAATTTTTAAAGCGGATCAGCCCGGATTAGACAGCATGGTAGAAACCTTGATTCGTTTGAATAAAAAAATTGGCTAAATTTTAAAAACTTGGTTTTAAAGTTTATAAAAAGACAGGGTTTTGAAAAAAATTCTTGACAAGAAGAATTTCGAGGTTTACCATGAGAAAGATGATTAGGGTTGTTACCGGAAGGATTTCGGGCATTACCTAGGTTCTTTACTATGAGGGGCGAAATGGGTGATGACGAATATCAGGAAGTGTAATAACAATATCATTCTCGCCATAGAAAATGGGCAGGAAGTTATAGTCCTGGGGAAAGGCATCGGGTTCAATATCCGTCCGGGCGATGAAGTGGACCCGAAACTCGTCGAAAAGGTCTTCGTCCCCAAAGAAACCGCCCACATGAACCGGTTCCAAGATATTCTCGCGGACCTGCCTTACGAACAAGTCCTGCTGGCCAGCAAAATCGTCGATTACGGCAAAACCCGGCTGGACCAAAATCTCAACCAAAGTATCGTCATCGCCCTGGCGGATCACCTTAACTTCGCCATAAACCGTCTCAAAGACAACCTCGACATCCAAATGCCCCTCGCGTGGGACATAAAACACATTTACCCTACCGAATTCGCGGTAGGAAAAGAATCCCTCAAAATCCTGGGCCAAGAAACGGGCATCGCTTTTCCCGAAGAAGAAGCCGCGGCTATCGCTCTGCATTTCATCAACGCCGAATCCGATTTTTCGGATATGCCGAATACCATAAAAATGGCAGGCATCATCAAAAAATCCGTCGAAATCGTGGAAGATCACTACAAAACCGTCTTTAACGAAAATCTCGCGGACTTTAACGGCTTCATCGCCCTGCTTCGCAACACAATTCTGCGCTTCATCTACCAAAAAAACGAAAAACAAGTCAAAGACGACATCGAATTACATGACTTGCTCAGTAAACGTTACGCCCGGGCCTGGGCCTGCGCGGAAAAAGTAGCTTCCTTTATAGAAAAAGACTACGGCTGGCGGTTCACCATGAACGACATCTCGTTCCTGACTCTGTACATCAGCCGAATCACCGGAACTAGCGCGTAATTTTTTAATAAAAATTAAAGAAAGAAAGGAATGAGAAGGAGAAACTATGGCAAAAGATTTTGCGAAAACGGCGCAAGGCGTCATCGAAGGAGTCGGGGGTAAAGAGAACATAAAAAGTCTCGTTCACTGCGCGAC
>JAIRPY010000002.1 GCA_031256905.1 Spirochaetaceae bacterium
TAATCCGCGCCGGAGGCGGCGACCCCAAGGCGGATGCTCTCATTTTGTCCCAGTTCGGGATGCTCATTCCAGAGAACCCGAACCGGCAGTCCCTCCGCAAGTTCCCGCACCGCCGGCGAGGCCGTAACGAACAAAATCTCGTGAAAACAGCCTAAACCGCAGACCAATTCAAGGGTATGCCGGGCAAGAGGTTTCCCCCGGAACAAGGTCAGCAGTTTATCAGCCCGGCCGAACCGTTTTGAAAAACCCGAGGCCATAAGCACCGCATCCGCATCTTGTTTTGCTGTTTTTAAAAAAGATAACATAGAGAAAACTCCGCCGCCCGGGTTTAACTTCCTAAACCAGTCCGGTTTACCTTCCTACATGAGGCTGGTTTGGAGTTTCAAATCAGCCTTGTTTAAGGGCCGGTTAGGGCTGAAACAGCAGAACCGCTTGTTCTTTCACCTGATCTACTACCGCTTGGTAGGTGTCCTTGAGGGCGTTGAGGTGCTGGTTGTAGAAAGCGACAAACTCTGGGTCTTGGAAGGGGTCAAGTTTAATGCGCTGACCGAGCCGTCGGGCGATTTCTTCTTCTTTCTGCCGTAATTTGGGGGCGTATTGTTGTTTGATTTTTTCGGTATACTGTTCGGCTTCTTCGAGGTAGCGGGCGATAACGAGGGCGAACTGCTTATACAGCGCCGCGAACCGGGAGTCCTTGATAACTGCCATCAGCCCTTTACCGATGGCTTCGATTCGTTTTTCCTCTGTTTTAGAAGCCGGAAGGGTAATTTGGGATACCAAAGCGTCGAAAATTCCCTGTTTGAGCGGCTCCTGCTGTTCTTTTGGGGTTTTCTTTATGGCTTCTTCTAAGGATTTTTTGGGGTCCTCGAGAAATTCGTTTGCAAGACGTTTGCCTTGCTGTTTTGCTTCAAACTGACCGATAACCGCCTTATCGCTTTGGATTGAATCAGTTCGTTCCAGCGCGAGTTCCAAGGCACTTTTTATTCTTCCCATTTTGCCGGTAATCCTTTTTGCAGTATAGCTTAAAAAGTTTTTAGAAGTTTCAGTATACCGAAAAAAAACGGATTATGCAACAGCTTGACGATGATTTTTATAGACGCTAATATAAAGCAATGAAACAGCAAAAAGCGAGGCCTACCGGCGATGTATGGCGTGAAAAGAATATTCGGGACTTTTCGGGGTCTCCGGCGGCGCGAATCGGGGATGAATGGATGCTCATCACCTGCGGCGGCGCGGAAAATTGGAATACCATGACCGCTTCTTGGGGCGGCATCGGGGTGTTGTGGGGGAAAGATGTGGCCTTTATGTTTATCCGGCCGACTCGGTTTACCTACCCTTTGGCAAATGAGTCGGAGCTTTTTACCTTATCCTTTTTCGATGCCTCGTATCGCCGGGCCCTGGAGGTCTGCGGCGCCAAGTCCGGCCGAGACACCGATAAAGCCGCGGCCGCGGGCCTTACTCCCATTGTGTTTCCGGACCTCGGGGTTTCCTTTCAGGAAGCGGATGAGGTTATCTTGTGCCGGAAACTGTATGTTCACGATTTTGATCCCCGGGGATTTTTGGATTCTTCCCTTGAATCTTTGTATCCGATTAAAGATTATCATCGGATGTTCATCGGAGAGATTTTGAGCTTCCGAAGTAAGAAGCCCTCAGCCTGAGACCTGCATAGGGATTCCCTGCCGTTCGAAATAGTCCACCGCCGCGGCAAAAGCCATGTCTTTGGTAGCCTCCATCAGAAAATGACACCACACCCGGGAGGCCCCCCAGGTTTTGCGGTTTCGGGCGATGGTGGCGTTGCAAATATTGTCCTTATTCCGGATGCTGATGAGCCGGCCTCGTTCCAAGCGGGCAAGAATATGCTCCCCCTCGTACCGGATGTAGCGGTCTGCGCCTTTCAGCATTTTGACCGAAATATACTCTTGGCCGGCTTCGGCGTAAGGGGTGGGAATTTTTTCGATGCCCCCGTCTTCAAACTGCACCTGCGTAAGATTTTTGCCCGGCCGCAGAATTTTTTTTATCTTCATAATTTCCCTTTTAAAAAAAGGTTTTGAGCTTCTGGAGGTCCAGGGTGGCGAAGTAATCTTCTACGGTTTCGGCCCGGCGGATCAGCTTAATAGAACCTCCGGGCCGCAGAAGCAATTCTCCGCATCGAAGTTTGCCGTTATAGTTAAAGCCCATCGCTCGGCCGTGGGCTCCGGCGTCGTGGATGATTGCCAAATCGCCGGTTTGAATCGGCGGAAGTCTGCGCTGGATGGCGAACTTATCGTTATTTTCGCAGAGACTGCCTACCACATCGTAGGTTTCGGTTTCCGCCGCGGTTTCCTTGCCTGCAATGGTAATATGATGATAAGCTCCGTAAAGCCCGGGACGCATCAGATCCGCCATGGACGCATCCAGCCCGATATACTCCCGGTAGATGCTTTTGCGATGAATCGCCCGGGACACCAGCCAGCCGTAGGGTCCTGTGATGACCCGTCCCCACTCGGTATGGATGCCCAGGGGATCAAGTCCCGCAGGCCGGATAATTTTGTCATACAGCCCCTTGAGGCCTTCGGCCAGCCGGGTATATTCAATCCCTTCCTGGTCCGGGCGGTAAGGGATGCCGATCCCGCCGCCGAGGTTCACAAATTCAAGGCGGATCCCGATGCGGGTATCCAGTTCCACAGCAAGCTCGAAGAGGAGCCGGGCGGTTTCTAGGTGATAATCGAGATTCAGCTCGTTGGAAGCTACCATTGTATGCAGAGCGAATCGAAGGGCCCCTTTATCCCGAAGCAAGGAAAACCCCGCAAAAAGCTGGTCCCGAGTAAAGCCGTACTTCGCTTCTTCCGGCGCGCCGATAATAACATTGCCTCCCTTGAGGGGACCCGGATTGTACCGGCAGGAAATGAGCGGCGGTATGGCGGCGCAACGTTCCAGAAACGCAATGTGCGTATAATCGTCGAGATTGACCACCGCGCCAAGTTCAAGGGCTTTTCGGTACTCCGGCGCGGGGGTTTCGTTGGAGGTGAACATAATATCTTCCCCGGCGAGGCCTGCCATATCCGCCAGAAGCAGTTCCGGAAGACTCGAACAGTCCGCACCGAAACCTTCATCCGCCAAAATCTTGAGAATAAAGGGATTCGGCAGAGCTTTAACCGCATAATGTTGCTTAAAAGCCGGAAAAATCGAAAAGGCCTGCAAAACCGCCCGGGCGTTTCGGCGGATCGCCGCCTCATCATAGAGATAAAAGGGCGTCGGATACTGTTTCGTCAGGGTTTCCAGCTCATCTTTTGATAAAGGAAAGGTTTTCATATTTTTTCTTTAAAGTTTTTGAACCTAAAGTTCCTCCTGCACGGGATTACGTAAAATTCCGAGGCCTTCGATTTCCACTTCTACGATGTCTCCGGGCTGGATAGGGCTGACTCCGGCGGGCGTACCCGTAGCGATGATGTCTCCCTTTTCCAACGTAAAATTTCTGGATATGAAAGCGATTAATTCCGGAATCGAAAAGATCATATCCCTTGTGTTGCCGGATTGTTTTACCGCGCCGTTGATGCGGGAACAAATAGCGAGGTTTTGAGGATTGGGGATGCGGGATATTACGGGTCCTATAGGACCGAAGGTATCGAAACATTTGCCCCGAAACCACCCGGAAACGTCGCTGGTTTGGATGTTCCGCTGGCTTACGTCGTTGAAACAGGCATACCCGGAAACGTACTCGAAGGCCTGTTCTGCGGGGATGTTGCGTCCCGGTTTGCCGATGAGGACCGCCAGTTCCGCTTCGATGTCTGTTCTGGGGGTCTCAAAGCCGTAGCTTTTGAGTATTTTGGGAAGGATAATCGGTTCGTCCGGTCCGATGAGAGTATTCGGGGTTTTGACAAACAGAACCGGCTCTTTCGGGATCTTCAGGGCTTTTCCGTTACTGAATCCTTCTTTCACATGATCCCGATAGTTAAGTCCCACTCCAATAACTTTGACGGCGGGCAGGTTTATTTTCATATTTTTACCGTTTTTTTATCCTTTTTTTCTTGGGGTAAATATTGCAAAGTTAGGCCGCCCTTCTGAAGGTCTGCGAGGATGGTCCCTTTGCTGTTTTCTTCCAGAATAAGCAGGGAAAGGGGGTCCTCCAGCTCTTTTTGGATGGTACGGCGCAGAGGCCGCCCGCCGAATTTCGGGTCCCAACCTTTTTCGGCAAGAAAGCGTTTTGCCGCCGGGGTGACTTCCAGGGTGTAGCCCTGTTCTGTGAGGCGTTCCACAAGTTCGCCGAGCATAATATCCAGGACCGCTTCGATATGGGGCATATCTAAGGGATGAAAGACCACGACTTCATCCACCCGATTGAGGAATTCCGGGTTGAAAAGCCTTCGCAGTTCCGAGAGAGCTTGGGATTCGATTTCGTTCTGCTTCATAAGGCCGTCGCCGGAAGCGAATCCGACTCGGGCATCCCGGGAAATTTCCCGGACCCCGGCGTTGCTGGTCATAATGATAAGGGTATTGCGGAAACTAACCGTATGACCTAAGTTATCCTGTAGTTCCCCTTCTTCCAGCACCTGGAGGAGGAGGTTGAACACATCCCGATGGGCTTTTTCGATTTCGTCAAACAGGATGACTCGGTAGGGGTTTCGGCGGATTCGCTCGGTCAACAGGCCGCCTTCGTCGTAGCCGATATACCCCGGGGGCGCGCCGATGAGCCGGGAGGCGTTGTGTTTTTCCATGAAATCGGACATATCGATACGAACAAGGGCGTCTTCAGTTCCGAAAAGGTACACTGCCAGCCGTTTTGCCAAGAGGGACTTGCCGACTCCGGTGGGGCCCAAAAAGATGAATGAACCCTGGGGGCGATGGGGCGAGGATATGCCTGCCCTGGACCGCCGGATCGCCGATGCGATACGCCGGACCGCATCCTCCTGCCCGATTACTGCGCGATGTAACTCATCTTCGATTTTGAGAAGCCGCTTGGATTCCTGTTCCTTGAGGTGGGTGATGGGAATACCCGTGATTTCCGCTACCACTCGGCGGATGTCCTCGGCTTCGACCAGGGCCCGCTCGTATCCGGCGACTCGCTCCCAAGCCAGCCGGGCCGCGTCAAGGCGATTCCGCAAATTCCGCACCTTATCCCGCAAGTGCGCGGCCTGCTCGTAATCTTGGGAGGAAACCATCGCGGTTTTTTCTTGGATGAGATGGAGAATTTCGACTTCGATGCTGGAAATTTCCGGGGGCAACACTCCGAATTCAAGTTTTCGCATCGCTCCCGCTTCGTCTAGGATGTCGATAGCCTTATCCGGCATGAACCGGTCCGGAATAAACCTTCCTGCGAGTTTTACCGCGGTTTCTACCGCCTCCGGGGTATAGCTCACCCGATGGTGATCTTCGTAATATTTTTGTAAGCCCCTTAAAATCGCTACGGTTTCCTCAAAAGTGGGTTCGTCTACCTGGATCGGCTGAAACCGCCGATCCAGGGCGGCGTCTTTTTCAAAATGTTTGCGGTATTCGGCGGCGGTGGTGGCGCCGATGCACTGAATTTCCCCCCGCGAGAGGCTTGGTTTGAACATATTTGCCGCGTCTATCGTTCCTTCCGCGCTTCCGGCTCCGATTATCGTGTGAATTTCATCGATAAAAAGGATCACGTTGCCGGCTTGGGCGATTTCTTTCATGATTTTTTTGATGCGTTCTTCAAATTCGCCTCGGTATTTTGTGCCGGCTACGATAGACCCCAAGTCTAAGGAGAGAATCCGCTTTCCTGCGAGGCTTTCCGGGGCTTTATCGCTGGCGAACAACTGGGCCAAGCCTTCGGCCACCGCGGTTTTGCCGACTCCCGGTTCCCCCACCAGGATGGGGTTATTTTTCGTCCGTCGGGCGAGAATCCGTACAGCTCTGTCGATTTCCTTACGGCGGCCGATTACCGGATTAAGCTTTTTGGCTCTGGCCAGGGCGGTGAGGTCCCGGGAAAACTCATCCAATACCGGCGTAAGGACCGGGTATGCCGGGGAAGGCTTCACTCGCACGGCTACTCGGGACCCTTTACTTTCTCGGGAGACTCCCGGTCTGGGCAGATAGGCCTGATAATTTTCGGAAGACACGTATTCTTCTTCGTTTTCTAGGTTCGCAGAGTGGTAGAATGTGGTCTGGACCACTACCCGGAGCATATCGGGGTCCACGGCTCGGCCGTCAAGGTAGACTTGGATTAAGGAGTTTTGTTCCCGCATGGCGGCTAACAGGAGATGTTCTGTCCCGATGTATTCATTGCCCATAGACCGAGCTTCGTCATCCGCGAGGGCGAGCATCGTTTCGGTACGTTTAGACAAGGGAATATCCCCATAAAACAAGGTCTCCCCGGTCTGGGGGATTCCGGTTTCGATGGTATGCCGAAATTCCTCCAGATCGATTCGCAGGAACATCAACGCTTTACACGCGGTTCCGGCTCCGTCTTTCAGTAGAGCGATGATAACCAATTCTGGAGTTATCTGATCTGCGTTGGCTCTGCGCCCTTCTTCTTGGGAATCTGTGGACAATATTCGGCGCACCCGTTTATTCAAACCTTTTACCACAGGAGGTCTCCTTCATGCACGCCTATTTCCTCCTCATTAAGCTGTCTGCCCCCAGGAGCCGGTTGCCGACTCTGATGCCAACCCGATTGAACCAGGCCTGGGGCACTTCCAGAGCGAATCGGGCCGGATAAGTGGACCGTACCGGGGTAAGGGTGAAGGGTTCCATATCATAAATTTCGAGAATTTTACCGTTTTCCGCGATAAACGCAATAGATAAAGGAATTCGGGTGTTTTTCATCCAGAAAGAACGCAATTGGGTGTTCTCAAAGATGAAAATCATCCCATTCCCCGAAGCGAGGCTCTCGCGATACATCAGTCCGTATTCCAACTGTTCCCGAGTCCGGGCGATTTCCGCGCTGATCGGTATGGCCTTGCCTTCTGCGGTCTCGATAATTAGCTCTGCGGTCTCAAAGCGCAGGCTTTGGGATCTGCAACTCTCGGTGACAAGGACAAAACAGAGGCAAAAAAACAGCCGGGTCCCGAAGTTAGAACTCATGCAGAAAATCCTCCCGCATACGCAGTTCCTGGGACTCCGCGGCTTGAGATGTGTTATTCAATTCGTTAAACACGGTCATATCAAGATACTTGATCGTAAGGGGGCGTTCAATGGCGACTCTGGTTTCTCCGGTTTCCCATACCGCCTGTTTGGGGTCGAGGATTTTGGGTTCTCCGTATTTTTTCACAAACGCGGTGAACACCGAGTAGTAATCGATCAGGGCGGTATTTAGGGTGAAAGCCATAACGAACATGTGATCCGACTGAAGCTGAAAAAACGCTCGTTTAATGAAAGAAAGTCCGGTAGTTTCCACGAGATTTTGTTCTTTGGCGGGCAGAAACGACACGTCCCGATCTCCCCGGAAATGAAAGAGATCATCTTTTTTCAGAGCTTCTTTTAAGTTTTCAAGGCTCATACCGAGAGCAAATTCCCGATATGTCCTGGGAAGGGATTGCCCTCCTTCCTCTTGGGACCAAATTGAACCGGTCAGCGCGAAACAGAAGAGAATACCCAGATAACGTATAGCCATACACCCCTCATTATTATTTAAATATCGGCGAAATCTGGGGAAAAATCAAGCCTGCCGGCGGTTTTCCTTGGGGCTTTGCGTTTGCCCCAAGTCAACACTGCCGGCGGGTTGGGTCTAGGGCTATTCGCTAATCTTCTTGTGCAGAATATACATATCCGCCAATTCCCCGGTGTTGATTTCCCCGGCCATGTCCAATTGAGTCAGGGTATTTTCCCCGACGAGGTACTGAGTCGGCAGGGATTCCGACTCGTCCACCCCCAGAGTGATGCGGTTTCCATCATCGTCCCATGCGAACTGCCCGCTAAGCCAGCGAGGCTCGACATCTCGTTCGATGTAGACATACTGCAACGTAAAGGTGGCATCGTTAAACAGCTCGATAGTAACTTCGATGCCCGGACCGTCCGCGGCGGGGATCGTGCCGTTATACTCTCCCGCCCAATTCACGCTATTTCTCGTGTTGTGCGCCGTATCGACAGCCGCAGGTTCTTCCGCAGTTTTCGGCTTTGACCCGCAGGAGCTTAAAGCCCCTAAGACAATCATACAAATCGCTATATATTGTTTCATAGTCTAACTATAAAAAAGAAGAGAAAAAATTGCAAGACCTTCAACGTTTTTTCTGGAAGCTGTAAACCGCAAAAGCCCAGGACTTTTGTTCTGCATCCCGCGGTTCTGCGAGGAAGTCGGCTACCAGGTTTTTACCTGTGGTGGCTGTTGGATTTCCACGGTATCTCCGGACTGCTCTATTACATAAAAGCCGCAGGATAAGGCGTATTCCCGGGCCTTTTGGTCGAACATTGCGCCGGCTGTCGCGCCTCGGTAGGACCG
>JAIRPY010000019.1 GCA_031256905.1 Spirochaetaceae bacterium
GCGAAGGAAAAGTTTGAGAGCAGTTTTATGTCTTCTTTTCTCAAGGGGAAAGCCTTTAGCGAGGAGGCGCACGCGGTTTTATCTGCGGGAAAAGCGTTGTGGAAGTATTATCACGGCAAGATAAAAATGAACCGGCAAGGATCGGTCAACGCGTCGTTTTACGACATTCGGGAATTCTTTCAGGGGCGCAAGGAATCGGGCGCGATGAACGTAAAGTCCGCGGACGAAGACTACACCGCATTACTTAAAGCCCTGCGGGACGCGCTCAAAGCCTTAGCCAAAAAGATCGAGCCGAAGGTTTACGCCTACGGCTTCTTGAAGGAGTAAAAGGCGGGGCATTTTTCCCGTGGGACTTAAATCCGTCGATTGGCAGGGATAGAAAAAATCTTTTCAGCCGCAGAAAAAAACTTGGCAGGCCCAGAAAAAATCTTTTCAGCGATAGACAAAAACTTGGCAGGGATAGACAAAAACTTGGCAGGCCTAGACAAAATCTTTTCAGCGATAGACAAAAACTTGGCAGGCCTAGACAAAATCTTTTCCGCGGCAGACAAAAACTTGGCAGGCCTAGACAAAATCTTTTCAGCCGCAGAAAAAATCTTTTCCGGGGCAGACAAAAACTTGGCAGGCCCAGACAAAAACTTGGCAGGCCCAGACAAAAACTTTTCAGGGATAGACAAAAACTTTTCAGCGGCAGAAAAAATCTTGGCAGGCCTAGACAAAATCTTTTCAGCCGCAGACAAAAACTTGGCAGGCCTAGACAAAATCTTTTCAGCGATAGACAAAATCTTTTCAGGGATAGAAAAAAACTTGGCAGGGATAGAAAAAAACTTTTCAGCGGCAGACAAAAACTTGGCAGGCCTAGACAAAATCTTTTCAGCGGCAGACAAAAACTTGGCAGGCCTAGACAAAAACTTTTCAGCGATAGACAAAATCTTGTCTGACCCTAAAAAAAACTTGGCCGGCCTGGGAAAAAAGGTGTCTGGCACTGAAGCCCTCCCCGGAGGCCTGGGGGAAAAACCGCCGAAACCGGGCCCGGCTTTTTTAAGCCTTTTCCCCTAATCCCAAGTGATAATCCCCCGGGCCCTTCCCCAAGCCGCAAATCGGGAACGGAAAAAGGCAAACAAAGGTCCGGTAAAAAAAGCCATAAATATCGTTCCCGCCCCGGGCTTGCTTCCCAATAAAAACCCGGCGGCCACGCAAAAAGCATCGGTCCCTATCCTCACCCACCGATACCGCCGAGGGTCCCTCAGCTTTTCCGTAATCACCAGCCCGGCGGCGTCATAGGGAGAAGTCCCAAGGCCCGCGTTCAAGTACAATCCGGACCCCGCGCAGAGGCCCAAAAGACCCAAAAGCATCCCCCCGGCCCGGAGGAAAAAATTCTCCTCCGGCAAAAATCCCAAGAAAAAAAACAGCCCCTCCGAAACATAGCCCGTAAGAATCATAGACAAAATCGTGCCGAAGCCAATCTTCGAGGGGTCGAAAAGCAAAATAAGGACCAGCAGGATTCCGCAAAAAATAAGATACCCGGTACCGAACCCCAAGGCCCGAAAAACCCGGAGATACAAGCCCTGAATTAAAGACATGAAAGGATCCAGCCCGAAATCCGCGTAACGCAAAGCCCCCACCCCCAGGCCTATGCAAAAAACCCCCAGACTGCACAGCAAAATCCGGCTAAGAGTTTCTTTCGGCTTACTTTTTTTGAAAAAAGGCATGGGTTAGGGCTCGGAAACGTTTTTAAGGGAGCCGATATTCTCCAGCACCTTGTGACTTGAGGCCAGCAGGACTTCGGATTCCTCTTTAATCTTAAGAATCAGGCCGTTTACTTCCTTCAAGGTGTCCAACACTTCCTGCCCCCCCTGATTTTGAGTTTCCACCGCGTCTTTGATGCTCATTTCCTCGTTTTTTACCTCTTCGACTAAGGAAAGAATCAGGTCGAATTGGGTTTGGGCCTGGGCCGAGGTTTCGCTGGAGCTGTCAATGAGCCCCTTGATGTCATTCAGGCTCTTCTCGATAGCCCCGGAATGCTTGCTGGAAGTGTCCGCCAAATGCCGAATCTGCCCGGCCACTACGGCAAAGCCCTTGCCGACTCCCTCTCCGGCATGGGCGGCTTCGATGGCCGCATTCATGCCCAGGATGCTCGTTTCGTCGGCAATGTTCCCGATAACCCGGCACGCCTCAATAAGACTCAGGGCCTGGGCCGATACGGTGGTAATAAATTCCCCAATCTTCAAAATCCGATTCTTCCCTTCCATCGACGAGGCGTTCAGTTTAATGACCGTTTCGGCGTTCCGTTCCAGGGTGCCGTAAATCGTCCGAATGTTTTCTACCATGGCTTTTATCGCCCCGGAGGATTTCAGAACCGCCTCGGCCGTTTCGTTGATCTTCCTGGTGAGAGAATCCACCCCCCCGATGCTGGCATTCATTTCTTTTGCCGTCCGGCGATAGACCTTGTCGAGGGTCCTCTGTAATTCCAGCTTGTGCTGTTCATCGATGATGCTTTTCAAAACATCGTTATAATGCCGGCAATGATCATAGGTATTCACGCCGTTGAAAACCGCGACGGCCATTTGTTCGCAATTCTCGTAGCCGCAGGACGCGCAGTTCAGGAAATCTTCGGGCTTGGTTTTGTACATATTTTTATACACCGCGTTGATATCCGCCTCGCTGGGAAACTTCACGCTCTTCTTGAAAATAGCCGACCTATCCGTGTAAGACCGGTCGTACAAGCCCTCCTCCCAATAGGCCTTCAAAAGGCGTTCCAGTTTCCGCCGCTTAAAAAACGAAGGCTTCGCTTTGCTGTAGCCGTACAGAGCCTTCGCGGTTTTGCTTCGGGCTTCAATCTTGCGGTTCAATTCATCCAAATTAACGTTCTGATTCAACGTGCCGGGCCCCGCGTTGCATCCGAGCTTGCAATTCAGGCAGTCAATCAGGGTGTACACCGGGGGGCCGCTCGTCTTGAGGGAGTTATCCAACGTCGCCAGATAATGATACACCTCCGGATTGCCCTCGATTTTTCTTGTGTTATCCGCGGCTTCGCTGTCGTACCGCTCGACGGTCCGCATGAGCCCCCCGGGAGTCGAAAACAGTACCGCCCGCTCCGCCGGAGGATTATCGTAATCGACCGGGGGATACCTGGCTATGCTGTCCCCTTTGGCATCCAGATAAGCCTGAATCGACTTAAAAGTGATGTTGTAATCCCCTAGGCCCACCGCGTCAAACTCCCGGCGTTTCGAGTAACAAGGCGAAATCGCCGCAATCTTGTGGTTCTTATACTGGGAATAAAACCGTTTTATCATCTTCATGGTGTGAACCATGGGACTGTCCGCCGGAGCCAGATAAGGCAAAAGCTGGGGCCGATAAAGCTCAATGAAAGTAACCAACGTCGGACAGGGCTGGGCGATAATAAAGGCCGGATTTTTCTTTTTCTTGTAATGAAGATAAGATTTAACGGTAAGCTCCGCGCCGAAACTGACATCGAAAACCGCTTTCACCCCTATTTTCTTGAGGAAGCCGTTGAATTTCAGGTATTCGCCGCCGAAACTCGCGGCAATCGCCGGCGCGACAATCGCCACCAGAGGCGTCCCGGCCCTAAGGTCCTGCATAAAACCCGGAAAGTCATCAATGCCCACCCGGGCGCCATGCCCGCAGACCCTAAGGCACTCGCCGCACCCAATGCACAGATTGCTGTTGAAGGTAACGGCCTTCCCGGAACCGTTATTACACATTTTTACAGGGCAAACCATGATACACCGATGGCAGTTGACGCATTTTTCTTCAAAAATGTGGATAATCGGACGCAGTTCCTTAGGACCCATAGTTCACTCCTATAAAAATTAAATCCTATTTATATTATAGATATTTATCCGGTTTTACAAGACGCCGAAATCGGCAAACCGTCCTATAGGATAGTAGCATTTTTTAAAAAATAGATTACAATAAATAAAAAATGCCTGGAGGCCCATAATAATGAAACTGGATATACGATATGCAGAACATCCAGAGGATGTAAAAAACTATGATACCGAAACCCTGCGGAAACACTTCTTGCTCGAAAAGGTTTTCTCCCGGGACGAAATTATCCTCGCTTATACCCATGGAGATCGGGTTGTCTTCGGCGGAGCTATGCCGGGGGCGAAAAAACTGCGCCTCGAAGGGGGCAAAGACTTCGGAAGCGATAGGTTCCTGGACCGCCGGGAGCTGGGGATTATCTGTATTGCCGGAACAGGCCTGGTTTCCGCCGGGGGTATCGACTACCCCATGAAAAAAGGCGACGGATTGTACGTCGGCAAAGGCGTACAAGACGTGGTCTTTACCGCCTCGGACGAAGCGGAGCCCCCTAAGTTTTACCTGGCCAGCGCGCCGGCGCATACCGGGTATCCCCCGGTTTTTATCCCTATCGAGAAAGCCAATCCCCGGAAGCTCGGGGAACCCGGGTCCGTAAATGTCCGGACTATTTACCAGTATGTGCATCCAGGGGTGTGCCGGAGTTGCCAGCTTGTAATGGGCCTGACGATTCTCGAAGAAGGGTCCGTATGGAACACTATGCCCTGCCATACCCATGAACGGCGCATGGAGGTGTATATTTATTTCGATATGAAGCCGGGCGCGGCGGTATTTCATTTCCATGGACGTCCCGGGGAGACTCGGCATTTGGTTATTCAGAATGAGCAGGCCGTAATTTCTCCGTCCTGGTCGATTCATGCCGGCGTAGGGACCGGGGCTTATACGTTTATCTGGGCTATGGCTGGAGAGAATCAGGTCTTTGACGATATGGATACCCTCCAAACCGCTGATCTCCGGTAAGGGACCGCCAGCGGCCTCGGCAGAGAAAGCCGCTGGCTACTTACCTTTGGAGCCGATAAGGGTAATAGTCATACCAATTTGATACTTACAGCTGGGGTTCTCAGGATTTATGACTTTACTGTTGGCGTAGAATCCCACACTTCCGGTTGAAAAATCTTTTGGAGTTGCTTGAATTATACCCCAATCCTGACCGTTATCGTCTTTGATGCTAATTTGTAACGCTTTAGGCGCTTTTTCGTCTCGAATTCCCATAATGGACGATGCTGGATTTGAACCAGCGACTTCTACCGTGTGAAGGTAGCACTCTCGCCACTGAGTTAATCGTCCAAAGTATAAGTAGAGTATTGCATATTTTCGATTGTGTCAACTCCCAATACATACTTTTTTAAAGACCTATATGTGCCCGGGGAAAAAAGATATACTTTTATCAATGCTCGATGTGCAAAATCTTTCGGTAGGCCTTAGACGGGGCAAAGGCTATCTGACCGTGATCGACGGGATAAGTTTTCACATTCCTCCCGGGAAAATTCTCGGTCTTGTAGGCGAATCCGGATGCGGCAAAACCCTTACCGCCCGGGCTATCCCCGGACTGCTTCCTCCGGGGCTGGCGATAACCGGCGGGGATCTTCTTTTCAATGGGACGAATATGCGAAACCTTTCTCCCCGGGCCCTCCGCCGGATTCGGGGGCAGGAACTCGCCATGATATTCCAAGAACCCCTGGGGTCCCTCAATCCGCTTATGAAAATCGGACGGCAAATCGGAGAAGCCCTCGAACTGCATGGCGAAACCGACAAAAAACTGCGCTACGCCCGGACCCTCGAGACGATGGAAAAAGTCGGCCTGCCGGACCCTCGGACCCTCGCGGAACGTTATCCGCACCAGCTTTCCGGGGGAATGCGCCAACGGGCGATGATCGCGGCCGCGGTTATTTGCGGACCCAAACTCCTCATCGCGGACGAACCCACCACCGCGCTGGATGTAACCATCCAAGCCCAAATTCTTGCTTTACTGGAAGCCATAAACGGCGAACTCGGCACCGCCATTCTTTTTATCTCCCATGATCTCGACGTAATTCGACAAATCTGCGGCAAAGTTCTGGTGATGTACGCCGGAAAAATCGTGGAAGCCGGGAACGCGGAAGCGGTTTTCAGCCAACCTCAGCACGAATACACAAAAGGTCTCATCGGGTCCATACCGGTCAAAAACCGCAAAGGCCTGGCCTTAACAGCTATTCCGGGAAAAGCCCCATCAATAGAAGAAAAAACCCCAGGCTGTCCCTTCGCGCCTCGATGCCGCATCGCCAAACCCGTTTGTTTCAGGCATTTCCCTCAAGAAACCCGCATAAACGAGGATCATTACGTCCACTGCCATAGCCTAAGGAATTGAGATGCTTTTAGAAGTTCACAACGTGTCAAATACCTACAAAATATACCGGGGATTCGGCAAAAAAGAGGGAAAACCCGTGCTGGACCGGGTCACTTTTGATATGTCCCGGGGGGAAATTCTCGGCATCCTCGGCGAATCCGGATGCGGCAAAACAACCTTGGGAAAATGCATCCTCGGCCTAATCGAGTACGATGGAAGCATCCGCATTGACAACCTGCGCCAAGGGTTTTTGTCAAAACAACGCCGGGAACTATCCCGAAAAGTACAGGCCGTCTTTCAAGACCCGGGGGGATCGCTGAATCCGGCTCGGTCCATCGGCTGGATTTTGGAAGAACCCCTCAAGATACACCGCCTCGGCTCGAAACAGGAACGCATCAAAAAAGTCGATGAAACCCTGGACCTCGTGGGGCTTGAAAGCTCTTACAAAACCAGAGCCGTGCAGGAACTGTCCGGGGGACAGCGGCAACGGGTTAGCATTGCCTGCGCGCTCATGCTGGAACCGAAACTTATCATCGCCGATGAAGCGGTCAGCTCTTTGGATGTATCCTTGGGCGCGCAGATTCTCAATCTTTTCCAGGACCTTCATCAGCGGATCAAGATGGGACTGCTCTTTATCTCCCATAACCTCAAGGCGGTATACCATCTCTGCGGGCGCATCGCGGTGATGTACCAAGGGCAGATTGTGGAGATCGGACCCGCCGAAGCGGTATATACCGCGCCGGCGCATCCCTACACTCGGCTTTTGCTTGAGCCCTTAGCAGGCTTAAAGCCCGTTACGCCCTGGCGGGAAGGATGCCGGTTCGCGCCTCAATGTCCGCAGAAGTCCCAAATCTGCATAACCCCTCCGGAACTTTCTCCGGTACCTTCGGAACCTTCGCATTTTGCCCGATGCTGGAATTGACCGCTTGCGTTTTCGGCGGTTTCGGGGCAAACTGAGAGGATGAACAGCGCGAAAAAATCCGCTTTTGTGGCGGTAATCGGGCGTCCTTCGGTGGGAAAATCCACGTTGGTGAATCGGCTTTGCGGCGCGAAAGTCGCGATTGTAAGCCCGGTCCCCCAAACTACCCGGAATGCCATTCGAGGCATTGTCACTAGACCGGAAGGGCAACTCGTCTTTGTGGACACCCCGGGCCGGCATGATTCGGAGCGGAAACTCAACCGGCATCTCCTGGAAGTTTCGGACCGGGCTATACAGGAGGCCGAAATTATGCTGTATATAATGGACGCTTCTCGTCCTATCGGTCTGGAAGAAGAAGCTATCGCTGAAAGAGTTATTCCATTCGCCGATAGAACCATCGCGGCAATAAACAAAAGCGATATAGGGACCGCCGATTGCGATGGGTATCGGGAGTTTTTGCATCGCCGTCTGCCTCAAATCCCCGAGGCCGGATGTTTCACAATTTCCGCCCTGAAAAAAGAGGGGTTGGATCCGCTTTTAGCCGGCCTTTTCGCCCGGGCTGGAGAGGGCCCGCCCTTTTATCCGGAAGAATATTACACCGATCAAAATCTGTCCTTCAGAATTGCCGAAATCATTCGGGAAAAAGCCCTGAACCGGCTCTACGAGGAATTGCCCCACGCGCTTTATGTAGAAGTAGCCGACACCGAACTCCGGGATAACGAAACCCGCCTCTGGGTGCGGGCGTTTATCATCACGGAACGGGAATCCCAAAAAGGCATGATCGTAGGTAAAGGCGGCGGAATGATCAAAGCGATCCGCCTGGCCGCCCAAAAAGAATTAAACCAGATTTTTGACTGGAAAGTCGAACTCGATCTTCGGGTCAAATCTTCCCGGGACTGGCGTCACAACGACAAATTGCTCAAGAAACTCTTCGACCTCTAACCCGCCCCCAGGAGCTTATCGAAATATATATAGTTAAGCAGGGCATACGCGAAGGTAAAAGAGATTCGTTTGCGCCCCTTGTCTCGGAAATTTGTCATGAAAAGAGAATGATACCTTTTCCGCTTTTCTTCCAGCTCCGCGTTGAAAAGCGGAAGTAATGCTTCCTGTTCCCGAATGCTTACGTTTTGCGGGAAGATGAGGCTGATTTGGTTCCGGGAAGTTTTGACGCTGACCAGCGCGTCGTAGCCGTATTTCCGTATATCTTCAAGGCGGATCCGTCCGGGGTCTGCCCCGGTGTCTATGGCCTTGAGAATCAGGATGTTTCGCTTTATCTTTAGATACGTAGCTTCATCAACACCGAACGTCCGCCGGATGCCGAGATGGGTGTACCCTACGGCTATCGGAAAATTTCCCGGGGCAAGGTCTTCTTCTTCCAGCCGGACGATGCCGAGCCGGTTTCCGTACCGGTTTATGCGGTCCAAGAACTCTCCGCCGATCCGCCAGTTGTACTTGCGGAAAAGTCGTATCCGCGCGGAGGTTTTTTCCGGATAGATTACCATCGGTATTTCCATGCAATCCGCCGACCGAGTTTTACGGCGGTAGTAAAACGCGATGACCGTATAGGAAGTATCCTCAAAAACCTGCTCGGTAAAATAGTTTGCTTTGAGAATCTCGAATTTTTCTAAAAACGTATTTCGGATGTACTTGGCGTTTTCCGCGGAGAGAAAATTTATCGGCACAATGACGATGCCTTCCGCGCTGTCCATGAGTTTTTCAAGTCCGAGCTGATACAAATCAGTATGCTTGCTTTTTGCCAAGATTAGGTTGTCAGCAAGTTTATTCTGATAAAGATACGGCGGATTGGTGATGATGAAATCCTGCTTTAACGGATGCGCAAAGGTGTCGTTATAGAAAATAACGGCGTTATCGACGTACTGGGGATCGATGTCCCACCCTCGGACGGACTTTGCGCCATGCCGCCGGGCCCAGTCAAGCAAATCCCCGGGGCCGGCGAAGACATCGGCGGCGTCTTTTCCTTCGATAAAGGGCTCCAGCCCCTTCAGGATGTAGTCGGTATGGGTGGTGAAAAACTGCCCGAACCGCTTTTTTCCGGTCCCCGGGTCGGCCGGGGTCTTTCCTTGGGCCTTTTTGGGCATTCAACTCCCTGGGCGCATCGGACCTGCCGGCGGGGTCAGGTGAGTTCGCTTCGGTTTACGGCGACGCGGGAGAGAAGCCCGTAGCGGACCGCTTCTTCGGCGGTCATCCAGTAATCCCGATCCGTGTCTTTTTCGACTTGGGAAAAATCCGTACCCGTTTCGGAGGCGATAAGACGGTTTATCTTATCCCGTAGTTTGTCCAGCTCTCGGGCGTGAATTTCGATGTCTGTGGCGACTCCCCGAATGCCTGAAAGGGGCTGGTGAATGAGGTAATGGCTGTTTGGAAGCCCAACCCGCCGGGTTTTCGGTGCCGCAAGCTGAATAATCGCCGCCGCGCTCGCCACTAAGCCCATGCCGATAGTCCAAACCGGAGGTTTCACAAACCGAATCATGTCGAAAATCGCGTAGCCCGCATCTGCATCGCCTCCGGGGGAATCAATAAAAATCCGAATCGGCTCATCTCCCATATCTTCCAATAAAAGCAACTGCCGTACGGTCCGTTCCGCCAGGTCCTTTTTTATCTCCCCGGAAAGCAGAATCGTCCGGGTCTTCAGCATTTTATGCAGAAGCGGATCGGAGCCTCCCATTTTTTCCGGGTTTTTTTCCTCTTCTTCGTTTTCTTCATTTTTTTCAAGAGAAAAAGTCTGGTTTTCAAAAAACTGCATTTTTTATCCTTATTTGATCAAAGGTCTGGGATTGACGGTCCGGCCGTCTTTATACACGGTGAAGTGCAGGTGGGGACCGGTACTGAGGCCGGTACTGCCGGCATCGCCTATGCGTTCTCCGGTTTCGACGTAAGCACCCGGTTTGGTTCGGATGACGCTCATGTGGCCGTAGAGGGTCCGGTACCCGGAATGGTGGGAAATTACTACGTAATTTCCGTAGGTTCTGTCGTAGCCGGCGATGGCGACCCGGCCGGACATAGCGGCTTTGATGGGCGTTCCCATGGGGACCGCGATGTCTATACCTAAATGAAACTGCCGGCCCTGCCCGGTGAAGGGGCTGACTCGGAAACCGTAATTCGATGTGATGCGCCCCCGAACGGGCCAGGCGAAAAGGTCTCCGTTAATTTCGTGCAGTTCCGTTAGGTCGAGTTTCGCTCCGGGAATGAAAATTTTCGTATTGGCTATTAGTTTATCGGGAAAAAGTTCATTCGCGGTCTGAATTGATTGCGAATCGGTTTCAAATTTTGCGGCGATGCTTTGTAAAGTGTCTCCGGTTTTTACTTGGTGGAGAATTCCGTCCTGATTAGGAATCCGCAATTCCTGGCCGACCCGCAGGGTCCGGGTGTTGGTGATGTCATTTACCGAAATAATCGAATCCTGATTCAAACCGAAATTCTGCGCCATAGTGCTGATCGTATCGTCTTTCTGAATCGTATAGGATGTATAGAGCAGTAATTCAGGTTTGGAAAACTCTTCCGGTAAAAGCGAGCCTTCTTCATAGGAGACGTTTACGCTTTCAACGAAAAGTCCTCCCATTGACTGTTCCGGGTCCATGGCAAGGGCGGTTTTTTTCCCTCGGTTCTGCCATTTTTGAGGGTTCAGCAGGGGAACCCATCCCAGCATAATCAGATAATGGGCCAACCCAATCGCCAAGGTCCAGCGGATCGCGGTTTTATACCAAGGCGTATACGTATGTACCCATCCGGCTATCTGTTGAGCCGTTTTTGCAACATTGTGATAAACTTCGGTGTTATCCCATCCGACTTTCATTATTCAGACATCCTTTTCCCAAGGTTAGTATACCTCTTCATAAAAAAAATACAAGTCCCTTTCTTTGTTTTTAAAAAAGAAAAGAAAAAAAATGAGAAAAAACCGGAAAGCCGGAGAAAACCGCGGCGGCTTCGGCGATATAGGCCCGGCCTTGGGCTTCGGCTTCCTGAACCGCGCCGTCTGCGGTTAAGGCCCGGATGAGTTCCTCGACTTCCGGCGCGGCCGCGCCGTGAGTCCTAGCGGCGGAAAAACATTCGGCGGCGAATTCCCGGCGGTCCGGATGACGGCCCAGGTACAGCAAAACCGGCAGACTTTTTTTGCCTTCGACGATGTCGTCCCCCCGTTTCTTGCCCGGATTACCGACCGTAAGATTTTTCACATCGTCAAGAATTTGGAAACCCATGCCTAGCTTTTCGGCAGATTCCTCTAAATTTTTTATTCTTTCTTTTTCCCGGGAGATTTCCTCCGGAGGGACCGCCGCAAGGCCCCCAAGAACCGCCGCAAGCCGCGCAAGGGACCCGGTTTTCAGGCGGCACATGAGCCGGTAAGAGGGGAGGTCCGGCAGGGATATAAAATCCCGATGCCACTGGATGTCCATAGCTTGTCCGAGGTGCAAGCGGCGAAGATGAATAAACCACTGCTCTAAGACGGCATACTTTTGGACGATAGGAGCATCCCAACATTCAAGGCAGGCTTGGGGCAGGAAATAAAGAAAGGTCCCGCTGTTGAGGGCCCTATCCTGTCCATACCGGATATGAATGGCCGGTTCGCCTCGCCGTTTGTCGGAGCTGTCTTCGATGTCGTCGTGGATGAGGCTGGCGTTGTGGGGAAATTCGACGAGAGGCGTCAGGGCCAGGGCATGGTCCCCGCCGCCGAGACTCTCACAGATCAGGGTCATGAAGAGGGGCCGCCACCGTTTCCCTCCCCGATTGACCAGGTCCCAATCCGGCAGAGTAAGGGATTCCAGCAATTCCGGCGAAACTGTTCCGGGCAGTTCCGAAAAAATCGGGTCCATCCAGAGCCGTTTCTGCGGGTCCGGCTCTTTCGGCAACCAGGAGCGCAGAACCGCTTCTATTTTTTCAAGTTTGTGCCTATACTCTTGATCCATGATCTTTTTTAGTATACCTGAAGTTTTTTTAAAAAGCAAGCCCGCCAAACCGGGCCTCCAAGGCGCGTATGGGATATTCCAAGCCTGATTTCTGGACCCTTAAAGCCCGCCAAGAGGGGTATCCCGCCCGCTCGGTATATAAATTAAAGGAAATGGATGAAAAGTTCGGCCTCTTTCGGTCGGGAATCGAGGGCTTTCGGGTGTTGGATTTGGGCGCCGCGCCGGGAAGCTGGAGCCTCTATGCGCTTCGGCGGATGGGTCCGGGCGGATTTCTTGCCGCAGTGGATAAGACGGTCCTTTCCCGGCAGTATGATTCAGGGCTTTTCGGCGGAGAGAACGTGTATTTCGTGCAGGGAGATATCGCCTTACCGGAAACGAAAGCCCTTATCGGTTTACGCGGACCCTTTCATCTGATTCTGAGCGATGCCGCGCCGGGGACCACCGGAAACGGCCTGGTTGATGCCCTGCGGTCCCTTTCGCTGGCTGAAATCGCGTTGGACTATGCGGAGACGTTTTTGGCGCCCGGCGGCCATATGGCGGTCAAGGTGTTTCAGGGCGGAGACGCTCCCGGGCTTCTCCGCCGCATCCGGGAAGGGTTTACTTCCGGCAGAAGTTTCAAACCCCAAGCCTGCCGTTCAGAATCCTTCGAGATTTACTATCTGGGGCTTGGCAAACTTTGATTTCTTTAGTAGTATTTTTAAAAATAAGGAGGATTTATGCCTTATATTACCATCAACACGGCGGAAGAAATTTCCCGGCCCCGGCGGGAAAAGATTAAAACCGAGCTGGGCCGGCTCATCGCTCTGATTCCCTTGAAAAGCGAGGCGAATCTGTTGGTAGACTTTTCCGGAGGGCGCGCGCTGTATCGGGCCGGGAAGGAAGTTCCTGGGGCCTTCATTGAAGTTCGGCTTTACGGCAAGGCGCCCCTGGAATCCAAGAAACGGCTTACTCAGGAAATTTTCGATCTTTTTGCCGTCGAATTGGGATTCAAAAAAGACGAGATGTATCTGAATATTTTGGAACTTGACACTTGGGGAACTGAGGGCGTTTTGATTTGAACCCTATTGACAAAAACATATCGAAATACTAGGGTTTAGCTATGTTAGAAAAAATACTGGAAAAAATATCCGGTCCCATCGCGGCGGCCTTTAGTTATCAGGCCGAGGATGCCGCGGTTTTGGGGCTTCTCTCCGAGCTGGCCCCGAACCTGCGGGACCGCATCGAGACCTTTACTCTGGACACCGGGAAATTCTTCCCGGAAACGGAGGAGTATCATGGGCAGGTCCAGGACTTTTTCGGCCTAACGATCCGGAAATACCAAGCCGGCGCCGCCGACCTTCGGGAGCTGGAGCAAACCCTCGGGGAAGAGACGGCCGTGAGAAAAAGCCTTGAAAACCGGCGCCTTTGCTGTAAGGTCCGGAAAGTTATCCCTCTGAGCAGTGCCCTTCGGGGCAAAAGCGCGTGGATTACCGGCCTGAGATCGGCTCAGTCGGTTACCCGGGCGAATCTTCAGCCTCTGGAATGGGATGAGACGAACGGCCTGATAAAAATAAATCCCCTGGCGGACTGGTCCGATTCTGATTTGGAGGCTTATCTTAATGAACGGAAGATTCCGGTGCATCCGTTGTATCGCCGGGGGTTTAAGAGCATCGGCTGTAGGCCCTGTACTCGGGCGGTGGAGCCCGGGGAGGACCTTCGCGCGGGGCGGTGGTGGTGGGAGAATCCGGACTGTAAGGAGTGCGGGCTTCATCGGGCCCGGCAGAGGGAGGCCGGGAAGCTGAAACGGGACCCTGGGGTTTTGCGGGTTTTGTAACCTTCCGGGGTTAAGGAAAAAAAAGATGGACAAGCTGGATCTTCTTGAATCCCAGAGCGTTTTTATTATTCGGGAGGCCTATAAATCCTTTAAGAATCTGGGGATGTTGTGGTCGATTGGCAAGGACAGCACGGTTTTGCTTTGGCTTGCGAAGAAGGCTTTTTTTGGGCATGTGCCTTTTGAGCTGATTCACATTGACACGAACTACAAGATTCCGGAGATGATTACGTATCGGGATGCCCTGGCGAAGGAGCTGAAACTGCGTTTGGTCGTTGGGCAGAATCGGGAGGCCCTGGCGGCGAAGCGGACCTTTCCGGAGGGCCTCGACCGGATCGCCTGCTGTAACGCCCTGAAGACTGAGGCTCTCAAAGCTACGCTGGATGGCGCCGGATGGCGCCGGATTTACGATCCTAAGACGGACTCTTGGGAGGAAGCCGCCCGGGCCGAGGCTTATACCGCGGTTATCGTGGGGGTTAGGAGCGACGAGGAGGGGAGCCGGTCGAAGGAGCGGGTCTTTTCCGCCCGGGATGAAAAAAGCGAGTGGGATGCCAGCGCGCAGCCTCCGGAGCTGTGGAATCTCTACAAAACCGAATTCGCCCCGAAGACTCATGTGCGGGTTCATCCTTTATTGGAATGGACGGAGCTGAATATTTGGGAGTACATTGATCGGGAGGGGATTCCGACGATTCCGATTTACTACGATCAGGGCCGGGGGGTGCGGTATCGATCTTTGGGGTGTTATCCGTGTACCTTTCCGGTGGAGTCTCGGGCGGCTAATCCTCGGGAGATTATCGAAGAGCTGAAGAGCGGCAAGTTCAGCAACATCCCGGAACGGTCCGGGCGGGCCCAGGATGCGGACGGAGGCGGTACGTTGGAACAGCTTCGGAAAAAGGGGTATATGTGATTCCTGAGCGGATGAATATTGTCATTACCGGCCATGTGGATCATGGGAAGAGCACGTTGGTGGGGCGTCTTCTGGCGGACACTCGGTCTTTGCCCGAGGGGAAGCTGGAAGCCGTGAAGGATTCCTGTAAAAAGAAGGGCCGGGTTTTTGAGTACGCTTATCTTTTGGATGCTTTGGATGACGAGCGGCGCCAGGGCATTACGATAGACAGCGCCCGGGTCTTTTTCCGGACCCCGAAACGGGAGTATATCATTATAGACGCCCCGGGGCACATTGAATTCCTGCGGAATATGTTGAGCGGCGCGTCTCGGGCGGCCGGGGCGGTCTTGGTGATTGATGCTGTCGAGGGGGTGGCCGAGAATTCCCAGCGGCATGGCCTGCTTCTTTCTCTCTTGGGGATTTCCCAAGTTTTGGTGGCCGTGAACAAGCTCGATGCCCTGGGCTATCGGGAGGAGGCCTATCGGCGGATTCAGGAGGGCTATGGGGCTTATCTGGCGGACTTGGGCGTGGAGGCCCGGGGTTTTGTGCCTATCAGCGCGAGGGAGGGCAAAAACGTGAGTCTCTCGGCCCCGGAGATGCCTTGGTATCGGGGGCCTACTATTCTTGAGGCTTTGGATACCCTTACCAATAGGCCGGAGGAGGGGACTTTTTTCGCTTTGCCGGTCCAGGATGTGTATCGCTTCAGCGCGGATGGGGATGAGCGGCGGATTTACGCGGGAACGGTGGTTTCCGGGGACCTTTCGGTGGGGGCGGAGGTGCGGTTTTTACCTTCCGGGAAGGAGGCCCGGGTGAAGACTCTGGAGACTTGGCCGGGGTCTCCAAAGGTTTCGGCGAGATGTCGGGAGGCCGTGGGTTTGACCTTGACGGAGGAGTTGTATATCCGTCCCGGGGAGGTGATGCTTAGGCAGGACCAGGCGAATCCGGTGATCCTGGGGGATACGTTACAGGCGAATATGATTTGGCTTGGGGAGAAGCCTTTACGGAGGGGCCGGAAGTATCTTTTGAAGCTGGGGGCGGCTAAGACCGAGGCGGCCTTGGTTTCGATAGACCGGTTTTTGGGGGGTCCCCTTTCGTCGGAGAATTCGGCCGAGGAGTTGCGCCGGCATGACTGCGGCCGGGTTACCTTGCGGCTGGAGGCTTCTCTTCCTTTTACTTCTTTTGGGGACAATCCGAGTTTGGGGCGGTTTGTGATGGTTGACGCCTTTGATGCCGCGGGGTGCGGCTTGGTGGTGGGGCCTGGGAGTTCCGAAGGGGCCCAGGTCCCGGCCGAGGAGGGCTTTGAGGAAGCTTTCTTCGCCCTTTTGCGGAAGTATTTTCCCCATAGATTTACCTGAGGGCCGGGGAGGGCTACATGGAAACGGATTATGCCGCTCTGAAGAAGGGCGGGTTTATGCGGCAGATTCAGCAGGATAAATTTTCTCTGCGTTTGCGGGTTGCCGGGGGTCAGCTGGGGGCGGATCAGCTTCGGAAGGTGGCGGAGGTGGCTGATCGGTTCGGCCGGGGGTATGCTCATTTGACGAGCCGTCAGGGTGTGGAGATTCCTTTTCTTGCTCTGGCGGACCTGGAGGCGGTGAAGACTGCTCTGGCCGAGGCGGGGCTGACTCCGGGAGCTTGCGGCCCCCGGGTTCGGACGGTTACGGCCTGTCAGGGGAGGGGGGTGTGTCCCAATGGGCTTATTGAAACCAGCGATCTGGCTAAGGAGCTGGATGCTCGTTACTTTGGTTTGGACCTTCCTCACAAGTTTAAGATTGGTCTTACCGGATGTCTGAACAACTGTCTTAAAGCTGAGGAAAACGATCTCGGCCTCAAGGGAGTGATGGTTCCGGCTTGGCAAGGGGAGCTTTGCGGCTTCTGCGGAGTGTGCGAGTCGGTTTGTCCGAGAGGGGCCCTGGCCCAGGCTCAGGATGGGAGGGGTCTTTCTTTAAACGAAGAAAAGTGTAATTGGTGCGGCCGGTGTATTCGTTCTTGTCCGGAGAATGCTTGGACGGGCCGGTCTGGGTATTTTCTTTTTTTCGGCGGGACCTTTGGTTCTGAGATTCGGTCCGGGACTCCGGGCCTGCCGGTTCTTTTTGACCGGGCCGAGGTTTTTAGAGCCGCCGATGGGGTTTTGAAGTATTATCAGGATCGGGGAAAGAAGGGAGAGCGGTTTTTTAGGACCCTGGCCCGCCGGGGTTTCCGGGATTTTACCGATTTTATGCAGACCCAGGCCGGGTTTTAGGATCTCCGGGGCGGAAAACCGGCCCCGGTTTTTTTTCGCCCTTCTGCCGGGGGCTTAGGGGATGATGGCGTGGAACATGGGACACCAGGGGCCGTATTCGCCGTTGCCGTTTTCGAGGCGGATGGCGAAGAAGGCGGTTTTACCGCTGTCGGCGGGGTCGAAGTTGAGGATGTCCTTTCTTCGTTTTGTGGCGAAGACGATGGGCAATTCTTCGGGTTCTTCGGGTATTTTGTCGAGTTCTTTCCCGATTCGGGCGGTTCCCGGGGGCGGGAGGAGGCCGTAGCGAACCTGCCGGCGGATGTCTGTGTGAGGATCGGCGAGGCCTTCGGTGCCTTCGGCGTATTTGTAGATCAGGATGAGCATGGCCGCGCCGCTTCGGCCGATTTGGGCGGTCATTTGGGCCTTTGGGATACCCCTTCGGGTCCGGACCGGATTCGGCGGATTCAGCAGGAGGGCGGTGAAGTCTTCGTCCTGCAAGGGCGGCTTTTTGAAGTACCGGTCCTTGATGAACCGCATCTTTTCGGTCATTTTTCCGAAAAGCCTCTGACATTCTGTGGTGATAATCGGGGTCCGATCCGCGGACCGGGCGGCCTGCAAAATCTGATCCCCTTCGGCCGTCGCGCTGGTTAGGGCGTTCTCTTCTTCCGGCGGCACGCCCCACGCCGAAGCCTTGCTTTTCAGGGTAGAAACCCAAACCTTTGCCATATTGAGTTGTCCTTCCCGGGTCCCGGGAAGCCAATCAGCCATAAAAACCTCCAATACCCCAGTATTTTTAGGGGTTTTCCCGTTATTTGTATCGATTCCCCCCGCATCTTTCTAGGCCGATGGAACTTTCGCTTAGGCGGATGCCCCGTTTTTCTAGGCGGATGCGGTATTCGCTTAGGCGGATGCCCCTTTCGCTCAGGCGGATGCCCCTTTCGCTCAGGCGGATGACCCTTTCGCTTAGGCGGATGGAACTTTCGCTCAGGCGGATGCCCCGTTTTTCTAGGCGGATGCCCCTTTCGCTTAGGCGGATGCCCCTTTCGCTCAGGCGGATGCGGTATTCGCTCAGGCGGATGCCCTACTCGCTCAGGCGGATGCCCCATCCCCTTGAACGAAGCCTCCCTTTTTCTAAATCCTAGAGAAACTATAGCATGAAAAAAAGAACCTCGGCTAGGGCTAATCGATTTTAAATCGGGAAACTTCCTGAACCAACGTCTCGATGCTTGCTTTATTGTGAAAGCTGAGGTCATTAACCCGGTTGACGGCCGCGTTGATTTGGGCGGATCCGCTGGCCATTTCGTTCATGCCGTTGGCGATTTCTTCGGTTACCTGTTCGAGGTTTTTGCTTTCCTGCATTACCGATTTGCTTCCTTCGAGCATCTGAACGGAATTGGCTTCGACCTGCCGGGTTATGGTATTGAGTTGCTCCACGGCTTCGAGGATCTGCTTGCTTCCGGTGCCTTGTTCTTCCATGGCGGCCCGGACATTGGCTTCTTGTTCTGAAACGGTCTTGACTCCGGTATCAATAGCTTCGAATTTCCGGAGGACTCCATCGGTCGAGGCGGTGATTTTATCGATGGCGGTTTTTATTTTCTTCAGGGCTGAACTTATCGTCTTGGATTGGGTTGACGACGATTCGGCGAGTTTCCTGATTTCGTCGGCTACTACCGCAAAGCCCCGGCCCACATCTCCGGCATGGGCGGCTTCGATAGCCGCATTCATCGCCAGAAGATTCGTCTGACTGGCGATGTTCGCTATAACGCCGTTAATTGCCAGGAGGCCCTCGGATTCGGCCGCCACTTCCCGGATTTCCACGGCCACTTCCTGCAATCCCCCCCGGCCCGCGTCGGAGGCCTCGGTAAGCTGTTCCATGTTTTCCGCATTCTTGATAAGAGTCTGGGTCACCGAATTAATATTCGCCACCATTTCTTCTATAGACGAAGACGATTGGGAAACCCGGATAGTCTGCTTTTCAATATGCTCATTCAGGGTATCCAGGGCCCCGGTAATTTGGGTCATAGCCGCATTCGTTTCCCGGACTCCCTCGGTTTGATTGGTAATTTTGCCCTTAACGCTCTGGATATTCGCGGCAATCTCATTGACCGCGGCCGCGCTCTCGGTCATATTCGCGGCCAAGTCCGCGCCGAGGTCCGCCAAGGATCCGGTCTGCTCTTTTATCGCCCGGATCATCCGGCGGATCTTATCAATCGTCAGATTAAAGTAGTGGGCCATGTCGGTAATCTCGTCCTTCCCGATTTCCTCGATGCTTTGGGTCAAATCCCCTTCGCCTTCCGAAATATTCCGCAGGGTTTCCGCCACCCGGACAATGGGCTTCACCAGCCCGGAGGTAACCCCCAAGATAATCAAAGTCCCCAGAATCAGGGCCATTCCGGCCAGAATTATCGTAAAAATCGTGAGTCTCTTAATTTCCCTCAAAATTAACGACTGGGGGGTGCCGACGCCCACAGTCCAGGTGACTCCGGAATCGCTGATGCCGAAGGGAGCCATGGTTATCGTCAGCTCCGTCTTGAGCAAAGACGAATACTCGGTCGTCGTGAAGAGGCGTCCGGCTTTTATCGCAGAAATTACTTCTTCCATATGCCTCAAAAAGAGAGTCGAATCCCCGGCCCGGATATTCTTACCCATCCGTTCAGACTGATAACTCGCCAAAATATCCCCGGCGTTGGTGTAGACGGCCATGTAACTGATGTCTTCGTTATCCGCAATCGTCTTGGTTACCAGCTCTTCCAGGGCCGATACATCAATCTCAACGCCCACCACCGCCGCGAGGGTATTACTCTCCTTTTCTATCACCGGAACGATAAACGTCATAAGATACAGGCTTTTGCCCTGAACGGTCTGCATCACCGGCCCGGTTACGGTCTGGGTATTCGGCATATTCCGGGTAAGCTCTTCATAGCCCGGGTAAAAAGTATGGGTGACCCTCCCGGAATACTTGTGGAAAAAGGGCGCGAACTGGCCCGTCGGGGCCGAATCCCCTTCGCCGGTATGCTCCATTATGTTCCGGCTGAGGGTATTCGGTTTCCAGACCGAGAAGATGCTTACGATATTCGGCTCGTTGTCGAGGACGGCATCGATATTGGCGGCGAATCGGACTCGCCGGACGGATTCTTCTACTCCCTGGTACTCGGAGAAAATGCCGGCCAGGGTTTTCGCCACCCGGATGTAGCCGTTATACCTATCCTGAATCACCGAGCTTTGATATTTCGCTAAAAAAGCCTGTTTCTCCTGACTGGTTTGCAATTGGATGTTCGCCGCATGGTTCAAAAGAAGGACCGCAATCCCGGTCACTAGAACCGCCTGAATTCCTATTACAATGAAGCTGATCTTAAACTTAATTTTCATGCTTTTCCTTTTTCTTTTTTTCCCTTATATCTGGGAAAGGTACTTTTTCATCTTAAAAAGCCTAAAATCCATTCTGTTACCCTATCCGATAGGGTTTAAAAATTCAACTATCTTCCTAGTATTTTTGTAGGTTTTTCGCTCCTTCCTTCCTTTCGTGAAGCCGAATCTCCCAGGCATCCGCCGGAATACCCCGGACGTAAAGGCAAATCCAGGACGCAAAAAAACGAATCCGGGACGCGTCAAGGCAAGGATGTCAAGAGTAAAGGTAAATCAACCATGCATCCGCCGGAATACCCCGGACGTAAAGGCAAATTCAGGATACAGAAAAACGAATCCGGGACGCGTCAAGGCAAGGATGCCAAGAGGAAAGGTAAATCCACCAGGCATCCGCCGGAATCAGCCAAACGTAAAGGTAAATCAAAGATGCAGGAAAGCGAATCCGCCGGAGGTTCGGGAAAATATTCTAAACGTAAAGGCAAATTCAACATGAGGAAAGAAGAAGATGCCCTGCGAAAAGGTAAACCAGAGATTAGTCAAGGCGAGTAAATTTTGCGTTAAGGTAAGTAGGCCCTGCAAAAAGGTAAACCAGAAATGCGTCAAGGCAAGGATGCCAAGAGTAAAGGTAAACTAGAGATTGGTCAAGGCGAGTAGGCTTTGGGTCAAGGCAAAGAGGCCCTGCGAAAAGATGAATCAGAGATGCGTCAAGGCGAGGAGGTTTTGGGTCAAGGTAAAGAGGCCCTGCGAAAAGATGAATCAGAGATGCGTCAAGGCGAGGAGGCTTTGGGTCAAGGTAAGGAGGCCCTGCGGAAAGGTGAATCAGAAATGCGTCAAGGCGAGGAGGCTTTGGTTCAAGGCGAGTTTTCCCTGCGGAAAGGCGAATCCCCCGGGCGGGAAACCTTACCGGTCAAAGGCGAAGGCGTAGAGTCTCCGGAGGATGCCGGCGATCTTATCGCCGTAATCGGGGTCCGTAGCCCACTTGCCGGCTAAGTCATGGATTGTGCCGGCGGAGCCTCGGGGAATCCACTTAAACCGAGGGTCCACCAGGTCTTGGACGAGGGGATCGGCGGAAGCATAGCCCTTCAGGTGCTGAATCTGAGCCCGAACTCCGATTTGAGGATTCGGGAATCGTTCCCCCGGCTCCGCCTCCGAAATCGAGCCGAGGCCGCAAAAGTTATTCATATCCGGAGTCGCCAAATTACCGTATTTCAAAAAGCCGGTCTCCAAACACATCTGGGCAAAGGCAATGTCATGATTGACCCCTTCCAGGTCCGCCTCTTGGATGTAATAGCCGGTCAAGGTTTTGACAAAATCCGCGTCGCCTTGGGGATTCGCCGAAAGCAGAAACGAAGCCAGATCCCCCGAAGGGACCAGCCCCTTTCCCATAATCCTTTCCGGGATTCGGGGGATGGGAAGGTGAATCCTCTCTGCCGGATTCTCCCCAACCCCCGACCCAGCCCCGGAAGTAGCGCAGGAAAAAAATAAAAACAATAACCAAAGAACCCCAAGATACCGCATAACCATATTTCTGTCATCGGTTTTTCCCCGACAAAATAAAGGCCCTTCGATCCCCAGCCCCCCGCCGGAGTTTTTGAAAAAAAAACCTCAAGAGATAAGGAAAGTATCCGATATTTAAATCAAGAAAAAGGGAGGCCCCGAAAAGCCGCCCCTCTTTCCATAACCGGGGCGGAACGATACGGCAAAAGCCGAGGCCGTTCAGAAAAGGCACGGATGCCAATACCCCGGGGAAATGTCAAAGGAGTGCATGATGATTATCAATCACAATTTAAGCGCCATGTTCGCCGATAGGTCCCTCCGCTCAACCCAGACCTATCTGACGAAAAACATCGAAAAACTCTCCAGCGGGCTTAGGGTAAACCGGGCCGGAGATGACGCCTCGGGCTTGGCGGTTTCGGAAAAATTGCGGGCCCAAATCCGAGGCCTAAACCAAGCCTCCACCAACGCCCAAAACGGAATCTCCTTCATCCAAACCACCGAAGGATTCCTCCAAGAAAGTCAGGACATCCTGCACCGGATTCGGGAACTCGCCGTCCAGTCGGCCAACGGCATCTACACCGCCGAAGACCGCACCTACATCCAGATTGAAGTGTCCGCCCTCATCGACGAACTGGACCGGATCGCCTCCCACGCCCACTTCAACGGCCTGAATATGCTCACCGGCAGATACAGCCGCCCCGCCGGAGAAAACGTCGTCACCGGCTCCATGTGGTTCCACATCGGCGCCAATATGGACCAAAGAGAACAGGTCTTCATCGGTACCATGACCGCCAAAGCCCTCGGGGTCCGCAATACCGGAGACGATACCATCCTCACCCTAGACACCATGGACGACGCCAACCGAGCCATCGGTACCCTCGACGAAGCCCTCAAACGAGTCAGTAAACAACGAGCCGACCTCGGAGGCTACCAAAACCGCCTCGAACATACCGTCCGAGGCGTAGATATCGGCGCGGAAAATATGCAAGCCGCCGAATCCCGAATCCGAGATACCAACATGGCTAACGAAATGGTCACCTACACCAAAAACCAAATCCTAAACCAAGCCGGAACCGCCATGCTCGCCCAAGCAAACCAAAGAACCCAAGGAATCCTCCAGCTCCTGCAATAACCTTTTTTCCCAAAAAAAACCGTTCCCCCCTAACCGGAGCGGTTTTCTTCTTTAAAAAAACCCTTTCGTTAAAAATATAAAATAAGGAAAAATCATGGAAAATAAAAAGTACGATGCGGCAATTATCGGATGCGGCCTCTCCGGCGCAAATATCGCGCGCCGGCTTTCCCAATATGCCGTCAAAATAGCCATCCTCGAAAAAGAACAAGACGTTTCTTTCGGAGTCTCAAAAGCTAATTCAGGAATAATCCACGGAGGCTTCCACCATAATAAAAAATACCTCAAAACCCAGCTCGAAATACAAGGAAACGCCCTATTCGACCAGCTCAAGCAAGAACTCGACTTCCCCTTCAAACGATGCGGCATTATCGTCGCGGCCCTGCAAAAAGACGAAATGAAAACCCTAGAACAACTCTTCCAACAGGGCATGGAAAACGGCGCCCCCGGCATCGAACTCTGTTCCAGAGAACGAATCCTCAGTCTCGAACCAAAACTCTCCCCCCAAGCCGTCGGAGGCCTATACGCCCCCAACGGCGGCATCACCGAACCCTACCGATTCGTCTTCGCCCTAGTCGAATCCGCCGTAAAAAACGGCGCCGATCTCTATACCAATTTCTCCGTGCAAAAAGCCCAATTAATCAACGGCTTTTGGCAAATCCAAGCCTCCGATAACAGACAAATTGCCGCCCAATACGTCGTCAACGCCGCAGGCCTCTTCGCCGATGAAGTGTCAGCCCTGTTCGGCGGAGAAAAATTCTCCATTAAAGCCCGAAAAGGCGAATATTTCCTCCTCGATAAACAAACCAAAGCCAAACCCAAACGAATCGTCTTCCCCGCGCCGACTCCCATCTCCAAAGGTATGCTGGTAATCCCCACCGCCGAAGGCACCGTCCTAATAGGCCCCACCGCCGACGACACCGACGACAAAAAAGACCGGGCCACCAGCGCAAAACAGCTGGAGCAAATTCTCGAGGCCGGCAAAACAATGATTCCCGAATTAAACCCCGCCGATGTAATTACCGCCTTTGCAGGCCTCCGGCCCTATCTTGGCGAAGATTTTTACATCGAACCTTCCAAAACAGCTCCCAGATTTATCCAAGTCGCCGGGATTCAATCTCCGGGGCTTACGGCATCCCCGGCTATCGGAGAGTACGTAAAAAATTTGCTCAAAGAAATGGGCCTGACCCTCCCGAAAAAGCCGGAATGGAATCCCTTCGTTCCCCCCCGCCCCCGAGCAAGAGAATGCTCCCCGGAAGAACTGGACCAGCTCATCGCCCTCGATCCGGCCTGGGGAAATATCGTATGCCGATGCGAAAAGGTCAGCGAAGCGGAAATCCTCCAGGCCCTACAGCTGGGACATTCTACCCTCGACGGAATAAAGTATTTCACCCGAGCCCAAATGGGACGATGCCAAGGCGGATTCTGCTCCTACAAAATTATCAAAATCATCCTTCGGGAAACGGGCCTCTCCTACCAAGAAATCACTAAACAGGGCGGTAAAAGTTATATCCTCCCAGCCGCCTTATAAATCCTCCCGGGCCTTATAATCCCGCATCCGCTTCCAAAGGTCGAGGATAAACGTATACCGTTCCGCCGGCATACCCTTAAACGGAATATTGCTCGTGCAGAAAATGTATCCCCCTCCGGGCTTTCCCCAAGTAAGACAGTACTCCGCGCTTTCTCTGACCTCTTCAAGAGTTCCAGTTTGAAGCGCGGCGCAGTGGACGTTTCCGCAAAGACATATTTCCCCGCCGATAAGAGCTTTTACTTTTTTAATATCAACGCCGGCCCTTGGATCAAGAGAATGTAACCCATGGGGACGGCATTCCGCAAGCTGATCCAGAATAGGCATAATATTGCCGTCAGTATGTTTGATGGTAAACGCGCCGCTCCGCCGGATGCTTTCGATAATGCCGGCAAGATAAGGCTGTACAAATTAAAAATTTTGTAAGAAAAAAAGCTGAAAACAGTAAAAATCCCTTGACGTCTTTTCTGTAATGCGGTATATTTTAACTATCTTCTTTAATGAATTAGGAAGTGAAACTAAAAGGAATGGTAAAAAGGTGCTAACAACCAAAAACGCCGAACATCATTACTCATTACTCATTACTCATTACTCATTACTCATTACTCATTACTCATGATAAAATAGTCACTTCATCCCGACATTTTTTTCTTCTCTTTTCTGCGCGTTCCGTTTCGGGACCGCCGGCCGGTTCAGTCTGCGCCGCTCAAGCCTGCGGCGTCAGTTGCCAGCGATGTCCGA
>JAIRPY010000039.1 GCA_031256905.1 Spirochaetaceae bacterium
CCCCCCCCCCCCCCCCCCCCCCCCCCCCCCCCCCCCCCCCCCCCCCCCCCCCCCCCCCCCCCCCCCAACGCCCTCCTCTATTCATACATTTTTTCCTTTTTGATCTTCTGCTTTTGGTCTTTTGCCGGTTTCCGCCCCGCCGGTTTGGGCGATGCGGTCCCATCGGTAGGCGGTCCTGGCAGAATCGCTCCGGCCTTGCGAACCAAAGGCATTTTTTAAAACCATCTTGCAGAATATAAAGTCGATGGTATAATATAAAATATATCCAATAGCGTCAAGCGGATGGAACCTCTTTTTATGGTTTTTCGGCGCGATTTTTTTTGTTTTGGTCCGTAGACAAAAATAAAAAGCCGGGATATAGTATGGATAAGCGCGAAGGAGAAAAATCCGGGGCGAAAAGTCTACAGCGGAAAAGGCGAAAAGCCGCAAAAAAAAGCCGCAGAAAAAATTCCAAAAATTACCTTGCAAATTCCCCTTTCACCCCCTTGATACGCAATATGTAGTGTAGTATATTAGAAAAAGCAGAGGTTGACCGCTATATATAGCGGGGTCCGGGCAGGGACCTCGCAGGCGGCAGGCCCCTAGGAAGCCGAAACTCTTCGGACCCTAATTCGGAGGAATTGTGATCAATTATGTGGTAAAACGTTCAGGCGAAATCGAAGCCTATAACCGCCTGAAAATCCGCAACGCTATACAAAAGGCTTTCCGCGCGGTCGGGACCCCGGACCCGGACCCGAAACTCGACGCCCTCACGGACCAAGTCGAAACCGCCCTCGAAAGCCTGAGGACCCAAAAACCTCAGCCCGGAATCCCGGCTATCGAAGAAATTCAGGACGCCGTCGAAACCGCCCTCATCGAAGCCCGGGAAACCCCGGTCGCGAAGGCCTATATCCTCTACCGGGCCCGGCATGAAGCTCTCCGGGACGCCAAAAAACTCATGCTCAACATCGACGCCACGATGGACGGCTACCTAAGACAGGAAGACTGGCGGGTCAACGAAAACGCCAACGTTAATTATTCTCTGGGCGGCTTGATTCTGCACAATTCCGGCACGATTACCGCGAATTACTGGCTTAAAAACGTTTATTCTCCAGCCGTCGCCGAAGCTCACCGGAACGCGGATTTTCATATTCACGACCTTTCTATGTTCTCGGGCTATTGCGCGGGCTGGTCCTTGCGTCAGCTCATCGAGGAAGGCCTCGGCGGCGTCGCCGATAAAATCACCAGCAAACCGGCGAAGCACCTCTCGACGCTGATGCAACAGGCGGTAAACTTTCTCGGATGCCTGCAAAACGAGTGGGCCGGCGCCCAGGCTTTCAGTTCTTTTGATACTTATATCAGTCCTTTTGTGCGGGCGGATAATCTTTCGGATAAAGAAATTAAGCAATGCCTCCAAAGTTTTGTGTTCGGCGTGAATACCCCCAGCCGGTGGGGAAGTCAGGCGCCTTTTACGAACATTACTTTGGACTGGACTTGTCCGGAGGATCTCAAAAATAAACCTGCGCTTGTTGGAGGAAAAGCCCGGGATTTCACTTACGGCGATTGCGCGCCTGAAATGGAACGAGTAAACCGGCTGTTCATCGAACTTATGCTGGAAGGCGACGCCGAAGGGCGGGGCTTTCAGTATCCGATTCCGACGTACAACATTACCCGGGATTTCGATTGGGCCAGCGAGAATGCAAAACTGCTGTTCGAAATGACCGCCCGATACGGCACGCCGTATTTTCAGAATTTTGTGAATTCCGATTTGCATCCTGAAGATGTGCGGTCGATGTGTTGCCGGCTTCAGCTTGACAAACGGGAACTGCGGAAACGCGGGGGCGGGTTATTCGGCTCAGACGAACTGACCGGTTCAATAGGAGTGGTGACGATTAACCTGCCGCGCATCGGGTATCTTGCATCGGACGAACAGGATTTCTACCGCCGGCTGAATGATCTGATGCTTCTTGCGAAAGAAAGCCTTTTAGCGAAGCGCAAAGTGGTATCCCGGCTTTTGGAAAATGGGCTATTTCCCTACACGAAACGGTATCTTCGGACCCTAAACAACCACTTTAACACTATCGGGCTTGTAGGAATGAACGAGTGCATCCAGAACTTTTTCGGGAAAGATTTGAGCATCGCATGGGAAGAAGGCAAAGCTTTTGCTCTAAAGACGTTATATTTTATGCGGGATCGGCTTGCGGATTTTCAAGAGGAAACAGGAGAGCTGTTCAATCTTGAGGCGACTCCCGCGGAATCTACGTCGTACCGTTTAGCGAAGCATGATCGGGAACGGTACGACGGTATTATTACTGCCGGAACCGAGGAGCCGTATTACACGAATTCTACTCAGCTTCCGGTAATGCAGACAGAGGATATTTTCGACGCCCTGGATTTACAGGAGGATTTACAGACCGCCTATACTGGAGGAACGGTATTTCATGCCTTTCTTGGGGAAGCCATTGAAGATTGGCGGGCGTGCCGGGATTTGGTAAAAGCGATAGCCGGCAATTACCGGATTCCCTATTTCACGATTTCGCCGACCTTTTCAGTATGCCCTATTCACGGTTATCTTCCGGGGGAACATTTCACCTGTCCCCGATGCAAAGAAGAAAAGATAGAATCTCTGTCCAAAAAAATAGGAGAACTGGAAAAAGAACGAGAACTGGCTCTCGCGGCAAGGTAGCTTTTTTAAAAAATATTTTTTAAAAAGTTAAAAACAAAAAATATTTTAAAAATTAAAAAGAGAAAAAAAAGTTTTTAGCGAAGAAAATTTAAGGAGCTTTTCAATGAGAAGTCTTGAGGAAATTGAGCGGGAATTGGCTGAGGCGAAGGAAGCCCGAAGCCGCGCGGAGGGTACGCCTGCGGAGGTATACAGCCGTATTGTCGGGTATTACCGGTCGGTTCGGAATTGGAACAAGGGCAAACGGGAGGAGTACGGCGAGCGTCTGCTTTATCGCGCTCCCGGAGAATGCGGGTCCTGCGCGCCGGTTTCCTGCGCGGTTTGTTCGACGGGTGTTCCGGAATCTGGTTTTTCTGCGGGCAAGTCTTCGGCTGAGGCTGGAGGCAGAGGCAGTATTACTGCGTTTCCGTCCGGGCTTTCTGAAAGGACCGGGTCTGCTGGGGATCGGCGGATCTTGCTTTTTGTGCGGCCTGCGTGTCCGAATTGTCCCCCGGTGAAGGATGCGGCGGGGCGGCTCGGCATTCCCGTTGATTTGGTGAACACCGATACGGCGGATGGTTTTGCGGAAGCGGCTCGGCGGAATGTGCTGTCTACGCCGACAGCGATTCTGCTTGCCGGCAACGGCGCGGAACTCGGCAGAGCCCGGGACAGCGGCGACCTCGCCGCCTTCGGAAAACGTCTCGCGTAAAAGTACCAGCGGAACGCCCCTCTCGACAGCGAGTCTAACGACAGCAGGTTGCCGGAGCGTTCCGCTGGTTTATTACCGGTTCTATCTTTGATGTAAAAGGTTTATATCGCTATTTATAATCGCTATTATGAATAATTTTAAAATGCTTTCCTTGTGCGGAAAGCGGTATTTGCAGGTAAATACGAGTTCCCAGTTATTTCCTCCTGTAACGAAATACCGGAAGATCTAATTCCTTTTTCAAGGGCAAGAAAAAACAGCGAACCGGCCAAACTCTCAGAGGGCCAAACTGTGCTGGCATCAAAAAAACGGCGTTAAGACGCTTCCCAACTTACCGGGAAAACTAGAAGATGGCATGAAGTATTGCAAAGGCAGGGGGTAAAAAATGCTTTATAGAAAATGCCTGTGTTGCGGGAAGGAAAAAATAAGGAAAAAATAAGGAAAAAAATAAAGTTTTTCCCGGACTGAAATCCGCGGGCTTTAGTCCAAAAGCTCATTTGACGCGCCCCACCGGGCAAGTTGCGCCAGAATAGGCAACAACCCCTGAGACCGGGAAGTAAGCGAATACTCCACCCGGACCGGCATTTCCATGAATTGTTCCCGTTTGACCAAGCCAGCTTCTTCCAGCTCTTTAAGCGAACTTGCCAGCATAGTATTCGTAACGCCTCGGATTTTCCGCTTCAGCGCGCTGTACCGCGCCGGTCCGTCCGTATGCAGAGCGCAGAGAATCGACGCCTTCCACTTGCCCCCGATAATCCGCATTCCGGTCTCTAACGGACACTTTTCCATACAGGGGCATTTCGCGCAAGGCTTATCGCAGAAATTTTCGGTATTATTTTCCATACCTGATCACTCTAATACAACCTAGTTTTTCCGTCAAGAACGTATATTTTACGAATTAAGTATCTTTTTGCTATTGCTATTTTTTCGATAAGTAGTATATTTATATCAGGTAGCAATACTATACAGGAGTAATTATGATTATCACCGAAGAGATCAAGCAGATTATCCGGGAAACCGCGTTTCTGTCCCTTATTACCCTCAACCCGGACGGGACCCCGCATCCCATCATTGCCGGCAAGGGCGAGGTCTCAGGAGATTCCATCGAGTTCGGCATCTATAAGATGGAAAAAACTCAAGCCAACCTGGGGAACAACAAAAACGCTTGGGTTGTCGGCGCGACCTTGACCGAAGGAAAGCCCAAGGGAATCCGTCTTATCGGGACCGCGGCGGCCCAGGACAAAAAGCTGATTTTCAGCCCGGCAAAAGCGGAACCTCTGCTGTAATCCGGACGTCTGCGGATTTTTAACCGCAAAAATCCGCAGACTTTTTTGCTTTAGATTTTTTTTACTTTAAATATTAGGAGAAAAATATGATACATCTTACTTCCTGCGGGATTTTTCAGTGGGAATTGGAAAAAGTTCTGCCGGAGATCGAAAAAGAGCTGGGACAGCCGGTTGATCTTGCGCTGATAAGCCCGGCTCTTGACGCAAGCGAGGCTAAACTGGAGCGGGCTTTGCGGGAAAGCGCGGCTGATTCCGGCGGGGACCGGTACGCTTGGCTGTACGGCAGTATGTGTCATCCGAACATGGCGGGACTCGCTGAAGAGCTGGGCGCGGCGTTTCCCAAACCCGCGAACTGCATGGAAATTTTCTTGGGACCCGAACAGAAAAAAAAGCGGGACGCCGAGGGCAATTTTTATTACATAAGTTCCGGCGGGCTTAGGCTGTGGCGGAAGATATATCAGGAAGAGCGGGGCATGGACGAGGCTGACGCCCGGGTCAATTTCGGCTATTTCGAGAAGATTATCGTCCTTGACACGGGCCTTTTTCCCATTGAAGACGAGGAAGTCCTCGCATTTTACGACTTTACCCAAATTCCCCTTGAGATAGAACCCATCGGGCTGGACTATTTCAAATCGGTTATCCTTGACATTTGCCGCCGAGCCTTTAGGGGACCCTGAAATCGCAACATTCGCTCAAGCCAATCAGAAAACCCGGGCGTTTTTTCTTAAAAAAGAAACGCCGTCCCGAGGAGAACCGCGTTTCTTTACTCAAGGCTATTTTCCCCAGAACTTATAGCCGACGCCGATACTGATACGCGGACCAAACGTGAACAGCGAGAAACTTACATTATTGTTCTTGGCAAGTTTCTTGAGGGCCTTGTCTGAGTCGCTTTCCATCTTGAAGTTGCAGAGTGCCTCGCCCCGCAGATAGAGTTTGCTGGTTAGGTTGAAATCCAGACCGATGCCCAAAACAAGGCTAAAGGCGTCAAATATATCCTCATAGCCCATATATTCTTTAACATCATCACGATTTTTGATATTGATAGGTAAACCTTTAGCCTCGCCGGAAAGAAAAATCTGATAGTCAATACCCGCCAGGGGGAAAAAAACCGCCGGTCCCGCCATTAAGGGCAATTTGCCCAATATGCTAAAACCGAATTGGGTTGACGCTAACTCGAAATCACCGGTATAGCCTCTAGCATTTGGCTTGAACGAACCGAAGATGAAATCCAGCCCGACTTCCACGTAGGTAGCGTCGAAAAAAACTCCGATGCCGAAACCATGGTTGCTGTAGAGGCGATATTCAAGAGTAGATCCAACATTGTTGTAATTATTGCTGTACTTCCAGATATCGAACATACCGTTGTAGAAGATGCGCCCTCCTCCGCTTATGGAGAAATCGGGCATCAGCGTATTCTGCTTGGTTCCGCTCGAAGACAGGGAAAACCCGGACAGCGCGCATAGGCACAGGAGCGGCAAAAGGAACAGACATTTTTTAGCCATTTTGTTACTCCTCGGTTGAGGGAGTGACGCTGGCTTCTTCCGTTGAGGGAGTGGCGTCCTCTTCGGTTGCGGGCTGGGCGTTTTCCTTTCCCGTTGAGGGACGGATGCCGTCCGCGTCTTTGGCGATAAGGCGAACCGAAGCATTCATCCCGAAAAGCCCCTGCTGACCCCGTCCTTCATAAGAAAGGATCACCTCGTAACCCGCCTCGGCCGCCTGAACCGCCGCTTCGTCATAAGACTTGCCTTCAAAGACCTGAACATCGTCCGCCAGCAAATCCGCGGCCGTATGGGGCGTGATAATGTGCAGATAATTAGTAGATGAAGCACAGCCGGCAACCGAAAAGGCGAACGCCGCCGCCGAAAAACCGCGAACCAAAACCTTTTTCATTATAAAACTCCTTGGGGCTTGGACCTTTCATGCCCCTGCTTAAAGATTCCGGGTCCAAAAGACCCGGTAGGACTCCGCCGGTTTTTCTGAAATAAACCCCAAAAATCGGAAGCCTCTTACAGAAAGTCCGCCGGATTGACTTTATCGTTCTTTGGGAACGAAAAGTTTCCTTATAGTAAATAATTATAAATACTATATTATAGGTAAATTGTCAACGCCTTATAAACCCCTATAATGAAAAAAAAGCGCAAGTTTGAATATGGACAGTTTAAGAACCGTACTAGCCTTAAATATGAAGGAGCAACGGCGTATTTTGGGGATTACCCAGGCGCAATTGGCTGAACGGGTGAACACATCGACCAATTATATAGCCTTGATTGAGACCGAAAAGAAGTTTCCCAGCCTTGAAATGCTGGAGCGTATAGCCGCGGCTCTTGAAATTAATCCTCCCGCCCTTTTTACGGCTGAAATCCGCCCCCTGATTGAAGCTGAAATGCTGGCAAAGGTTCAAAAACAGATTTTAGGCGATATTACCAAGGCCGTTTCGTACCGGATTAAGCAGTTGGGGCAGAAAACCCCTGACCACAAGGGAGACGGCGGGCAAGTCCGCGGCTGAGGAGGCGGTATTTTCTCCTATTTTAGAAAGAACAGATCCGCGGACTTCGGGAAACCCTCGGCAAAGGGGTAGACAAAAAGGTTTTGATCCGCGCGGCTTCATTGACCTGCAAAGGGTCAATATATTCCTGATTTATTTCTATACGCCAGTAAGCCTGAGCGCATCCCTTATTCAAGTCATTCCTTTCAGCTCATTCTTTTCAGCAAAACCTCTCGGCGGAAATGTGACGCCGATCCATCGGCTTGTAACTTAAACCCTCTAAGTACGGTGTCAGACGCCAAGCCGTTGCGCTAAACGCCTTCAGCTTTGCGGCGGAATATATTAAAAAGCGGAATATATTAAAAAAATGAAAGAAAAAGAATAAGCGGACTTGACTGACATATTAGTATGTTAGTATTTTATAGGTAAGGAGTATACTTATGAAAAAAGACAGCATCTTTTTGAAAATAGCCGAGAGAAGTTTCTCTTGGCTGGTAGCGGGCGCGGCATTGACCGCTCTGTATCTCATCTGCGTGACGGCGCGGCTGAGATTTTAGGCGGCGGTCCGCTCTAACGGAAACGTTCTGTCTGTCCGTCGGCTTGCGGGCGGACAGCGATCGGCGCGTTAAACGCCCTGAGTATGGTGTCAGACGCCAAGCCGTTGCGCTAAACGCCTTCGGCTTTGCGGCGGAAGCCAAACCGCGGGCGGAGCGCGGCTGGACAAAAGTTTGAGAAAAAGCCATAATCCGGTATGGAAACGAGAGAGATTTTCCGCAATATATCGCCTTTGGATCACCGGTATTCGCTGTCGGAGCGGGCGGTGTTTGAGGCTCTTGCGCCGTGGCTGTCCGAGGAAGCCGGGGTAAAAGCCTGCGCCAAAGCCGAAATTGCGCTGGTTGCGGCTTACTTGGCGGACCGGGGCAAACTTACCGCGGAACTGCAAGCCGGGCTGGACGCCGCGGCGGATGTGGACCCGGCGGAAGTATATAAAGAAGAAGAAAAAACGAAACACAATATCCGCGCGCTGGTGAATGT
>JAIRPY010000023.1 GCA_031256905.1 Spirochaetaceae bacterium
TTCACGGGCAATGGTTTAAACGCCGGGCGGAAGTGGAGGAAATCAACGCCTTCAGCGCGCACGCGGACTACGTTGAGGCCACTGAATGGCTGGACGGGCTGGACACATCCCGGCTCCAGGGGATTTTTCTGGTTCACGGGGAGCCGAAAGCCCAGAGCGCGTTCAAGCAGTACCTGGGGGAACACGGGTATCCTCAAGCCGAGATAGTCCGATACGGCAAAACCTACGGGATGAACAAGTAATGGCCTATTTGACGGGCTTCCATGGGATCGAAGAGCGGATTAAGGCGGGAGGCGCGGCGGGGCCCCTCTTGGTGGCGAAGGCAGGTCCCCGGGCCCGGGAGATTGCCGGGTTAGCGGCGGCGCATAAGATTCGGATTGATCGGGTGGGAACCTTTGACTTAGACCGCCTTGCGCCGGGTCATCGGGGGATTGCCCTGGAGGTCGAGGACCGAGGGATAAGCCGGGAAATCCGGGTAGAACAGTTTCTCGCCGATTTGGGGGATCGGCCGGATGGGATGGTGCTTATCCTCGACGAGATTACCGATCCCCACAACTACGGCGCGATTCTGCGGACCTGCGATCAGTTCGGGGTGGATTTGGCGATAACCCGGCATCGCCGGATTGCGAAACACCCGGACGTGATTGCCAGGACCTCCGCGGGCGCGGCGGCTTGGATGCCGGTGGCGCAAGTTCCGAATCTTCCCCGGGCCGGGCAGGCCCTCAAGGACGCGGGCTTCTGGCTGTACGCCGCAGACATGAGCGGCGAAGCGGCCTATACCAAGGACCTCACGGGCCGGGTTGCCCTGATTCTGGGGGGCGAAGGAACTGGCGTTACCCGGCTCTTGCGGGACCAGTGCGATGGGTGTATCGGCATCCCCTCCGCGGGGCGCATCGACTCCCTGAACGTTTCGGTAGCCGCCGGGGTCCTATGCTACGAGGTCCTCCGCCAGCGGGCCTCCCGCCGGGGGTAAGGCATAAGTCCGGTGACTCCGGACGCATAAGTCCGGCGCCTCCGGACGCATAAGTCCGGCATCTCCGGACGCGCTAGTCCGGCCTGGCGGAACTCCTGGCCGGTCTGGGGTATTGACAGGGACTCTTGGGAAAGGTATAGTCATTTTCATGAAAAAACAGATTCTGCCTCGGTTTTTGGGGCTTTCGGCGGGGTATATTGGGATTTTATTGCTTTTAGGGGCGATTCAGTTTGCGGAGAAAGGGTTTTTTACCCGGCAGGTTGGAGGAATCCTGGCGGCCGGGCATTATCGTTCCCAAGAAGAGCCTAATCGGTATGAGCTGGCCGGTTCTTTGAGCGTCACCTTCGGGGGGATGGAATTCGCTCTGCCCGACGAAACCGAGGGCTTCAATTTGGTAAAACTCGATGGAACCAAAGAATCTATTCTTCCTAAGACTCTGGAGGTGCAGAATGATTCCATCGCTCTGGAATTTCCCGAAGGAACGAAGGTGATTTTCGCGCTTATGAAGATTCGGGACCGGGCGGAACTGGCTATAAACGCCCTCCTCGGGGAGGAGGTTCTTAGGCTGGAGCTTCCCTATCGGCCCCTCAAGGCCGGGGAAGTGCAGGAACTCGCGGATGGGCAATTCCTGCTGGACCATGAAGGGGTGAAGTATCGATTCGACCGAGCCTTGACGAATGCGGAACGGTACACCCTGTTTCTTCAGGCGGATCGGGGGGCGGCTATTTCCTATAAGCCGGTTTCCGGAGACCAGGAATCGGCCTTCAGTGCCAAGGATTTTATTATTTCCGGAGCTTACGATATACCCAGTTACGAAAAGGCCCTGGGCCGATGGCGGGACCAAAATGCCGGCCTTTGGGGCCGAAATATCGGAAGCGCGAATAACGAGGACCTGGTTTCGGCCTACCTCGGAGAAGCCGTAAGCCGGGGCAATTACTCTTCTGCGGTGGCTTCGGTGCCGGCGGCGTTTCTCAACGGGAACCGCCGGACCTACGAATCCAGCGTGTTCTTGGGGCGGCTGGATCAGGGGCTTCGCTCTTTGGCCGCCGCGGAACGGGAGAAAGCCGGGGCCTTCTCTCAAATTCTGGCATCCGAAGGTTTTGATTTTCTCAAAGAAGTCCATGGCTTTGATTACCTTATTACCCGGGGGGCTTGGCAGGACCTGGAAATTGCGGTTCAGCAGGTTCGGGCTTTGCCGCCGGAGCAGATTACCCCGGAGGTCATTCCGGGCCTGTTAGAAGGCTATTCGGATTGGCATCGCTACCAAAGGGCCCTGGAAAAAACCTTTTCTCCGGAGAATCCCTTTGAAGCCCATACTTCCTCCGGGTATCTTGTCATTGCCGAGGGCCTGCGTAAAAACGACGATAAGGTCTTAGCCTTTTTTGAAGATTTCGGGGATCTTGAATATAATCTGCGGCTGGGAAAGGCCTTATCGGTATATGCAGACAGCGCCGGAAACCTGGAATGGGCCGCCATCGGCCGATCCCTAATCCTTACGGTCCTAGCTTTAACCGACGAGGCCGGAACCGTTCCCGCCCGAGTCCTGCGGGACGACGATGGAACTTTCCGGGAAGACCCGGAGGCCCCCCGGCTGAGTTCCCCCCGGCTCTACCGAATCCTCCAACCAGGAACAAGCTATCCCCAAGCCGTAAAAATAGCCTCCGAAACCTGGGCTTGGACCGGAGCCACGGCCCTCGAAGTCCAAGAAGAAGAAGATCTTCTGGACATCGCCGTGACCTTTCCGGTGGGAGAAACCCATTATATGCTCCTTCGGGGAATCCCTCTGCCCAGCAAACTTCAGCTTTACGGAATAGATTACCGAACCGCCCCGGACTTTGAACGATATAACTCCTCGGGCTGGTCCTATTCCGCTTCAGAAGAGACCTTACTTCTCAAACTGCGGCATCGCTCTCCGGTAGAGCATATCCGGATTTTTAAATGACCCCGGCCGGAGGGCCCTGCCGGTTTCCGGGGGGTCCTGCCGGCCGGGGGTTTCCGGGGGGTCAGTAAAAGGCGCGTTCCTGATCGATAGTAGTATCCTGTCCGTGGCCTGGGTAGACTTTTACCGTTCCCTTCAGGCCGAAGAGCCGGTCTAGGCTTGTCATGAGGCTTCGGGCGTTTCCGCCGGGGAGGTCGGTTCGGCCGAAGCCGTTATGGAATAAGGTATCGCCGCTGAAGAGGACTCCTGCGGCCGAGTCGTAAAAGCCTACGGAGCCTTTGCTGTGTCCCGGGAGATGAAGCACCGTGAAGGGACCGACTCGATCCCCTTCGGTGAAGAGCCGATCCGCCCGAGGCAAAGGATGCCACAGCGCGTCGATGTGCAGGGCGTTGCCGACCGCGGCGGTAAAACTTTCTCGGTGGGCTTCGAGGGAGTCGGGGCCTACGTATTCGGCGTCGTCTTTGTGGATGCCGATTTCGGGCGTGAGGCCGTAGGTTTTTTGGCAATAGGCCGCGGCTTCCTCCAGAACCCCTAGGTGATCGAAATGCCCATGGGTCAGCAGGATGTACCGGGGGACTCGTTGGCATCGCTTCAGCCGAGCGGCAATGACAAGGACATCCGCGCCGGGGTCAATAACGGCGCAGAGCTTGTCTTGATAAGGTTGCCACATCGGCGGAAGCGGATTCGGATCGGTAAAAGCGTAGAGCCAGCAATTTGTGGCTAAAGGTCCCACCACAAGCTGGACCGGATTAGTATCTAACATGGAAGAAAGTATACCATAGGCCTGGGGAAAATATGAGATTTTTTGATCTTTGGGTTATCCTGGGTTTGGCGGTTTTGTGGTACGGCCTTGTGCCGGTCCTGGGAGCTTTTATGAACCGTCAGGCTTGGCGGAGTTTCCGGCGGCGGTTTAACGATTTGTGCCTTCAGCCTTGGCTGGATTACTCAGAATATACGAAGATTCCTCCGGAAGGCGGCGAGTACCGGTGTATCGGGGGATTCGAGTCGACGGATAAGCAGATTTTGTGGATCAAGAACGAGAGTCTCACTCTGCCGATTTTGCTCGAAGGGGCTTCCACTTACCTTTTGCCTTTAACCGAAGAGGATGCCTTTTCTGAAAACCTTAACCCCGAGAGCGAAGCCCCGGAAAAGATTCGGTGGGATCGGATTTCGTTCCTCACCGAAGGGTCCAAGGTTTTTGTCGGCGGAAGAGTGATTCTGCAGGATGCCCGGCCGGTCTTCGCCGGCGATAAAGCTCATCCCTTGCTTATTATCTTTTATGACGGAACGGATCGCTCTCTGCCGGTCCGGATTATGCGGGCGGGCCGGAATAAAAACGAATATTGGAATTCGATAACTCCGTATTCGTATATTGCCGGGCTCTTTTCTCTCCTGCTTGTATCGGCGGTTTTTCTTGTCCGGCCCCTGTTCCAGCTTACGGCGATGGCGGCGTGTATCGCCCTGGTCACCCCCCTGATTCCCCTGATTCCCCCGGGGCTGGTCTGCACCTTGGGGTATCAGCGGCTGTGGCGCAAGGCTCGGCTCTTTCGGATCTACCGAGACATCCTGCGGTTGCCCCTCAAATACGGCGAGACCCTGCCCGGCGGCGAAAGATACGGCAAAACCGTCAGTTTCGGGACTCCGCCGGAAGTCTTGGAAGAGACCTTACCCCTCCTGCTTCCCCAGGGGCCGGCCGGGACCTTCCATCCCGGGGATAAAGAAATGTGGTATATATTCGGGCGTCTCCGGGGCGAGTCCGGGATTCCTGAAGAGCCGGAGGATCCCTTTGCGCCGTTTGGGGCGGTTTTGGGGGATCCGGAGGGCCGAGCCAAAAATTACACTCGCGAAGCCTATATCTTAGAAATCCTGGCCTGTCTTTTGCTTCTCGCCGGCCTGAGTCTGAACGTGTTTTTCATCGCGCTTATTATAATCCACGCGCCAGTTTAACCCGCCAACGCCCCAATATCGGACCCTACAAAAAGATATACGGTTATACTAATAACCGTATATCTTCTATTTCTGAATTTTTAGGGGCGAAAAATGCTTCGCGTTTTCCGCCCCGCGCTGGACCCTGAAGTGGGTTACCTTTTTTCGATCTGGATTGTCCGTTTTTGGGCTTCGGCGCGTTTTGCGATCTCGATGTTCAGAACGCCGTTTTTGAAGACGGCCGTAATCTGCTCTGGATCGGCGTTTTCCGGGAGCTTAAAGGAACGGGTGAAAGCCGTCAGCCTGCGTTCCCGTACCAAGAAAGCCGTTTTGGGGGGTTCGGCCTTTTCGGTTTGGTCCGTTTCCTGCTGAACCTGCTCCTCCAGCTTGGATTCGATGGTCAGAACCCCGGCGTTTACATGAACCTGAAGGTTCTTTTCGTCGAATCCGGGAAGTTCCACATCCAGCAGATAGGCTTCCGGGGATTCCCGAAGATCCACTAAGGGAAGGCGACCAAAAAAGGACCGAGCCGCCGGCGCAAACAGGGATTCCCCGAACATATAGCGGTCAAAGTCATGAAACCCATTCTCAAGAACCGAAGGACGATACAACGTTACCGTTTTCATTATTATCTCCTAAAAATATAGATTTGTTCGATGCGGTAATGTCTGGGGCGTACCTTTTAGGCTTACGCGGTCTGACATTCCTCATCAACATCTATAATAAAGCAATAAGCGTGCCAAGATGTAAAAATATTGCAAGTTGTTGTATTATAAAGAGATATGATTGAAAAACCTTATATATCCAAGATATGTGTATCATTCTGATATATATGTATCATTTCAAGTATATATCTGCATCATTTTGATACAGATGTGCCGTAAAGCTCTAAATCTCTGTCCGAAACTTTAGTTCGTCAGGGATACCGCCGCTTAAAAGCCCGCACCCGAGGGAAGGCCGGGACATTCAGGGGGGAGCGTTCCCCCCGAACAAGGTACTGATAGCCCAAACCTGCAACCATCGCGGCGTTGTCTCCGCAGAGGTCAAGCCCCGGAAAGATACATCGCAGGGCCGGCTGATCCGCCAGCCGGGAACGCAGATAAGAATTGGCCGCCACGCCTCCGCCGCAGACAATTACGGAAAGTTTTGTGTCCTCGGCCGCCCGAAACAGCCCTCGGAGCAAAATTTCTACCGCCGTTTTCTGAAAAGCCGCGGCCAGATCCTCCGGACCGGTATTTTGCTTTTTGCGAAACTGCTCAAGCTGATTTATTACCGCGGTTTTCAGTCCTGAATAGGAAAAATCATAGCGATGCGCGCCTTTATACAAATTCGGCTTGGGAAAGGCAAAGGCCTCGGGATCCCCTCGTTGCGCGAGGGCGTCGATGGCCGCTCCGCCGGGATAGCCGAACCCGTAATGCTTGGACACCTTATCGAAGGCCTCGCCGACGGCATCGTCAATCGTGGTTCCCAATATGGTAAGGCTGTCAAAATCGTCGACTCGGCAGATGATGCTATGCCCTCCGGAAACCAACAGTCCCAAAAAAGGATATTCCGGGGGGTTTTCTTCGGAGGGAGCCAAACGGGAAGCATAAAGATGAGCCAGTATGTGATCCACCGCGATGAAAGGCAGACCCCGGGACCAGGCAAAACCTTTGGCAAAAGAAAGACCGACCAAAAGGGACCCCAGCATTCCGGGATGAGCTGTCGCGGCCACGCCGTCGATTTGGGCCGGCGATAAGTCCGCTTGAGCTAAGGCTTCAGTAACTACCCGGCAAATCCATTCCGTGTGGGTTCGGCTGGCGATTTCCGGAACGACTCCGTCATATACCGCGTGAATTGGGATTTGGGTGGCCACCACATTGGACAAGATTCGAGTCCCGTCCGCGACAACTCCGGCGGCGCATTCGTCGCAGGAGGTTTCAATACCCAGGACGTTCATTTTTCCGCTTCTCCTAATTCTGCTTCTCTTAATTCTGCTTCTCTTAATTCTGCGAGGGTAGAAAAAGTATACCCTTGGGATTTCAGTTCGATGTAGGATTCCTTGAGAATTGGGGCAAGTTCTGAAGACCGGGTATGGCCGATCATAATCGCGATTCCCTGCTGATCCGCTTTGGCTAGGCCCTCCCGCAGGGAATCGAGGAGGGCTTCTCGGTCTTGGATGTTATCGAGAAACACATCCCGTTCGGCGATTCGCATCCCGAGGCGGTCCGCCGCCCTTTTTGCCGCGCTTTCGGCGGTGGTCCGGGAATCGAGGAAATAGACCTGCTGTTCCCGGCAGACTTTCAGGATTGTTTCCATAGCTTCCAAATCCATGGTGACCTTTGAACCTTGGTGGTTGTTCATGCCGGAGACGGGACCAATTTCGGTCAAATTGTGCTCCAAAATCTGCCGAATCTCTTCCGCCTTCATGCCGGTATAAATCGCCCCTGGTCCTGGGGGCGGACCTCCCAAGGCTTCCATGGGCTGGTGCAGAATCGGCTCTTTTCCGGCGGCCCGAATCCGGCGGGCGGCTTCAACGGAATAGGGCAACCCGGGCAAAACCGCAATCGTAAGGGGACCCGGAAATTCCAAAAAAGGCTCTAAGGTATACAAGTTATTTCCTGCATCGTCAATCACAAAAATCAGTCTTTTTAAATCCGCTTTTTTTTCTGTATCTTTTTCCCCTTCTTTTGGGGCCGAATCGGTTTTTTCTTCCCGCTCTTTTATTTGAGAAGTTTCGGCCGGGGGTTCTTTAAGAAAAAAAAGTCCCGTTACAATCACAATCCCAAGAAAAATAATCAATCCAGTTCCGAAAAGAAACTGGATTTTTTTCTCTCCCTTCATTTTGCAGGTTACGCGCCGGCCGGGTCGTAGATTTTGCCGCTTGCCGCGGGCGCGTGGCTTCGGCCGATGAAGAGCAGTACCAGTAAGGTGATGATGTAGGGAATCATGCTCAAAAGGTGAACCGATACGCTGAGACCGAACTTGGGATTTCCCAGAGTGAGGGACAGGGACTTGCAAAACCCGAAAAGCATACACGCAAAAACCGTGTTTTTCGGTTTGAACTTGCCGAAAATGACCGCGGCAATGGCGATGAAGCCCTGCCCGGAAATAATAGCCGGGAAAAAATAGGATACCGTTGAAAGGGGAATCACCGCGCCGCCTAGGGCCGCCAGCACTCCGGAAAGAATCACGCAGAAGTACCGTACTCTGAATACGCTGACTCCCAATGTCGCGGCGGCCCGGGGGTGTTCGCCGATAGCCCGAATTCGCAGGCCTGACTTCGTTCTAAACAGAAAGAACCAAAGGACCGCCGCCAACAGCAGGCAAAAATAGACGGAAATGTAATTTTTGAACATATAGCTGAAAAACGAATTCTCCGGAAATACCGCGGCAAATACCATGGGGAGTTTGCTCCCTAGGTCTACCGGTTTGGTCTGGGTTGAGCCGTCGAAGACGGCTTTGCAGAAGTAAATCGACGCCCCGGGAGCCAGGAGGTTTATGGCAATCCCGGAAATAGTTTGATCCGCCTTGAAGGTAATGGATGCCAAGGCATGGAGTAATCCGAAAAGCGCACCGGCTAAAGCTCCGGCGCACAGCCCTGCCCAGGGGTTGCCGGTCAGAGCCGCCACGGCCGCGCAGGAAAACGCGCCGATGGTCATCTGTCCTTCGATGCCGATATTCACCACCCCGGAAATTTCGCTCATAATACTCCCCATGCCGGCAATGATAAGGGGGGCCGCGTAGGTCATGGTCGAACTGATAAGCAGGCCTAGGTCGGATGCGCTCATAGTTTCTCCTTTTTCTGGTCTTTAAAAAATCGGACTAATATTCTGAAAGCTCCCATAATAGCGATAGAGTAGATGATGACGCCGATGATGACGTTGACGAGTTCGCTGGGCGCGCCGATAGTGTTGAGTTTACTGCCTCCATATTTCATGCCTCCGTAGAACAGTCCGGCGAAGAGCGCGCCGATGGGGTTTTGCCCGCCGATCATGGAGACCGAGATGCCGTCGAAGCCGTAGCCTTCTTGGGCGGCGAGTTGGGTGAGTTTTTCGACCACGCCCAGCACTTGGACCGCGCCGCCGACTCCGGAGAGGGTTCCCGCGATGCCCATACTGGTGATAATCGACCGTCCCACGTAGATTCCGCCGTATTCTGCGGCGTTTCGGTTGAAGCCCACGGCTCGGAGCCGGTACCCTAAGGTGGTTTTGTTCAGGACGATCCAGCAGAAGGCCACCGCCGCCAGCGCGAGGACCATCCCCCAGTGGATTTTAACCGGACCAAAAACCCCGCGAAACATGGTAGTCGAGATATCGGAACTGGGCAGAATGTTCACCGACGCGGTAGAATTCGGTTTTTTGAAAGCCGGGGACATCACAAGAAAATTGGAAAGATAAAAAGCAATCCAGTTCAGCATGATAGTAACGATAACTTCATGGATGCCTTTGTAGGCCTTCAGGGCTCCGGCGATTCCTCCCCAGCAAGCTCCGGCGATTCCTCCCGCGAGGATACAGAAGATTCCATGGGCTATCGGAGGCAGAGGGACAAGAATACTCGCCGCCAGGGCCGCAACGCTTCCTATAATATACTGCCCCTCCGCGCCGATGTTGAACAAACCGGTTTTGAACGCGAAGGTCACCGAGAGACCGGTAAAAATGATCGGCGTGGCGTACTGCACCGCGTACATGAAATTTTTGAAGGACCCGAAGATCCCGGTAAACAGGACTGAGTAGGCTTCAAGGGGATTAAAGCCGGTTATTACGAGAATCACCGCGCCGGCCAGGAGCCCGATGAATATAGCTGTCAGGGTGTAGAGAAAGGTATCGTTCCAGATTCTTTCTTTGAGGTTTTTTTCTTTTTTGGGGGGAGAAGAATTCACGCTTTGCCTCCTGCCATCATAAGCCCCAGGGTTGTTTGGTCCGCGTTTGGTCCGTCAACGGAGCCGGAAATGGTCCCTCGGAACATTACGTCGATTCGGTCCGACAGGTTCATGATTTCGGTCAGCTCGAAGGATACCAGCAACACGGCTTTGCCGGCGTCCCGCTGGGCGACGATGTACTTGTGAACGTATTCGATGGCGCCTACGTCTAGTCCTCGGGTGGGATTGACGCAGATCAGGAGGTCCTTGTTATTGGTGACTTCCCGGGCGATGACCACCTTTTGCTGATTCCCCCCGGATAGTCCTCGGGCTTTGAGGCGGGCGCAGTGATTCGGCCGGATGTCGAATTTCTTGATGAGTTCGAGGCTGTGCTGAAGAATGGCGGTTTCCCGCAGAAATCCGTTCCGGGAAAAGTCGGATTTTTGCAGGTTTTGCAGAACCATATTTTCGGAGACCGAAAAGTCCAGCACCAGTCCGTGTTTGTGCCGGTCTTCCGGGATGGAACTTACGCCGCTCTCGAAAATTACCCGGGGGGATCGGTTGAAAATATCCCGGCCTGAAACGTGGATGGTTCCGGATTCGGCCTTTCGCAAACCGGTAAGCGCGGAAATGAATTCGGACTGGCCGTTGCCGTCAACTCCGGCGATGCCCACGATTTCTCCAGCCCGGACCTTCAGGCTTAGACCGTTTACTGCCGGGTGGCCCCAGTAGTCTTTCACCACGAGGTTTTCCACGGTAAGCACCGCGCCTCCGGGGTTTGCCGGTTTTTTCTGTACCGAAAAGGACACCTTTCGGCCCACCATCATGGCGGCCAGGTCTTCTTCGCTCACATCCTGGACCGCGACGGTGTTAATTGTTTTTCCGGCTCGGATAATCGTACAATGATTCGCCATGGCTTTAATTTCCGCGAGTTTGTGGGTGATGATGATCATAGTTTTGCCGGATTCGACGAGATTCTGCATAATAAGCCCCAGTTCGTCGATTTCCTGGGGGGTGAGCGCGGCGGTAGGTTCGTCCAAGATGAGGATTTCCGCGCCCCGGTACAGCACTTTGAGGATTTCCGCGCGCTGTTGCATTCCCACGGATATGTCTTCGGCTTTGGCGTCGGGATCGACTTTGAGGTCGTAGCGTTCGCTTAAAGTTTTGACTTCGTTCCGGGCTTTTTGTATATCGATACGCCCGAAGCCCCGGACCGGCTCTTGGCCCAGGATGATATTTTCGGTTACCGTGAAGGGCGGCACCAGCATGAAATGTTGATGCACCATCCCGATGCCGTATTCAATCGCCCGGGCCGGGGAATCGATGCGGACCTTTTCGCCTTTTATGAAAATATCCCCGGAAGTGGGCTGAACAAGGCCGTATAGAGCGTTCATGAGGGTGCTTTTCCCCGCGCCGTTTTCCCCAAGAATCGCATGGATCGAACGTTGCGGCACCCTAAGGCGCACGTTGTCGTTAGCCTTAAAGGTCCCGAATATAGTAGTAATATCCCGCATATCCACGGCCGCAGGCATGGTAACGTTCCGGATATCCAGGGCCGGCATATCCGGCCCGGCAACGGAAGATGCGGTCTTTGTTTCCTGCATAACGCTCCTTTTTGCCTTCAAAAGGCTTTTCTAAGATTCAGAAGGGCCGCGCCAGGCGGCTTTTCTTGAACCGGTTCAATTTTCTATTCAATTTTCGATTCAATTTTCTACGGAGGCCATGTTATATTTGCCGGGGAACATGGCTTCCAAATCTTCCGCGGTGCCGGGGACCCGCTGCTCCCCGGATACGATTTTGAGCTTAATCGCTTCGACCTGTTCGATTATGTCTTGAGGGATGTGGTTTCCGGTGGTGGAGTAGCCTACGCCGTTATTTTTCAGGCTGTAAACGAGGGTTGCGCCGCCCACGAGTTTTCCCTGCCGGGCTTGGTCGGAAACGTCGTAGATGGCGTTATCGACCCGCTTGAGCGCGCTGGTCAGCACGTTGTTGGGGGCGATGTAATTTTGGTCCATATCGACGCCGATAGCCCATTTATTTTGCTCTTTGGCGGCTTCGATGGCGCCATTTCCGGTTGCGCCGGCGGCGGAATAGATAATATCCGCGCCGTCCGCGTAGTATTGGTTAGCGATGTTTTTGCCCGCCGCCGGGTCCGAAAAGGAGCCGGCATACTGCCCGAAAATTTGAATCTCCGGATTGGCCGTCAGGACCCCGGCGTAATAGCCCACCGCGAAACCTTCCATTGTCGGAGACGCGATGCCGTTTATGTGGCCCACTTTACCGGTTTTGGTCATTTTGCCCGCGATGTAGCCCACCAAAAACGAACATTCTTCCGCCGCGAAGATCACTCCGGTGAGGTTTTTATTCGGTACTTGGCTTGAATCATAGGCGTAATCGACAATGCCGAACTGCTGATCCGGATAGTCCCGGCCGGCTTTAGCGAAAGCATCGCCCAGCATAAATCCCACTCCCCAGATGATGTTATTCTTGCCGTCCACAAAGGTATCGATGTTCGGAGCGTAGTTGCTTTCGTCTTTTGATTCGATGTAACTCACCTGAGAGCTGGTAGCCTCCCGAAACCGCTTGAGCCCCTCCCACGCGCTTTGGTTGAAAGACTGATCGTTTACGCCCCCCACATCGGTAACAAGCCCGACCTTAAAGGCCCCCGGAGAAGTCCCCGAAGTTTCCGATTTTGCTTGGGGGGCTTCATTTTTGGCGCATCCGGCGAAAGCCCCGGCCAGCAAAAGAACCGGCAGTAATGATTTCATACTATCTCCTCTTTAATCTTCCTTAAAAATATTACTTTATTGTAAAGACAAGCCCGAGGCAAGTCAAGGCAGATCAGCAATAAAAGCCTATTTTCTCATTGAAACTTTAGGAAAAGTATAGTATGGCTTACATCAAGCATGGAAAATTTCGATAAAATCCCAAAACATAAACAAAAAAAATTTACCGTGGTATACGAAGACCCCTTTATCTTGGGGGTGAACAAAGCCTCGGGCCTGGCCGTCGGCGGAGATCGATGGGATAACGCAAAAGAACGGCTGGACCGGCTTTTGCAGGAAAAGCAGAGAAACCTCTTTACGGTCCACCGCATCGACCGGGACACCTCGGGCCTGGTCGTTTTCGCCAAGGACCCGGAAACTCACCGGCGGCTTTGTCAGGCCTTCGAGAACCGGGAAGTCGAAAAACGGTACATCGCGGTAGTCGAAGGACGCCCCTCCTGGCAGGAAAAAACCTGCACCGCCCCTCTCGTGCCGAACGGGGATAAACAGCATCGGACCATCATAGATAAATATCAGGGAAAAAAGGCTCTGACTCGGTTCCGCCTGCTGGGAACCGCCGGAAATTACGCTTTAATAGAAGCTCTGCCCGAAACCGGGCGGACCCATCAGATTCGGGTTCATCTTGCGAGTTTAGGCCATCCGGTAGTGTGCGATTCCCTCTACGGAAGGGTAAAGCCCGTACTGCTTTCTTCTTTCAAACGAGGCTGGCGGGGAGACCCTCAGAAGGAACGGCCTCTGCTTGCCCGGCTGGGGCTTCATGGGGCCCTGCTGAAACTCCCCGAAATTTCCCTAGAAGCGGCCCTCCCCCGGGACCTGGCGGCCTTTATCGCGCAGATGAAAAAAAATTCCCCCGGGGATCCCCGGGAAAGGGAGGCATCTTTTTATGGAAGACCTTGAAGATTTCAGTGCCCGGCTTTTCGGAAAGGGCAGAAAAACCCCAGACCGGGAGGATCCCTTTCTTTCCGGCGCCGCCGAAGGACTGATGTTCGGTTTAGGCCTGGCGGGAATTTTCGGCCTGAATCAGCCTAGTTTAGGGGAACTTTTTACGGAAATCGAAGCCAAAACAAATCTAAAAGATAAACTTTCCGCCCTCGAACGGCGCGTTAAAAGCGGAAATGCCCTGGACGTATACGGCGGCGCGCTTATGCTTTTCTCGGAACTTGAAAAATTTACCGACGCCTTGTACGACAAAAAAATCCGGGGCTATTACAAACCGGAATCCTTTAAAGATAAAATTCACGCGCTGGATCGGGAAAAAGTTATTTCCAGTATCGAAACGGATATTTTATGCAACAAAATATATCCGAAACGCAATCTTATCGCCCATGGCGAATATCAAAAGGTGAATCCCCAAGATGTAATTGCCTGCTGGGAGTATGTGAAACAGTTCATCCTGAAATACTATCCTCTGCTGGGGTAACCCGCCGGGGAGTTTCCTTGCCTTTAACCCTCCGCCCGGTTTAGTTCCCCTGACACGGGCTTAGTCAGGGTTCTGACACGGGCTTAGTCAGAGGTCTGACATGGGCTTAGTCAGAGGTCTGACATGGGCTTAGTCAGGGTTCTGACATGGGCTTAGTCAGAGGTCTGACCCAAACTTAGTCAGCAGATTGACGCCGCCCGGCGCCCGCCGGCTTTTTTCCGTAAACCCGCTGAAATCCTTCCAGCGGCTCAAATAGCAGACTCCGCTCTTTCTTGGTTTGATATACCGGGCGCGGCATATTGAAAGGGCGGAC
>JAIRPY010000080.1 GCA_031256905.1 Spirochaetaceae bacterium
ATGTTTCGATGTTTCGATGTTTCGATGTTTCGATGTTTCGATGTTTCGATGTTTCGATGTTTCGATGTTTCGATGGCCGAAGTCCGCCTGCGCCCCAGAGGAAAAACTTTTTCAAAAAAATTTCTAAAAACATTTTACACCTATCTATTATAAGAATTATACTAAAACTATAAAGAAACAGTCAATAGTATTTTTACCCATTTCTTAAAAAAATTTTTGCCGGCTTTCATGCCGGAGGACCCGGCAAATCGGCTATAGACAGGGCCGGACAAGTCGGGTATATTACTGGCATGAATTGCCCAGTTTGTGGTTCCGAGCATATCCGGACCCCGGAAGGCGGAAAACGGACTTTTTTCCGGTGCAGATTTTGCGGGTTTTCATGGGCGGACCCGGAGTCTCGAGGGGACCCCGAAACCTGCCGCCGCCGATACTTGCTTCACCGAAACGACGAGCGCAACGAAGGGTATACCGGATTTCTCACGGATATAATCGACCGCGCGCTCGAATGCGCCGGCGACTTCCGGCAGGCGGTTGATTGGGGGTCGGGTCCGAAACCGGTCGCGGCGAAACTCCTCGCCCGCCGGGGCGTCGAGACGGTTCTCTGGGACCCCTTTTTTGCGGATTCGCATCGTCCCCAAAAGGAATCCTGCGATGCGGCTTTCTGCATCGAAACCGCAGAACATTTCGCCGAGCCTCGCCGGGATTTTCAGGCTTTCGCCGAAACCCTAAAACCCGGCGGCTGGGGATTTGTGCATACCCGCATTGCCCCCCGGGACGACGCTGATTTTCTTGCCTGGTGGTATGTGCAGGATATAACTCATATTTCGTTTTATTCCGCAGAATCTCTGCGTATTTTGGGAGATATGGCGTCTCTTTCTCTGGTGCGGATTGAAGGAGATAGTTTTGCTGTCTTTCGGCGTCCTCTGCCGGTACTGGTCGCCGGAGGAATCAATTTAGATATTGAAGGACGGCCCTACCGCGCGCCGATTCTTAGAGATTCAAATCCGGGGCGGATTCATTTTTCTCCCGGAGGATGCGCCCGAAATATGGCGGAAAACCTCAGCAGACTGGGAACCCCGGCAGAATTGGTAACCGCGGCCGGAGATGATGTATTCGGAGAAGGTTTGATCGAATCCACTAAAGCCGCCGGGGTAGGCGTCGAAGGCGTCGCGCTGTGCCAAGGCAGTATAACGTCAACCTATCTGTCTCTTTTGGACGAACGGGGCGATATGACCGCCGCGGTTTCTGGGATGGATATTTTTGATAATTTCACGCCCCGGCTTGTAGAGCCTGCGCTTGAGCGCGCTGTCGATTCTGCCTGCAAACGTTCTTTCGGAGGAGATTCGCAATTTCCGTTTTCCAAACTTCTGCTCGACGGCAATCTGCTTCCCGAAACGAGTTTGTATATTCACGAACGTTTTCCCGATCTTCCCTGCTGGCTTGATCCTGTATCAGTGATGAAAACCCGCCGGATTGCGGAGTATCAAGACGGAATACTTTTTAAAGATTTGGAAGGAATAAAACTCAACGCCCTTGAAGCGAATGCCCTCATAGGAAACGTCTGCGTTGAGCCGGTGCATCAACTGCTGAACCGGCTGAAACCGCACTTTAAAGGGCTTATATACGTTACTTTGGGGGGCGCCGGCGCGGTTCGATCGGACCCGTCAGGAACAATGCATTACCGATGTCCTGAGACAGAACCGGTATCGGCTACCGGCGCAGGAGATGCGTTTTTGGCTGGACTTTTGCGGCGGCGGCTCCTCGGCACAACCGGCGGCGAGGAAGACCTCATCGCGGGATCGGCGTGCGCGTATCTTGCTCTGCAATGTCCCCAATCAGTTCCCCCGGACTTGAGCGCGGAAATGCTTGAAACTCTTATTTTACAATGGCTTTTTAAAAAATAACTTTTAAAAAGTTTTTATAAAAAGGATCTTATATGAATAGTATTACTGTTTCTGAAGAAGTTGCATCCGCTCTGTCCCAGAGGCGTCCCGTGGTTGCCCTGGAATCGACAATCATAAGTCACGGGATGCCCTATCCCCGAAACGTGGAAACCGCGCTGGCGGTAGAAGAAACGATTCGGCAGGGCGGCGCGACGCCTGCTACGATTGCGGTTCTGCAAGGATGCTTCAAAGCCGGTCTAACTCAGGATGAAATCGCCTATTTGGGAAAACAGGGAACCGCGGTAGCTAAGTGCAGTCGCCGGGATTTGCCCTTTGTGATCGCCGGAAAGCGCGACGGCGCTACGACAGTCGCCGGAACGATGATCGGCGCGGCTCTTGCGGGAATTAAGGTGTTTGTTACCGGCGGCATAGGCGGCGTGCATCGGGGCGGGGCGGAAACGTTTGACATTTCGGCGGACTTGCAGGAACTTGGAAAAACCAATACCGCCGTGGTCTGCGCGGGCGTGAAAAGCATTTTAGACATCGGCTTGACTCTTGAGTATTTGGAAACCTTGGGCGTGCCGGTGATCGGATTCCGGACGGATTATCTTCCCGGTTTTTATACCCGAAATTCAGGGTTTCCCGTGGATTTTCGGATGGATTCAGCGGCGGAAATCGCGGATCTTCTCAGAGCGAAACAAACTCTTGGACTTTCCGGAGGCGTTCTCATCGCTAATCCGATTCCTGAAAAAGATTCGTTTCCCAAAGAAGAGATCGACCGAATTATCGGAGAAGCCCTCGATGAAGCCTCAATGCGAAAAATTAAGGGCAAAAAGGTGACGCCGTTTTTGCTGGAAAAGATCGCCGCGTTTTCCGGCGGCCGAAGCCTCGAAGCGAATATAAAATTGGTTTTAAATAACGCCCAAGCCGGCGCGGAAATTGCGTCGGCCTATACAAGGCTGGCTGATTCTGACAGTAACTGAGTTTTTCGCCGGTATGATCGATCCCCTGTTTGATTCCGGCGCGGTACTTGATCTTTCTTGTGGGGGCAAAGCTTTGATTCTCAGCGATTTTCACATGGGATGCGGAAAGCGCGACGACCTTGCGGAAAACGGCCTATTCATTATGGATATTCTCGAAAAGTATTATCTGCAAAACGGATGGACTCTGCTTTTGAACGGAGATATAGAAGAACTGTTGCGTTATTCATTAGAAGCCATTCAAGCCCAATGGCCCCGGCTTTACAGCATATTCGACCAATTTGCCGCAGATAAGCGGCTTTACAAAATTTTGGGAAACCATGACGAAACGCTTATGTTCGCTAAAAATTATCCCTATTCTTTGTATCAAGCGGTACAAATTAAAACAGCTTTAGTACCGATATATGTTTATCACGGCCATCAATGTTCCAAAATGTATACAAAGTATAATCAGTTGATCAATGCAGGAGTCAGATATTTTCTTAAACCCCTGGGGCTTCGCAACATTTCCAGCGTCCGTAATCCGCATCGCCGGTTTGAAGTTGAGAAGCAGGCTTATCAATTTTCCCTCAGCAACAACTGTATTTCGATTATCGGACACACCCATCGCGCGCTGTTTGAATCCCTGGGACGGTTTGACTACATCAAATTTGAGATCGAGCGGCTCTGTAGAAAATATCCTGCTTCCTGCGGCGCAGACCGGGAATGCATCGCCGCAGAAGTACAAGCCCTCAGACTCGAACTGAGTAAACTAAAACGTTCAGAACGGCGGGACGTACTCAGGCAGAGCCTCTACGGCGATGAGCTTCCCGTGCCCTGCCTTTTTAATTCCGGAAGCGTAATCAGTAAAAAAGGCATTAACGCCATAGAGCTGGACAACGAAAGGATCGCGCTTGTTTACTGGTTTATCGAAGGCAAAGGAAAAAAATTCGTAAACCGCGGCGGATATACGATTGAAGCCCTCGGCAATACGGTCTACCGCAGAACTTTACTCAATCAAAGCCGACTTGATTACGTGAAAGCTAAAATCGACCTCTTGGGAAAACAGCAATAGTATCTTGACGCGCCGGCAGTAATCGCAACATCTAAAATAGATGTCCGCCCCGGGGTCTGCGGCGATTCCTTATACCAGCTTAAATTAGGCGCGATTTTTTTGAAGGTCTTTTGAAAGGGAACTTGACAAAATAACCGTTTTCCCGATACTTGTTAGATAATGATTAAACATTGTTTTTACAATGGAAAAGAAACGCTTGCATACAACGATTTTGGAAATAAAAACGGGTTTTCCATATTGATTCAGCACGGGACAATGGCAAGCATAAAGGATATCGGCTGTTTTGACGAACTGCAAAAAGCCGCGAGGGTTATTTGCATTGCAAGACCGGGTTATGGCGAATCCAGCCCCTATGTATTGAAAAATATACTGGAATATGGGACTATCGTTTCAAAGTTGATTGAAACATTATCAATAGAGCAATTTGACATTTTAAGTTCGTCGTCCGGCACGCTCTATGGGTACACTATTGCAAAAGAATGTCAAAACAAGGCAGGAAACATATGTTTACAGCGGAACCCCGGCGTTGTATGACGAAAACATACAGAAAGAATGGCCCTTTCCAGTAAATAAAGACATTTCGGTTGAAGCATCGCAGGAATTAGCGCGGGCAGTCTTTTTTCCAACATACCCGCATCCGAGCTGGAAAAAGACTATATAAAGGACTCCATGGCGAACAACTGTTTTGGGGAAGGGCAAAATATCAGGTTACGGTTTAAAGACTGGGGCTTTACCCTTCCCGAAGTAACATCGAAAGTATATATGCAACACAGCAAACAGGATAAGGTATTATCCTATAAATTGGCGGAAATGACCAAAGAATTATTGCCAAATTGCGAATTGGAATTATTGGATGAGGGCAAACATTTTACCGAAGAAGGTTATACGTTATTCATAAAAAATAAAGGTGGTTATCCACAAAGTATGATAGCGGTCAAACGAAGCCATACTTGAGGTAGTGGAAAGCCATATTGAAGGCTTTCCAATGATTGAAGAGCTTCTTGGAAAAACAATAGGTTCGCCCGAAAGCCCGCCTGAGCCGATGCCGCAACCGGCAGTTATTTCCTTCTATCCCCACGTGTACGCTTTGCCGGTTGACTGGTTGTCATCGCAAATGCCGTCAGGAAGTTGTCCCAATTGTCAGTCCCTATCGTATCCCAAGGTAATCCCAGCCTTATCAGCCGTTTCCGCAGTTTTTTTGCGGTTTTCAAGTCCGCTTTCCCATACATACGTCCAAAACTCGTCTATTTCCATGCGGTCATAGCATTTTTTCTTCGGTTGTACCATGAAACCCCCGAAGTAAGTGTTCTGAGCACCTTCGTGATGCTTATTCTGAGGATGGCACTGATGCCCCGTATGCCGGCACCCTAGACCAGCATGATTTTTACGAGTTCAACTATACCGGAGAGGCAACCCCGGTAAGACCGGCAATTTCGTCACTTTCAGTCTGAGGAATCAAACAGAAACTCCAGCAGTGTTTACGAAGTTTCTATTAGCGTGTACGGAAAATATGCCGAAAAAAGCGAAAAGAGGCAGGCGGGGTATAGAAAAAATTTACGCAATGAGTATACTGCTTGTATGGACTACGCGAATATTCAGAAAGAGGAAACCCTCAAGGCGCAGGTTTTCGAGGATTTTTTTGACCAAGACCTTTGCACGTACAAGCCGAATATTGACAACATCGACTTTGTGGTCGCCGGCGCGGGGCTTATGCAAGATCACCTGCTCTGGGGAGAAGCGAAAAAAGGCGAGCGGGATATGTTTGATATGTTTACCCAGTTGATT
>JAIRPY010000017.1 GCA_031256905.1 Spirochaetaceae bacterium
TTATCGTATAACGGCTATGATTTCCTTTTTCCCAAATCGGTTAAGCTGGATGTTTTTAATTCCAACGGAAAACACGCTGGCAAGAAAAAAGGTTTTTATAACGGAGAAAAATATATCAACAGTTGGCTCAAACAATATGCCGTTAATAAAGATTTTATAGGTATTTTGAATTATCGGGGAACCGATTTTCAACAACAAAAAGTTGTGTATATCGCAAACAAAGGCTCCGTTGCGCTCACCCATTTTTTTATTCATAGAGATAATGTAAGCATAGCCTGTATTTATTTCGCCGTCCGGCGTTGCATAACTCCGACTTGGCTCAACGACCGGGATCAGTTTTTGTATCCTGATGACGCTTGGGAGAAAGACGCAGAGTTTCAGCATAACTGTCTTGTGTACGCGCTTTTTAACAACAACATTTCCTGCAAATACGGCGTGAATCATTGGATTCCCTTTACGGAAAAGGAAGCCGGCGCGAAAGAAAAGTTTGAGAGTAATTTCATGTCTTCTTTTCTCAAGGGGAAAGCCTTTAGCGAGGAGGCTCAAGCGGTTTTATCCGCGGGAAAAGCCTTGTGGAAATACTTTCACAAAAACAGTAACGCTGTTTCCGTGAACGCTTCGTTTTACGATATTCGAGAATTCTTTCAGGGGCGCAAGGAATCAGGCGCGATGAACGTAAAGTCTGCGGACGAAGGCTACGCTGTTTTACTTAAAGCCCTGCGGGACGCGCTCAAAGCCTTAGCGCGAAAAATCGAGCCGAAGGTTTACGCCTACGGCTTCTTAAAGGAGTAACCTTGTGCGCGGGGGCTTTTCACACAAAGTTTATTTTGGTATACTTTCTGTATGGAAATTAAAGTTCGATACGCTCCTTCGCCGACTGGGTTGCAACACATAGGCGGAGTGAGAACCGCATTATTTAATTATCTTTTTGCTCGTTCTGCGGGGGGAAAGTTTATTCTCCGGCTGGAGGATACGGATCGTACTCGTTTTGACGAGGGTTTTGTAAAAAATCTGTACGATACTTTTCAGTGGCTTGGGTTGCCTTGGGATGAGGGTCCTGACGTAGGAGGCCCTTGCGGTCCCTATGTTCAATCTGAGCGGTTTCAGGTGTATGCCCGGTACGCTCAAGATTTGGTTTCTGCGGGCAAAGGGTATTACTGTTTCTGTTCTGCCGAAAGGCTTGAGGCTCTGCGGCAAGCTCGGGAAGGGTCTTCCGAAGTTGGCTATGATAGGCGGTGTCGGGATTTGTCTCCTGCGGAAGCCGCAGATCGGGTTGCCGCCGGAGAGACGCATACGATTCGGCTCAAGATACCTTTGGGAGAAACGACTCGTTTTACGGATCAGCTTTTGGGAGATATTATCTGGAAGAATGAAGATATAAATCCCGATCCGGTTTTGCTGAAATCCGACGGTTTTCCGACGTACCATTTGGCGAATGTGATCGACGATCATTTGATGGGCATAAGCCATGTGCTTCGGGCGCAGGAGTGGCTTCCGTCTACGCCCCTTCATGTAATTATGTACCGAAGTTTTGGATGGGAACCCCCGGTATTTTGTCATCTGCCCATGGTGATGGGTCAGGACGGCAAAAAGTTGAGCAAACGGCATGGCGCGACCAGCATCGACGAATTCCGCAAACAAGGATATCTGCCGGAAGCTTTGCTGAATTATGTCGCCCTCCTTGGCGCGTCGTATCAGGAAGGACAGGATCTCTACACTCTCCAAGAGTTAAGCGAATTCTTTCGTTTAGAAAAACTTAATAAATCCCCGGCGGTTTTTGATTATAAAAAACTTGCCTGGTATAACGAACAGTATATTCGCCGGAAGAGCGATGCGGAACTCGCGGAACTCGCTCTGCCCTATGCGGTTTCCGCCGGGCTTTTCTCCGGGCAGAAGCCGGGGGCGGAACATCTGCGGGCTTTTCAGGACGCGATGCCGCTGATCCGGGAGCGGGTTTCGTTTCTCCCGGAAATTCCCGGTAAGATACAATATCTGTTTTCCGAACCGGCGATTCCTTCCGCGGCGGAGTTTATACCGAAAAAAGCGGATCTCCCGAAAACCATCGAGTTATTGACCCTGGGACGCGGTTTTATCGAGACTTTGGCGGGTATGGCAGACTCCGAAGGAGAAAACTTTATCAAAGCCCAAGCGGAACAAGCAGGAGTCAAACTTGGGGATTTAATGATGCCCCTTAGGGTTGCGTTAACGGGTTCGCGAATCAGTCCGCCTTTGTTTGGGAGTATCCGTATTCTGGGAGCGAAGCGATCCTTGGACCGAATCGACCGGGCTTTAGCGACTCTGGGAAACTCGTAAATTCGACAGCTTTTTTACCTCCGCCGATTTTCCGGCCGAGGTAAAACTTATTGGCTGAGTTTTTCCCGGCGCAAAATTTTCCCGGAATTTCCTCCGAGAAACCGGTCGTGTTCATTTACAACAACGCCGTTTACGATAACTGCGGAAAACCCTTTTCCAAATTGCCGGGGATTAAGGTAATTTGCAGGATTTTCTATTTTTTCCAAATCGAAAATCGTTATATCCGCATCGTACCCTTCTTTAATAAGCCCTTTGTTGGGAATAGAAAATATTTCGGCCGGGGCTCCGGTTATTTTGCGAATTCCGGTTTCTAGGGGCAGAACTTTTTTGTCCCGGATATATTCGGCGAGCAGTTTGGGATATGTGCCGTACTGTCTCGGATGGGGAGTTCCGCCGGCCGGATAAATCGAATCCGAAATGACGATGCTTTCAGGATAGCGCATAATTGTTTCGATATCCTGCTCACTGGCGATGAAATCAACCATGGCGACATCGCAGTTTTCCTCGGCGAGGAGATCGAAAGCGGCGTCAAAGGGATCGCAATTCCGCTCTTCTGCGATTTCGGTTATTCGCTTGCCGATACAAAAGCTATTCTTTTCAGTCTGAACCGAACTCACCATAATGTTTTCCCAACCGATCAAATCCACGAGGTTTTCAAACCGGCTTTGGGGAGCTTTAAGAATCTCCGCGCATTGCCGGCGGAGTAACGGGTCTCGCAGGCGTTCGGTGGTTTTGCCAAGCCCTCCTTCAAGAAATTCCGGAGGCAGTACTTGTACCAACTGAGTCGAACCCGCAGTCCAGGGATACACGTCAAGGGTTATTTTCACTCCCCGTTCCCGGGCGCGAGATATGGTTTCTTCAGCTTTCCTGAGCAGTTTGCCCCAGTTCCGCTGTCCTACGCACTTAAAGTGGCTTATGTGAAGAGGCACCTTTAATTCTTCAGCTAAAGCGATAACCTCCAAAAGGGATTCTACCAGCAGTGAACCTTCCCCGCGAATATGAGTAACCAAAGGAATAGCCAAACCCCGCAAAGGTTCGAGCATTGCAACACAACTCGGCACGTCAAAAAGATTTTCCGGGATATAGACCAATCCCAAAGAAACCCCAAACACGCCGCCGTTGACGGCGTCTTCAAGATATTTGTGCGCTTTAGCGTATTCTTCTTTTGTAAGTTCTCCCGGCTCAAAACCTTTTACCGCCCGCCGGATTGCGCCATTGCCGATGTGCATTCCGAAATTAATAGTTGGCTTTCGGGTTTCAAGGAGGGTAAGATACTCGGAAAAGGTTTCAAACTCCGCAGACGGCGGCAGGTTGCCAATAATAGGTTTTAAATAGCGAGCGATCTCCTGCCGATGACGTTTCGGAAAGGGAATCACACTCAAACCGCAGTTTCCGTTAATTGTCGCGGTAATGCCCTGCCGGACTTGCAATTCCCCGAAATCAGGCAGAAATACGGCCCCATCTTCATGACGATGAACGTCGATAAAACCGGGAGTTACATACTGCCCGGCCGCGTCAATTTCCCGCAGAGCTGAATCCGGTATAGGCCGTCCAACCCGAAGGATTTTCCCTCGGCCGATGCCGATATCGCCGTAATAAGGCGTTCCGCCAGATCCGTCGACGATGCATCCGTTCCGGATAAGTAGATCCATCATAGTTTCTCCTTAAAAAACGTTTCCCGATGTCCTGAAAGTCCCGCGCCGATAGCGGTTGTGTATTCCGCATTTGTGGGGTATTCAAAAGCGATAGCGTACATACCGGTAATGAAAGACAGTATATCTTTGCCGATGCTGTTATCGCTACCGTTGCCGGTGACAACAACTCTGTCGATGCCTTTGCTTCGAGCGGCGAATACTGACAGTACTCCTATCACTTGATACACCATGTTGAGAATGCCCAGCGCGATGTCTTCGTGTTTTGCGGAGTCGAGGGTTTTTCCGAAGTTGGACGCCGTAGCTTCCCGGCGCAGAAAGCTGATGTCGGTTTCCATAATATCCTCCAGCAAGAGGTCAACCTGATTAAGGTTTCCCGACTCCGCAAGTTTCATAATTCCCTTGAAATTCGATGTCATAAGAAGCAGTTTCGATAATCCCATAATCGTACCGCCTCCGACGCCGGAACCGCCGATGTGAGCGATTCTGTCTTTTTTAGCTTCGATGATCGCTGTACCGGTTCCGATATTGGTGATGATGATATTCTCCCGCCCCGCGAGAAACATTCCGCCCACGCCGATTGCGGTGATTTCATCGATTTTTTCCGTGGGTATTCCGAACAGGTCGCTCCGTATTTTTGTCGCGCCGGCTCCGGTGATCATAATTTTTTCGACCTCCCGGACAGGAATACTGTACTCCAAAAGTATCTTACCCAGCGCGCCGGCCGCAGATGTCGGGGCGTCCATGGCTTTGGTTTTAATTTTATTGATCACCTTATCCGCGTCAATCGAAACCGCTTTTGTAGTGGTACTGCCGATGTCTATGCCGATTATCATGAATCCTCCCTTTATATCCGTTCTTGCGGTTTTGTTAGATTCCGGACCCATCGTTCTTTTTTTAAGAAATACCGGGCCACTAGAATTTTTAAAAAATCCGTAACCTTGAGGATGGCGAACATCCGAACCGGATCAAGACCGGTTTTCCAAGCAAGCAAAAAACAGCCCGGCACAAAAAGCAAGGTGTTCACCGAAAGGTCGGTGTACATTCCCAGGGCCGCGTCTCCGCCGGCTCGGGATATGGCGAACATCGCATTTAAGATTCCCCAAAACGGAAGATATACTAAAATCACAAACACTAATCCTAAGGCGATGCTTCGGGCGGAATCCGTGAGATTCGCAAACACCAAAGGTACCGCCAATACCGCAAAAACTCCGCCAAATACCGCCACTATACCGCCGGCCGCGGCAGAACCAGATGTAAGCCACCCGGCTCTCCGCCGGGCTTCATCGAGGTTGCCGGCCCCCAAAGTTCCTCCCACAAGCACCGCCGCAGTCGTCCAAATTCCTCCAAACAACAGAAAAAAAACATTCGCTATAGTCCATCCGGCGGCCATGCCGGCTACTACTTCCGCGCCTCCTCGGCCGTTGAAGATTGCGGTCATAATCGTTTCAGAACTGATCCAAGAAGCTTCGGAGGCAAATATCATTCCCGACTTCCCGAGAATCTCCTTAATTAGGGCCCCATTAACCGCTAAAATACGTCTAAATCCGACAAAAAAATCCGGACGGCGAAAATGCGCATATCCAAGAAACAAAAGAGCTTCAAAACCTCGGGCAAGGATTGTGGCTATCGCCGCTCCTTCCGCCTCAAGCCGGGGCGCGCCGAGATTGCCGTAAATGAGAAGCCAATTCCCGAATGTATTCACCCCAGTGGCGCACGCCGAAATCGCCAGAGGAACTTTCGGCCGGCCCATCTCCCGAAAAGCCGAACCCACAGAAGCCGAAATCGCCGCCGGAAATAACGTAAAAGCCGTCAGCTTAATATACCTCGCCCCTTCAAAGACAATAGCATCCTGAGCGGCATTTCCTTTAGTCATTACTCCGAGCATCTCTTCCGGCATCGTCCAACAGAGAAGACTGTACACTCCAGAGGCCGCGCAGGTAAAAAGTATTTTAAAACGATACGCGTGTTTCATGCCCTCCCCGTCTCCTGCCCCTTTGAACTGGGCAAGATAAATTCCGCCCGCGCCGCAAACTGTATTTATCGCCACCAGGTGAACGAAATTAATCTGATTCGCCACATTAACCGCCGCCATTGTTGCATCGCCTAAACCAGCGACCATGAAATTATCAATGAGGGAAACCATACTCATAATAAACTGCTGAAGCATAACCGGTAACGCAATGCTCAACGCTTCCCGATAAAACGTAAACGGACCAAACCATTTTTGTAGCATACAGTATATCAAGCATTATTTTCGAAAAAAAGTAAACCCGCCTGCTTTTT
>JAIRPY010000130.1 GCA_031256905.1 Spirochaetaceae bacterium
CGGTCCTACCGAGGCGCGACAGCCGGCGCAATGTTCGACCAAAAGGCCCGGGAATACGCCTTATCCTGCGGCTTTTATGTAATAGAGCAGTCCGGAGATACCGTGGAAATCCAACAGCCGCCCCAGGTAAAAACCTGGCGGCAGAACGCCCCGGCCGATATATAGGGTTAAAATCCCACATATTTTATGACTTTTCAGGATATTTTAAATCAGCTCATACAAGAACGAGGAACAGCAGTGCTGGAAAGCCCCAGAATGTGCAAAGCCCTGCTGGGAGATTATGGAAAAGGCCGATTCAAACGGGAAATTAGACTCCTTCTTCAGAGCCTTACGGCGGGGCATCATCGGAAACTGCTTGCGCCGTCCGCGGATACGGAAACCCAGCGCGCTTTAGCTCGGTCCCTGGAAGACGAATTCGGCGCCGCGAGAGAACCCGCGGAAGAAACCATCCGGGCTTTAGCGCAATGTCTCGGTCGGCCGCATCCCGAAGCAGACCGGCTGATCCGGTCCGGGGCCGGCGGCAATTACCGGGCCCAATACAAAGCCGGGGCGGTTCTCTTCGCTCTAAAACGTTACAAAGAAGCCGCAGAATACTTTGAAAAAGCCGCCCGTCAATGTATCGACCTTTGCGGAACCGGGCATCCTCCAGCTCCGGGAATTGTCCGGCCGGTCTTTGTCAAGATAAAGGGGGGAACCTTTTCCATGGGCAGTCCCGAAACCGAACCGGAACGCTCTCCGGATGAAATTCCCCACAAAGTTTCGGTGCCGGAGTTTTTTCTGGGAAAATACCCGGTGACTCAGGAAGAATACCAAGCGGTCATGGGAACAAATCCAAGCGCGTTCAAAGGAGACGACCGGCCCGTGGAAAATATCACGTGGTTTGACGCGGCGGCCTATTGCAACGCCCTGAGTTTTAGGGAAGGCCTGACTCCGGCCTATCGGATTTTGGGGGATCAGGTGGCCTGGGACCCCGGGGCGGACGGCTATCGACTCCCCACCGAAGCCGAATGGGAATACGCCTGCCGCGCCGGAACTACCAGCGCATTTCACACCGGAACCGGAATCACCCTCAAAGAAGCAAATTACGACGGCCGGCATCCCTACCAAAAGGGAAAACCGGATATTTGCCGGGGACGCACCACCGCGGCCGGCAGTTTTCCGCCGAATCCCTGGGGCTTGTACGATATGCACGGCAACATCTGGGAATGGTGTTGGGATTGGTATCGGGAATATGACCTGGGAACCGGCACAGGTCCGACCTGGGGAACCAAACGCGTGTTACGGGGAGGAAGCTGGAAATCCGAGGGACGGTTTCTGCGTTCCGCTTATCGCAATAGCGGTCTGCCTTCGCATTGTTCGGATCAGATTGGGTTTCGCATCTTATCTGCCAGCGTGTTGGGCTCCCTCGCTTCTTTTTAAATTTTTTCTAAAATTTAAATTTTTTCTAAATTATGGAAAAAAACTTTCAGGACCTTATACAGCAAATTTTGCGGGAACAGGGAGAGGCCATTCTTGAGCATCCGGTTCAGTGCCGGGGCTTGATGTCGGATTACGCTAAAGGCAGGTATAAACGGGAGATTCGGCTGTTTCTGCTTGCCCTGGAAAGCGGAGGGTACCAGGCGATCCAGGGCTCGAAAAATCTTGCCGCGGATATGCCCCGGTTTTGCCGAGTTCTGGCGGAAGCCCAAGCCATCCCTCTTGCCGAGGCCGAAGAAGCTCTGGGAATGCTGGCGGAAATTTTTCATTCTCCGGAGGACGATGAAACCGCTCTTGCGATAGAAACTCTGGAAAAATCCGCCCGGAAAGGAGATTACCGGGCTATGTATGACCTGGGACTTCTGCTTGAAAAGCTGACCTGGTACGAAGAATCAAATTACTGGTTTAAAAAAGCCGCCAAACAAGGGCTCCTGCTCTTTGAACGCCGGCTCCTCAGCCTCGAAAATTCGCCAAAAAGCGAAGAAAGAATAGAAAAAGCCGAAGAAACTGCAAAAGGCGAAGAAAAAGCCGAAGAAAAAAGCGAGAAAACTGCAAAAAGCGAGAAAACCGGGCCGGAAAAATTCGTGAAAATTCCAAAAGGAACGTTCCTGATGGGAAGTTCCAGCAAAGATTCGGGCTGGCGCGCCGAGGAAACTCAGCACCAAGTGCAGATAAGCGGGTTTTATCTGGGAAAATACCCGGTAACCCAAGGGGAATATCAAGCCCTAACCGGCACAAATCCAAGCCTATTCTCCGGAGAGCATCTGCCTGTCGAGCAGGTCACATGGTTTGAAGCCGCCGGGTACTGTAACGCCCGGAGTTTTAGGGAAGGCCTTACTCCGGCTTATATCCTGCATCGGGACCGGGCGGTTTGGGACCGGACCGCGGACGGCTATCGCCTCCCCACCGAAGCCGAATGGGAATACGCCTGCCGAGCCGGAACTACCAGCGCATTTCACACGGGCCGGCGGATCCGTCCGGATCAGGCGAATTACAACGGCTCCGCCGACGCGCCTCCCGGGACGTACCGCCGCCGAACTACTCCGGTGGGCAGTTTTCCGCCGAATCCCTGGGGCTTATACGATATGCACGGCAACGTTTACGAATGGTGCTGGGATTGGTACGGCGAGTATTCGATTACGGTTCAGCGGGATCCGGCGGGGCCGGTTTCGGGAGAGAACCGGGTCATCCGAGGCGGAAGCTGGAACTACCCTGCCCGGCACTTACGGTCCGCCGCCCGCAGTTACGACGCCCCGGAACGCCGAAGCCCAAGCGTTGGCTTTCGGCTCCTTCGGCCTTGCATTATCTATTGATTTGGGGTATAGTAAAAAAATGCGGCACTAGCTCATCCGGATAGAGTAGCTGCCTTCTAAGCAGCAGGTAGGGGGTTCGAGTCCCTCGTGCCGCGAATCTGGACATGAACTTGACAGAGTATCCTTAAATAGGAGAATATTTTCCCATGAACCTTGAAGATTTACAGGAAATTGTTCAGTTAGCGCATCTGCCCCTGGATGAGGGGGAATTGGCCGGGGCGGTTTCATCCTTTGAGCAGATGCTCGATTTTTTCGCCCTCATGCTGGAGGCCGATGAGAATCTCGAAGCCGCCCCGGGCTTAACCGTGGATTCCCGGCATTTCCGGTCCGACCGCGGGGAAGCCTTTTCTTGGGAAAATCTGCTGGATAATGCCGAAGACCGGGACGGTAATTTCGTGGTTATCCCCAACGTTTTGTAGCAATGGCCGAAGCCCAAAAGCTGGATGCCGGTATTATCCTCCGGGCTTTGGAAGCCGGGGGAGTTATCGCCCAACGTCTGCCCGGGTACGAAAACCGAACCTCCCAACTCGACCTGATGCGGCTGATTATCCGGGGCTTCAACGAGGACGCGCTCATCGCCGCGGAAGCCGGAACCGGAGTAGGGAAATCCTTCGCGTATCTCCTGCCGGCCTTATCTTACGCGGTTCTCAACGACGAGCGGGTCATCCTTTCCACCGCGACCATCCCTTTGCAACAGCAACTCTACGAAAAAGACATCCCTTTGGTCATGTCGGGTCTGGGGAAAAAACTCAAAGTCGTTTTGGTAAAGGGCCGAGGAAATTATCTCTGCCTCCGCCGACTGGACGACGCTTTGAGGGAACGGTATATGTTTGACGATAACGACTACAGGGACCTCCAAAAAGTAGCGGAATGGGCTAAAACAAGCCCTACCGGAGGCCGTTCCGATCTTACTTTTACTCCGGCGGAGGCCTTGTGGTCTAAGATCTGCTCGGAAGCGGATTCGTGTTTAGGCGCCCGATGTCCTGACCGGGAACAATGTTTTGTGCTGGCCCTCCGGAAGGCCTGCGCGGACGCCCGGATTCTCGTGGTAAATCATCATCTTTTGTTTGCCGACTTGGCCGCCCGGCATGAGGGCGCGGGATACGCCGGGACCGTCGTATTGCCGCCCTACGCCCGCATCGTTCTGGATGAGGCCCATACTCTGGAGGCTTCGGCGACTTCGTTTTTTTCCAAAGAGTTCAGCCGCTTCGGTATATACCATCAACTCGGCCGGCTGTACCGGAAACGCCGGGGGCAGAAGCAGGGCCTGCTCCTCCGCCTGCTTTCTGATCAAGGCGAGGAAAAGCTGGCGGAACTGGAAGCCGGGATTCAGGATGTACGGGACTGCGCGGACGCGCTGGATAAGGCGGGGCTGGAACTCGGCAAAACCGATGGGGTTTTCCGGCTGACTCGCCTAAAGGAAGGGCTTATCGAGGAGAAACTTACTCCGGGCCTCCGGGCCTTGAAAAAGGCACTGCTGGCTCTGCTTGATTTTGTGGGGCCTCTGCTTTCCGCCCTTCCCGAGGAAAATTACGAAACTCTGCTGTGGGATATTCGGGTTATTCTCCGGCGGTTTGACGCCGTTGAAAAGGTATGTTCGGCCTTTATCGATTTTAAGAATCATCCTGAAGAAGTCATCTGGATGGAACGCCGTTCCGGAAGCGTTCCGGGGGAGGCCTGGATGATTTTCCGGATAACCCCGATAGATGTCGCGTCTTCCCTCAAAGAAGCGTTGTTCAAGCCGAATAAAACCGTAATTTGCGTATCCGCCACCTTAACGGTAAACCAGGCCTTTGAGTATTGGAAAGGCCGTTCCGGTTTTGCTTTGGCGGTAGATCGGGAAATTCTTACCGGGCAATTTCCATCGCCTTTTCCCTATTCGACTGCGGTGTTGCTTGCCGCGCCTCGGGACGCGCCTCTGCCGGATGAGAAAACTTACCGCGCCTTTGTGGACCAAGCGGTGCCGGCCCTAATGCTCTGCGCGAAAGGTTCTGCCTTGGCCTTATTTACTTCCTATGAAGCCCTGAGAAGCGCGTATACCGCGGCCCTGCCCCTTTTGCAAGAACAGGGAATTCTCTGTCTTAAACAGGGCGACGACGATAGGAACCGGCTTTTGCAGAAATTTCTTCAGGATGAAAAGAGCGTATTGTTCGCTACGGATTCGTTTTGGGAAGGAGTGGACGCGCCGGGGAACACTCTGCGGATGGTGATTCTCTGCCGTCTGCCCTTTAAGGCTCCCACCGACCCGGTGTTTGAAGCCCGATGCGAAACTATCGAACAGCGCGGCGGCAACGCCTTCATGGATCTTTCTCTGCCCGAATCGGTGATGAAATTTAAGCAGGGCTTCGGCAGATTGATGCGCCGCTCCAGCGACCGGGGAGTCGTGGCCGTGCTGGACGGACGAATTCTGCACAAACGTTACGGCGCCTTTTTTTTGCAATCTCTGCCAAAGACAAAAACAAATTTTTCCAATTTTGAAATGATTATCAAAGAAACCGATAAATTTTTATTTTCCCACAATGTTCCAGAATAAAGGGCCCTGCTTTTTTGCCGTATCCGGGGCAGGGAGCCGAGCTTTTCTGAAACATCCTCCGGGGTTTCCTGAAATAACCTCCAGATCCGCCTCAAAGAATCCCAAAGGGCCTCATTCCGGTGTATTTTCAGCACCTCCTCCCAAGTTCTGAGTCCTTCCAGGACAATCCCTCTTGCATTGGGCGGCTCCCTATGCTACACTAAAAAAAGTTTTCATTCTGGAGGATGATGTGAAATATAGCGCAAAGGGGCGTTATGACGTTATTTAATACCCTGGGGCGGCGGATGCAGTCTTTTGAGCCCCTGGTTCCCGGTACGGTCGGCTTTTACGGATGCGGTCCTACGGTGTATAATTACGCTCACATCGGAAATTTGCGAGCCTATGTACTGCACGACGTATTGGTAAGAACCCTGCGGCGCAAAGGCTTAAAAGTGACCCATGTGATGAATATAACCGATGTGGGTCATTTGTCGGGAGATAATGACAACGGAGACGATAAAATGGTAAAAACCGCAGAAGAACGGGGAAAAAGCGTGCTGGAAATCGCGGAGTTTTACGCCCAAGCCTTTTTTCAGGACCTGGAACGGCTGAACATCGTCAAACCGGATGTGGTATGCAAAGCCACCGAGCATATTCCCGATATGATAGCCCTCATCAAACGGATAGAAGAAAAGGGGTACACCTATTCGGCCGGAGGGAATCTTTACTTCGATATTGCCAAATTCCCCCGGTACGGCGAACTCGCCCGTCTGCGTCTGGAGGACCTCAAAGCCGGGGCCCGCACCGAAGTGGACGAACATAAACGAAATCCCCAAGACTTTGTGCTCTGGTTTACCAAAAGTAAATTTGAAAACCAGGCGCTCCTTTGGGACAGCCCCTGGGGAGTAGGCTATCCGGGGTGGCACATTGAATGTTCGGCTATGAGCATCAAGTACCTGGGAGAAACCTTTGATATTCACGCCGGAGGCATCGACCACGTTCCTATTCATCACACCAACGAAATCGCCCAAAGCGAAGCCGCCACAGGCCGGCATCCCTGGGTGCAGTGTTGGGTACACAATGAGTTTCTCGTGCTGGATAAGGGCAAAATGTCGAAATCCGCCGGAGGCTTCCTCACTCTGCAAAGCCTCATCGATGCGGGATACAGTCCCCTGGATTACCGGTATTTTCTGCTCACCGGGCATTACCGCAGTCAGCTTCAGTTTTCGTATCAGGCTTTGGAAAGCGCAAAAAACGCCCGAAAATCCCTCATGGAACGTATTATAGAACGAAGGTCCGTCCCGGGGGATTCGCCGGACAAAACCCGGTCCTACCTTGACGCCTTTGACCGCGCCTTGGACGACGATCTTGCCACCCCTCGAGGACTGGCCGAATTGTGGGGGCTGATTCGGGACCCGGTGGCGGACCTGGAAGGAGCCTTTGAGATGGACCGTATTCTTGGGCTTAATCTGCGGAACGAAGCCGAACGCTTGCGGACCAGCCGGAAGGAGACCGAATCTTCTGAAATCCGGGATGAAATTGAGCGGCTTATCGCAAAACGGACCGCGGCGAAACAGGCAAAAAATTTCGCGGAAGCCGATGCGATTCGGCAGAGTCTGAAAGCCCAGGGCATCCTGCTGGAGGACCGTCCGGACGGCACCGTATGGCGCCGGGATAAGGTGTAACGATTGGGTGTAACGATTGTTTTCAGAAAAAGAGGGCGGTAAAATATCCCAAACCGAATTCCGGCGGCTCTATGACGCGGTATTTCCGGTCCTGTTCAGGGTAGCTTACCGCATCGCCGGGACCGAAGAAGCCGCGGAAGACCTCTGTCAGGAGGCCTTTTTCCGGCTGTACGAGAAACAAATGGTTTTTCCCAACCCCGAAGAGGCAAAGTATTGGCTCATTCGGGTGGTTAAAAACGCCGCTCTGAATTACGCGAAACGAAAGAATAGGGAACGCAAAATATACCAAAGGGCTTTCCGAGAAGACTCCCGGGTCCAAGAAACAGGAGAACACATCCTGATAAAACAGCAGACCCAACAAGAAATTCAGGAAACCTTAGCAAAATTGCCGGATAATTTACGCATAGTGCTGATACTAAAAGAATACGGCGAACTGAATTATAAAGAAATCGGACGGGCCCTCGGCATCAGCGAGGGAAATGTAAAAGTTCGGGTGTTCCGAGCCCGGGAACGGTTAGCCGCCCTTCTAACCGCCGAAAATTTCGGACCCCGAAGCGGTAAAACCGAAGGCTAACCTATATTCTTGCTTGAGTTTTTTGATAAGGATGGTTTCGTATGTGTCCTGATAGTCATATTCTTTCAGTCTACTTTGATGGAGAACTGCCTTCTCCATGGAAAGAGAAATTGGAAATCCACATCGAGGCGTGTCCGCAGTGCCGGGCTGACCTTGAGCGGTTCAAAGGGTGTTCTCAGCTTCTCAAAGCAGGGACCCCGAATGTCGAAGCTCCGCAGGAACGGGTATGGCAGAAAATACGTCCCCTCCATACCGCAATTCGCGGCCGCCGGCGCCTCTGGCGCCGGAGTATAACGATCCCGTTGCCGGCGGCCGCCGCGGCGGGAGCGGCGATCTGCGGGATTTTGCTCTTCGTTGCGCTTCGGCCGCCGGCTCCGGCGGTCCCGGCCGGGCAGGATGTGGTTTCCGGTACCGGTATGATGGATGTTCAGGGTATTGTGCCGGTCTCGAATATGAACGAGGTCCTGCAATACCTGGGCAGTCAGGACAGCCCGGACCTGGTGATCATCCGTCTGCCGGAGAGCCGCAATTTTTCCGCCAGCGGAGAGCCGGCCATCATTAAAGCCGCGGATTACTCCCGGAGTGTAGGGTCCCGATGATGAGAAACCGCCTCTTTCCCGCAGTAAGCGTATTCTTGGTGTTCGCGGCCGGCGCGAAAGCTCAGGAGTTTTCCCTTGAGGAACTCCTGCCGGGGCTCAAAGAACGGGCCGTGGTGCTGAATATCGTCGCCCGGGTGGTGGAAAAAAATCAGGAAGAGGTGTGGAATTCGGCAAATTCCAAGGTAACCATCCCCGGAAGACCTGTCGGTTTGAAACTTGTGGGCGCGAATATCGTAGTTGCTGTGCAGTTTACCCCTTATCTTCGGGAGGATGGGCATAATATGCTCGTAGCTCAGGGGCAAATTTGGATTGATGTGCCTAACGAGGGAATTCGGTATCAGACGACGTTGCAGACCATTCCCTTGGCCTTTGGGGAGCTTATTTATTTTTTCCCCTTAGGGTCGGTTTCCTTAGAAAAAGGGGAGAAAAGCGGAGAAGCCCGCATCGAAATTCAGATTCAGATGCATCCCTATGCGGCGGCCGCGGTCCCGGAAGAACCGGCTCCGGCCGGAGAGGAAAAAACCAAGCCCGCTTCATGAGACTTTTCCTTTGTACCCTTTTGGTTCTTTTTTTCTCATGTTTCTCATGTAAAGAAGAAAAACCGGTTCTTCTTTCGATGGAGCCGAGGATCGGGTCGGCCGGGGAGATCCTTACCATTTCCGGTACCGGCTTCGGGGAAGAACGAGGCGGGTCCTATATAACCATAGCCGGAACTCCTCCGACTATTGCGTCGTACCTCAGTTGGCAGAACGACCAGATCCGCATCCGGACCCCGGAATTTAGCGGGACCGGGTTGCTGTACGTGCATCGGGACGGCAAAAAGAGCAATCCCTTACTCCTTACGAATCGGGTCAGCATCCCCAGATTTACCCAAAATAACGGCCGAAGCCTGGGGCCTATTATCACCGGGGTGAAGCCGGCATCGGGTCCCATCGGTTCTTTGGTGACGATTGAAGGAAGCGGCTTCGGCTCTTCGAGGGAAACCGGCGGCGTATTTTTTACCCGGCCCGGGGAACCCCCGGCGGGCCTTCTATCCGGGGAAGGTCAGTCCCTTAGGGTCGAGGTCTCGGCTTCTGATTTCGGCTACGAGCTGTGGACGGATCGAGAAATCCAGGTCCGCGTCCCGGACGGCGCGTCCTCCGGGGTTCTCGAAGTCCGGACCCCCCGGAAGACCTCGGGTTCCCTGGCTTTCACGGTAACTGACAATTTCGGCGCAAAAACCTTCAAAGAAAAGCGGAACTACACAATTTCCTATTCGGTGGATATTCATGTCCAAGCCGCAAAATCCCCGAATGTTTTGTACCTTTGGGTCCCTCAGCCGGGAGATTCGGCTTCCCAGCGGATTGCCGCGGCGCCGGTTTTCAGCCGGGAACCTTTTATATATCCCTATCAAGGAACCGCGCTTTTTCAGTTATCGGATCTTAAATCTGAGGAGAATCTAAGGGTGAGTATATCCTACGCGGTGGATGTATACGCGGTGGAGTCGAATTTCAAGAATCCGCCCTTAAAATCCGAGGGGACTTCGCCTATTCAGGCGGTACATACTTTGCCGTCGCCGCTTATTCCGTCGGAGGCCCCGGAAGTGACGGCCCTCGCTAAAGCCTTGTCCGGCAATGAGCAAAATTCCTACGAAAAGGTGCGAAAACTATACGAATGGCTTATCAAAGAGGTTCGGTATACTCAGTTTCGCGGGGGACCCCTAGAGGTTCTCCCGGAGAAGCAGGGGGATGCCTATTCGACAGCTCTGTTGTTTTGCGCGTTGGCGAGGGCCGTAGATGTTCCGGCGATTCCTCTGGCCGGAGTTTTGGTGACCAAGTCCCGTCAGGCGGTTCGGCATTACTGGGCGGAATTTTGGGTTGACGGCGTTGGGTGGGCGCCGGTTGATCCGGCGTTGGGCGCCGGGGCTTCTCCGGAAGATTTCGCGCTTCCCCGGGATCCGGCGACGTATTACTTCGGCAACGCGGATAATCAGCGGATTGTGTTTTCCCGGGGTCCGGGAATGCTCTCTCAGATGGATCCTTACGGCAGAACCGTAGTTCGCCCTCGGGACTACGCCTTGCAAAACCTTTGGGAAGAAGCCGCCGGGGGGTTAGAGGCCTATTCATCGCTCTGGAGCGACATCGTCATTACTGGCGTGTATTCTCAGTGACCTTTTCTGCATTTAAGGTTTATAAACGTAAGTTCAGCAGAAATCCGTGGGCCGTCAGAGTGACTGCAAAACTGTCGATGTCTTTTTTCCGGAGATGCAGGAAGGGAATCAGCCAGCCGTAGAGGGAACCGATGGCGGCTCCGGCAAGAACGTCGGTGAGAAAATGATTCCCCGAAGCAATGCGGAGCGCGCCTATGCCGGCGGCGAGCCCGTAACTTCCGGCGATCACCGGAATCTTCCAGGCCGAATCAGGATATTCCATGAAAAACGTGGAACTCAAGAAACCGGCGGACATAAACGCTATTGCGGTATGTCGGGATGGAAAACTTTTGTAGTAATCCTTTTCCAAACCTGCCGGAAGGCCGTCAAAATAGGTGTACGGACGGTTTCGTCCGCTTACTTTTTTGATAATTTCCGTAGTTCCGAAAGTCAGGAGCATAGCTTCGCCATACATGATAGTATACGTTACTACCGCGTTGAGATCAGTTATATTTCCTATCAGAGATATAATCGGCGAAACCGCCAATCCATAGACGGCTACATCTCCGGCAATACCGAGGGGTTTACTATAGGAAAACATAAGATTCCGGTCGAAAGCGTTAACCCTGTTTTTATCAGATGATATATCTTTCCCGGGAGAATCGGGAATAAAAAGGGATGGTATACTGACGCCCAAAGCAAGAGTGCCAAGCAGTATTTCTTTTTCTAAGCTATAGGTATACCTGCTTTCCGTAAAAGCGGAGAAAATTAGAAAAAGCAGACAGTAGAGAAGCGCAAAATATTTCATGAAATGAAGTATATAAAGAAATATTTTATTTTGTCAATATGATAATAAGGCCTCTTTTTATCCTAAGAATTTCCGACCATCCCGGAATACTATTTTACCAGGTCGCGGACATGGCTGTCGAAATAGGACAGCAGTTTCAGGGTTATTACGCGGGAGTTCTCGCCGGTTTGTATGGATAGCGCGGCTGTTTTTTTGGCCCGCATAAGTTTCCGTTTCCACGGGTCATGCTCAGATTCTATCATGTTGTCCAGCAGAGAGCTGATATACTCAGGTTTTTCACCGTCAATAACGAGGGGAAGCGCGTATTCAAAAATATCGTCTTCTGCGAACAGAGCGAAATCCCGTTCCGCCTCCAGCGATAAAATACCTTCCCGCCGAGCTTTATCGGACAGCGTTAC
>JAIRPY010000137.1 GCA_031256905.1 Spirochaetaceae bacterium
CTTGAACCGAGGCTCCTGCAAATCATAGTTGCCTCGGTTGATTTCGGAGGTGACATGATACGTCGCCCCGTCTATAAGTATGCGTAAGGGTCTCATAAATCCCTATAAGGCATCAATACACTTCCTGCTTCACTTTTATGTCTGGCACTAAAGTGCCAGACATAAAAGACAAGAATGTTGACATTTTTTGAGGTCTTTGGTATGGTTTATGATACATTATATAGAAGAGGTATACTGTGGCTTCGGTCCATGCATATAAAAAACTTGAAAATCGGGTAGTCCAAAAGGGTAAGATGGTATTGGCCTATACTGGCAATCGGATCCTTGCTCTGGGAAAGGGCCTCCGCAAGATTCTTATCTATCAATATACTATTGTCCTGGTTCCCCATTCGGAACGGAAAGTGTACAATCTGCATATCAGTGTGATCTCGATACTTTGTTTTCTTATTATATTGGCGACGGCTATGGGGGCTTTTTTTTGGTATGGCGCATCCTATAACTACACTCCCCAGGGGAATTTTGCGGATAAGGACAGTTTGCTTCAGGAAACCCAGGCGAGTCTGGATCAGCTCCGGGATGAGACTGCGCACCTTCTCCGGGAGGCCCGGGGCTTTGAGACCGCGCTTTCCGGTACGTTATCGGGTTTGGGCAAGGACCCCGGGGGGCGAGCCAATCCTAACGCTTTTGGGGGCGATTTATCGTCATTTTTCGATATTCAGGAGACTCCCGATGGAGTTTTGCAGGAAGTGTACAGAGTCAGACAGCTTTCCGACTATCTTTCCTCGGCGGTGGAGCCTATTCAGGAGATTGGGGTTCTGCTGAATTCCCAAAGCGCGCTTCTCACGGAAATTCCCAGTATTTGGCCTATAAAGGGCGGTATCGGTCACATTTCGATGTTTTTCGGCCAGAATGAAAATCCTTTTACGGGTCAGTATTACATTCACAAGGGAGTGGATATTTCGACGTACCGACAGGGAGACCCTATTGTGGCAACTGCAGATGGACAGGTGGTTACGGTGGATTATGAGCACAGCGGATTTGGGAATAACGTTATTATCAAGCATAAGCATGGATTTTACACTCGGTATGCGCATATGCTTACGATTCGGGTGAAGACCGGGCAACGAGTGCAACAAGGGGAAATCATTGGGTACATCGGCAACACCGGACTTTCCACGGGGCCCCATCTGCACTATGAAGTGCATATTGGGTCGGATGTGGTGGATCCGTATAAGTACATCAACATCCGGTCTAATCTCACTCGGTAAGGAGCATCATGCCGAACTGGAATCGAAAAGAATACTCGGTGAACACCCTCGTGGGACCCGGTACAACGGTAAAGGGCGTCATTGAATCCGCGGGTTTTACCCGGATTGACGGCAACGTGCAGGGAGACGTGGAGGCCCAGGGACGGGTCTACATCAGCGAGAAAGCCCGGCTTAAAAGCAGCGTCCGGGGCACAGCGATTACCGTTGGAGGCGTGGTGTCCGGGGATATTGTGGCGAAAGAGCGGGTTATTATTCTGTCCAGCGCGCTGATTCTGGGGGATGTGATCACCCGCCGGATTCAAGCCGATGAAGGGTGTCTCGTCCATGGCCGAGTAAGGGTCTGCCAAAACGACGAGCAATGGGACCAAGCCGTCGCGGAACAGCAGGACGCCCGCCGGATTAAGTCGGTTCTCTCCGGGCATTCAAAACCGGGGTAATTTTTCCGGGTTAGATAGGAGCAAGCATGACTAAGATCGATTCTTCTGTTTTTCTAAATCCCGGGGCCTATTTTGGGATCAAGCCCGAGGGAAAACGCGCAAAAGAGAAAGCTCCGGCGGGCCGAGTGCGGTTTGCGGGTCTTTTGGAGCGCCTGGTCCGGGCTCCGGACGTACCGGAAATCGGGGAAAAACCTTTTTCCGAGGAAACCCTGAAAACTCTGCTCGATGAGGTTCACATCGCCGGGGATGAACTGAAAAACCGTCCTCTGCCGGAGGAGATTAAGCGATATAAACAAGCGGTCCGGCAGTTTTTGAGTTACGTGGTGGGCCATTGTTACACCGCGGAAAAGCAGGTGAGCGGCAAAAATTTACTAAAACGGAAGAATTTCACCATCCTTCAAGTGGTGGACCTTAAGCTGGAGCAGTTAGCCGCGGGGATTTTGGCGGGGCAGGCTTCTCAACTTGAGATTCTCCGGCGGCTTGAGGAGATTACCGGCTTGTTGGTTGATATTATCCAATGAAAAATAACGGAAAAACCATGACGGATGAGGAATTTTTCACCCTAGAGGATTCGGATGAGGCGGATCGGACCACGGTAATTGTGCCTATCCGGGAGGAGCTGGAGCCGATAGCCCCGGACACGCCGATTTACCGGCTCCGGCTTTTGTATTCCAATGAAACCTTTCTGGCCGCCTACGCGGGAGAAGAACTGCCGCCCCGAGCGATGGTTCTCGTGCCGACCCGGTACGGCCGGGATTTGGCCCAGGTTATCGGCGGAGTATCCCAGGACGTCAGAACTCAGGAGGCTGACATCACCCGCATCAGCCGCCGGGCCTCCCCGGAAGACCTGGAACGGTCCGAAGCCAACAAGCGGAGCGAAGCCGAAGCCTTCGGCCTCTGCCGGGAAAAAATCGCTCTCCATGGCCTCGCCATGAAACTCGTTTCGGTTCACTATCTTTTAGAAGAGTCGAAAATCATCTTTTTTTTCACCGCCGACAGCCGGGTAGACTTTCGGGAATTGGTGAAGGACCTGGTGAGCGTCTTCAAAACCCGCATCGAACTGCGCCAAATCGGAGTGCGGGACGAAGCCCGGGAAATCGGGGGCCTGGGAGTCTGCGGCCGGGGGTATTGTTGCCACAGCGTCTCGGATAAGCTCAAGCCCGTTTCGATAAAAATGGCAAAAGACCAAAATCTATCCCTGAATTCCATGAAAATATCCGGCCCCTGCGGCCGACTGCTCTGCTGTCTTGCCTACGAACACGGCTTTTACCATGAACAACGCCGTTTACTTCCTCCGGAGGGATGCAAAATTACCTATGACGGAACGGTTTGGAAAGTGTTGGAAGTAAACGTGGTTATCGGGAAGGCGAAACTCGTCGCGGAAGACGGCCGGCAGATTCAGATGAGCGCGTCCAAGTTCGAGCGTTCCGAGGGACGCTGGCGCATTTCCGCGCAATCCTAAACCCGCCGCCGGTTCAGCGGGAGGCTTTAGCTAAAGAACATATTTGGCTGGCCATTCTTTCGAGGGGTACTTGTTCCATTACGTGCCCTAGTTCGAAAGCTACTCTCGGCATACCGTAAACTACTGCGCTGGCTTCGTCCTGACCGAGGGTAATACCGCCTTCTTTGTAGACGGCCCCGAGTTGTTCCGCGCCGTCTCGGCCCATGCCGGTCATGATAACGCCCATGGCGTGGTTTGAATAGGCCCTGGCGACGGAGGCGAACAGCACATCCGCGGAGGGCCGATGTCCGCTGACCAAAGGCGATTCTGAGAGATGAGCTATCACCGCGAGGGATCGGCGTTCTACTTCGAGATGCTTGTTTCCCTGGGCGATGAGAATTCGTCCCGGTTTGATGAGGTCCCCTTCTTCGGCTTCTTTTACTTCCATGGGGCAGATGCGGTCGAGGCTTTTGGCGAATTCGTTCGTGAAGCCCGCCGGCATATGCTGAACCACCACGATGGGGACCGTGAAGTCCGGATCGAGTTTGGAGAAGACTACCCGCAGAGCGTCAGGTCCCCCGGTAGAAATGCCGATGGCGATGATTTCGATTTTGCCCGGTTTCCGCAGAGGAGGCCCGGATTTTGCGGGATTTTGCTTGACGGAGACTGGAGGAGCTTTCAGCCCCTCTGCCTGAGGGGGCATAGCGATAGGGTACGCGGCTTCCATTTTTTTGGTGTAATCTTGGGGCGCGACTTTTTTGCCTTCACTGCGCCGGTATTTGCCGCCGTAGCCCAAGAGCATATCCGTGAGGACCGCTTTGACGGTCTGGAGGTCTTGGATGCTGGCGTCGGGTTTATGGATGAAGTCGCTGGCTCCCAGGGAAAGGGCTTCCATGGTAGTTTCCGCGCCCCGGCTGGCTATGGATGAGAGGATGATCACCGGTATGGAGATCCCGAGTTTTTTTCGTTCCTTCAGGAATTCGATGCCGTTCATTTCAGGCATTTCGAGGTCGAGGACAATTACGTCCGGGTTTACCCGGGGAATCTTCCGGAGCGCGAAAAGGCCGTTCATCGCCTTTTCCGCCACCGTAAGCCCCGGAGTGTCCTCCACCATTTTGCCGATGATATTCCGCATCAAAGCCGAATCATCCACAATCAATACTCCAATATTATCAGCCAAATTCAAACTCCTCTAATCCCGACGTCCTGCATACCCAAGGCAATGCATATATCCTGTCAGATGTATTTCCTATAAAAAGTAGCCCATTGGGTCTTTACAAATTCAAATTTGGTATCCATCCCGAAAAGAGACTCGGAATGTCCGATGAACAAAAATGATTTAGGAGCCATAACCTCCCAAAAACGTTTTATCACCTCAAGCTGGGCGACTTCGTCAAAGTAAATGATAACATTTCGGCATAATACCAGATCCACATTGCGTTGCCCGGAATCATGCTTGAGATTGTGGTAATCGAATCGAATCTTCCCCATAATCTCCGGCTTAAATTGATACCCCCCTTCAAGACGGGTGCAGTACTTTCTCAGATACCCTTCAGGGATGCCCTCGATGCGGGCATCCCCGTAAAAGCCTTTGCGCCCTTCCATCAGGGACTTCAGGCTTATGTCGCTGGCGACAATCTCAAACCTGCCGGGCGGCGGCAGAATTTCGGACATAAGCATGGCTATAGAGTACGGCTCTTCCCCGGTGGAACAACCCGCGCTCCATACTTTCAACGTAGGATTTGGCGTACCCTGTTTTATTTTGAGCAGTTCCGGAATCACAAAATTTTCCAAAGCCTTGAAATGAGCGTCATTACGGAAAAAATGAGTCAAATTCGTGGTCACCGAATCAAGAAAATCCTTGAGTTCCTCCGAATTTTTGGAAATAAGAAGGTAATAGGAGCGAGGCGAATCCAGCCCTTTCTCCCGAAGCCGCTCTTTCAGCCTGCTCTCCAGGATAGAACGATTCGTCGATGTAAAATGGATGCCGCTCTCGTTATAAATCAACGTCCGGTACTGCCCGAAATCAACGTCCGTAAGAAACTCATTATCTTCTGCCATAAACTTTATAATATAACCTGCTCCCAAATATGTCAAGATCCGCAAACCTATAAGGCGGGGCGAAAAGGGTCCGATATTTTTTGAGGGTCTGAGCCTTTTAAGGCTTGACATTTTTTTCATACTCGTATATTTTAAAGAAATATAACACGAAGTTATACTTAAACCGGAATAGAAAAATTCCGCGTATATATCGGACCGTCATAGAATGACGGCGGGAAACGTCATGAAGACGCAACGGGTTCGTTGCGTCTTTTTATTTTTGAAGGAGGCTTGTATGCACAAATCAATCCGGCTGTGCGCGGTTCTTGCAAC
>JAIRPY010000020.1 GCA_031256905.1 Spirochaetaceae bacterium
CGTCCGCTCCCGCGCCGAGGTCGCCGCGCTGGAAGCCGGCGGCGTTGACGCCGTGCTGATCGGCGAAGCCCTAATGCGGTCCCGCGACAAAGCCGCATATCTTGCAGAACTACGGGGAAATCGGTACACTTGAAAAACGCGATGTACTCAGGAAAAAAACATCGATAGAAAAAAGAAAAGAGTAAAAAGAAAAGAGTAAAAAGAAAGGAAAAAATATGGAACCTCGACGGTATTTTTTTACCTCCGAATCAGTAGGGGAAGGGCATCCGGACAAGCTTTGCGATCAGATCTCGGATGCCATTCTCGATGCTTGCTTGCAGGATGATCCCCAAAGCCGAGTCGCCTGCGAAACTTTTGCGTCAACTTCGCTGGTCCTGGTGGGCGGTGAAATTACCACCCAAACCTTTGTGGATTTTCAGGCGGTGGTGCGGGAAGTTGCCCGGGAAGTCGGCTACACGGACCCGGCCTACGGATTGGATTACCAATCTATGGCCGTTTTAGATATGATTCACAGCCAATCCCCGGATATAAGTCAGGGCGTGTCGGGATCCGGCCTGGATGAATACAAGGGTCAGCAGGGCGCGGGGGATCAGGGCATGATGTTCGGCTTCGCCTGTAATGAAACCGAAGAGCTGATGCCTCTGCCGATAACCTTAGCGCACAAAATCCTGCGCCGGGCGGCGGAAATGCGGAAAACCAAGCAGATTCCCTGGCTCAGACCGGATGCGAAAACCCAAGTTACTGTCGAATACGAGGGGCATAAACCCATCGGCATCGCCGCGGTAGTCCTTTCTCACCAGCATGACGACGGCATTTCTTACGAAGAAATCCGGGAAACCCTTATCCGCCGCATCGTCCAGCCCATTCTTGAACCTACCGGGCTTTTGCGGAGGGATACAAAATACTTTGTGAACCCCACCGGGCGGTTTGTAGTGGGGGGCCCCTTCGGAGATACGGGACTTACCGGGCGGAAGATTATCGTGGACACCTACGGCGGCATGGGACGCCATGGCGGCGGCGCGTTTTCCGGCAAGGACCCGACAAAAGTTGACCGCTCCGCCGCGTACGCGGCGCGATATGCGGCGAAAAACATAGTCGCCGCGGGTTTGGCGGAACGTTGCGAAGTCGAAGTGGCCTATGCTATCGGCGTACCCTTTCCGGTATCGGTGATGGTGGACACCTTCGGTACCGGAAAAGCACCGGAACAGCGAATCGAGCAAGCCCTGACTAAGGTCTTCGACCTTAGTCCTGCTGGAATTATCACATCCCTCGGTTTGCGGCGTCCCATCTACCGGCAGACCGCGGCCTACGGGCATTTCGGGCGGAACGAGTTCGCTTGGGAAAAAACCGATAAAGCCGAGGCCCTCAAACAAGCGGCCGGCTGACCCCGGGAATTTAAGTCTGGGGGCAGGTTAGGATGTCATAGGGATCGTCCCCCAGCCGGCGATGCTGAATCGCTTCCAGAATATGCACCGGCAGAATAGGGTCCTTGCCTTCCAAGTCGGCGATAGTTCGGGCGACCCGTAACACTCCATGAAAGGCTCGGCCCGAAAGACCCAGCTTCCCGGCGGCGGATGAAAAGGTCTGCTCCGCCTCCGGGGAAAGTCTGCAGTATTGATCGAGGAGACCCGGGGGCATTCGGGCGTTTCGGCGGACCTTTGTTTCTTTAAATCGTTCTCTCTGTATTTCCACGGCTTGCCGGACTCGGCGGGATATAGTCTCGCTGGTTTCTTCTTTTTTCTCCTGACTCATTTGGGCGGGACTTGTCGATTGTACCGGGATGCGCAGTTCGATGCGATCCAGCAGGGCCCCGCCGAATTTGCGCCAATGCCGATATATTTCCTCGGAACTGCAAAAACATCCTCCGGCGGCGGCGAAGGAATTTAAGGTCCGGGCGTCGCCGGTTAGGGGGATATTATCGATAGTTCCTCCGGCGGGGTGGGGGATCCCGAGGCGTCCGCAGGGACAGGAGTTCGCCGCCAGCAGAAGCTGAAAATCCGCGGGAAGCAAAACCGGACCCTCGGCTCGGGAAATGGTAATTACCCGATCTTCCAGGGGTTCCCGGAGGGATTGAAGCACATTCGATTTAAACTCCGGGGCTTCATCGAGGAACAGGACTCCCAGATGGGCGAGGCTTATTTCCCCGGGTTTGACGTTTTTGCCGCCTCCTAAAATACCTTCGAGGCTTGCCGAGTGATGCGGGGACCGAAAGGGGGGGCCTTCGATAAGCGAATCCTGCAACTGTTCGGCCAGACTGTAGAGGCGGGTGACTTCCACGGCTTCGCTGGCGGTGAGGGGAGGCATAATCGACGGCAGACGCCGGGCCAGCATGGTTTTTCCTGCCCCTGGGGGGCCGAAGACCAGGAGGTTATGACCTCCGGCCGCGGCAATTTCCAGCGCGCGTTTGTATCGTCCTTGGCCTCGGAGATCCCCAAAGTCGCCGTCTCCGGGAGGGGCTTTATCCTTTTGAACAGAATCTCCAAGACTTTGGGCCGGCAGGGACCCGGTATTTGCCCGGGTTATCAGGGCCTGAACCGCTTCGGTCAAATTTTCAACTCCGGCAAAGCGTCCCGGGGCGAGGATTGCGGCTTCCGGGGCGTTTTCTTTAGGGATGATGAATTCGTTGATTCCTTCCCGGAGACCTGCGGCGGTCGCGGCTAGGACGCCTCGGACGGGGCGCAATCGGCCGGAAAGTTCCAGTTCTCCCAGGACCATGAGGTTTTCCGTAGCCGGAATGAGCTTTGCCGCGGCCATGACCGCCAGCGCGATGGGCAAATCCAGGTAAGCTCCATGTTTCCGGACTCCGGCCGGGGCCAGATTGATGAGAATCCGGTCTTGAGGAAAGATATACCCGGAATTGCGAAAGGCCGCCATGACCCGCTCCCGAGCTTCTTTTACCGCGCCTTCGGCCAGGCCGGTAATATCGATGCCTGGAATGCCTCGGCGCAGATCCGCCTCCACTCTAAGGATAATTCCATCCGCCCCGTAGGGCGCGTAAGCTGTTACGTACATGGTTATCCTTACGGGAGTCCCTCGGATTCTGCTTTATCTAGGGTTGTATTTTTCTAAGAATTTTAGTAATCTAAGGAACATGAGTTCTCCCCTGGTCCGGCGGCGGGCCGCCAGATATGTTTTTATCCTGGGTTTACTGGGCCTGCTCCTAGGGAGCGCGTTTTTGCTGGGAACAATGGAAGGCGCGTCCCGCATTTCGGTGATGGCGGCGTTTTTCTTTGTGCTTCTCGGCTCTCTGAGCGCGATATTGGCTATAAAGCTCCACAAGCGTTCGCTTTATCTTTTTTTCGCGGGTTTTTTCATTTTGCTGGGCCTATTTCTTCTTTTTTCCGCGCTGAATATTATTCCGGTATCCTTACGGCAAGGTTGGCCCCTGCTTTCGGTATTTTCCGGGCTGGCTCTGGTTCCGGCGGGCTGGCATCGCTATGGCGGATTCAGAATCCGATATGTGGTGCCGGCTATTGCTTTTGTGCTTCTGGGTTCGGTCCTGCTGGTATTTTCGTTTAATATTGTGCCTTTTTCGTTTGCCCAATTTGTGATCCGATGGTGGCCTCTGCTGATTGTTCTGACCGGCCTTCTGCTGATTTTGCTGTCCCTGGCCAGCGAAGCCTCAACGCCCCGGAAACCGCCGGACGAAAAACCTGACAAGGAAACCGGCTAAGCTAACCCGGCCGGCTC
>JAIRPY010000078.1 GCA_031256905.1 Spirochaetaceae bacterium
ATACCGGAGCATTACGAGATAAAAATAACGATGAGCAAACAAGGTTTTCAGAAGAGTATTACAATGCAATCAGAAATAGAAAAAGTAAAAGCGATATTGACGCTATTGCAAAAAATACCGGTTTTTCAACAATACAGATTACTAATATAAGAAACCATATTTTTGAGGAAATCCATGACCTCGGGGATGGACGTATTGAAAGGTTCGATACGGATTGGCGGATTGCTCAAGCATGGCAAAGGTTAGAACAAGGCAAATATAATGAACTCGATAGTATGCTATTGCATCACGAATTATATGAGTTGACACTTATGCGTGAAAAAGGATATAATTATGAAGAAGCGCATATAGAAGCGCATAAAAAATACCCTTGGGGTACTCTTATTAAGGATGAAAAGTAATGTGGTGGTATTTTAAGAAATTTTATGAAGATGATAAAATTATTGTCTATAATTATGGTTTTGAAAGCCGTATTCTCACGGGAACTCTTGAATATGATAAAATTATTGATGATATCAAAGTAATCAAATATGCAGAAAATCATGAAAAAAGTTATAATTTTGAACAAACTTTACTACACTTAATAGACAAATACCATTGTCCAGAGGAGAAAATGATTGCATATGGATGATAGGCATCGAGTTGGATGAGGACTATTATGAGAAAGGGGTAGCGCGATTGCGGGAAGTAGCGAGTCAGTCCTTTTTGATAGAACCGCGATCAAGCGGGACTCCGCCTCCTGCGCCGCCGCAGACGCCTGAACCGCCGGCGCAACCGGTTCCGCCGTCTCCGCCTGCGCGGTCTGTCCTTTGCTGAAGCAAACGCCATCGCCGCGCTGACTTCGTCAAAGCCCGGGCTCACTGATGCGGACAGTTCCGCAATCGGACTCATCGACGCGACGAACTCATCCATTGACCTTACGCCCCTGCCGACGGTCTGGGTGAACACATCCGCTGTAAACTTCGTTTTCAGCGTGAATTCCTCAGTTGTAAAAACCGCCGTCCGCCGCAGTTTGGGAGGTCCTGGAAAGTTCTTGGGAGGTCCTGGAAAGTTCTTGGGATGTCCTGGAAACTTTTTGGGATGTCCCGGAGACTTCTTGGGAGGTCCCTGAAAGTTCTTGGGAGGTCCCGGAAACTTTTTGGGAGGTCCTGGAAAGTTCTTGGGAGGTCCAGGAAACTTCTTGGGATTTCCCGGAAAGTTCTTGGGAGGTCCGGGAAAGGAAAAACCTTTTCCGGAGGCTTGATCTTAGGGTAAAATCGGTATATAAAGAAGAGAAATAAGGCGGAGGGCCCCGGGTTTCGGGTTCCAGGGCCGAAACCAAAAAAGGAAGGAGAAACGATGTTTTCAGATCGAATGCAGAAAAGCCACCTTTATTCGATATTTTTTGCGCCCCGGGGTTTTCAGCGCATGGCGGAACTGGGGATGCAGATAGCTCAACAGTATTTAAGTCCCTTTGATAATCTCATTGGGGTTATCGGGCAGGCTGGGTCCGGCAAAAGCATGATCATCAAGGGTATGTTTCCCGGCCTGGAACTGACCAATGACGACGAAGGAGTTAATATCCGTCCCTTGCCTCTTCTGGATGTGGACGAGGCCGATACCGGTTTTTACAACGCCCATACGTATCATCTGGATATTCATTTTGAAGGGGCCTTTACGCAGAAGCACGTTCTCGCTGAAGGGATTCTCCGGGCCGTGGAACTTGGGAAACGGGTTATTGTGGAACATTTTGATCTCATTTACTCTCTGCTGAATCGGAATGCGGATTTACTCATCGGCATCGGGGAGGAGGTTATCATCACCCGGCCTACGATTTTCGGTCCCGAACCGGGGGATATCGCGGAGGTGGTGTTCAAGTCCCTGGCCTTCCGGAAGATGATTCACAGCGCGGAGGATCTTTGCGAATTCGTCATGCACAAACATGGCCTTACCGAAGCTTTCCAGCATTCGGATGTCCGCCGGGGCTTTGTTTTTTGTTTCCAAAATCCGCCGAAACTTGAAGTTTCCCTGGAAACTATCGAGGCCGAAGTCAACGCCCTTATTCAGGCGGATCTTCCCATTTCTCATCAGGATGAACGGCACATCCGCATCGGAGAGGATCTTTGGCAATGCAACGGCCCCCGAATGCACGTCCGAAGCGCGGGAGAAATTAAACATTTCACTCTGCAAAAAGAATATATTCGGGAACCCGGCACCGGAAAGTATCTTCTGGTGGGGCTTATAGGCGATGCGGGTTCTCAAAAGATAAAGGATCTCAACAAAATCGGATGAAAAAAAAGGGGCGAAAAAAAGGGGTGAAGAAAAATAGATGAAAAAAAACAGCGAAAAAAAGAAAAATCTGAAGGGCCTCATTGATGCGGCCCGGGGAAGAATCCCCGGGGATGTGGTAATTAAAAACGGCCTCATTGCCGATGTCTACGCCGGCCGATGGATTCAAGGGGATGTGGCCCTTTGGGGAGAATACATCGCCGGCATCGGAACTTACGAAGGAAAAGAAGTGATAGACGCCGAGGGCCAGTATCTTCTGCCGGGCTTCATCGACGCCCACATGCACATCGAATCTTCCTTTGTCAGTCCGGAAGAATTAGGCCGGCTTCTCGTTCCCCATGGGACTTCCACGATCCTAGCGGATCCCCATGAAATCGTAAATGTCTGGGGCTTACCCGGTCTGGAGTATATGCTTCGGGCCGCCGAAAGGACCGCCTTGGATATTATCTTCCTGGTTCCGTCCTGCGTACCCGTCAGCGATTTCGATTCTGCCGGAGGAGTCCTGGAGAGCCGGGATCTGATCCCCCTTTTGAGGAATTCCCGCATCGCCGGTCTCGGAGAATTCATGCGGTACCCGGATGTAATTCAGGGAAGAGATTCGGCGATAGAAAAAATCCTGGCCGCCCAAGCCGCGGGAAAACTCATCGACGGCCATGGGCCCGGATTAACCGGCAAAGACCTCAACGCCTACATCAGCCCGGGTATTCACACGGACCACGAATGCGCCGAGGCAGAAGAAATGCAGGAACGCCTGTCCGCCGGAATGTACGTTCTCCTCCGGCAGGGTTCGGCCTGCCAGGACCTGGAAAATTTACTGCCGGGCCTGACTCCCCAAAACAGCCGCCGATGCGCCTTCTGCTCCGACGATAGACAGGCCAAAACAATCCTCGAAACGGGCCACCTGGAAGAACATCTGCGCATATGCGTGGAAAAGGGAATCGAACCCATAACAGCAGTCCAAATGGCGACCCTCAACAGCGCGGAATGTTTCCGCCTCTATGACCGAGGAGCCATCGCTCCGGGCCTCCGGGCCGATGTGGTTTTCGTCGAAAACCTCCAGGACTTCCCGGTGAATCAGGTCTTTATTCGGGGAAAATTAACGGCCGCCAAGGGCCGATACCTTCCCTCCTTCACCCGGCAGGACGATACCCCAGTCCGAGGAAGTTTCCATGTAAAAGATTTCACCCTGGAAAAACTCCGGCTTCCCTTAGCCGGCGGCAAAGCCCGGGTAATCGACATCCAGCCCGGCAGTGTGGTAACCAAAGAAAAAATTATCGACGTCCAACGAGACCCCGAGGGAAATTTCATCTTCAATCCAAAACAAGACGCCGTAAAAATCGCGGTAATAGAACGGCACAAAAGAACCGGTAATGTAGGCTTGGGCTTGCTTGGCGGTTACGGCCTTCGCCAGGGGGGCCTCGCGCTGTCGATAGCTCACGATTCCCATAATATTATCGCGGTCGGCGTCTCCGACCGGGATATGCATCTCGCGGTAGAAACCATCCTAGCCCTCGGCGGCGGCGTCGCCCTGGTAAAAGACGGCGCGGTCTTGGAAACCCTGCCCCTCCCCTTAGGAGGCCTCATGAGCGATCAAACCGGAGAAAAGGTGACCGAAAAATTGCGTTCTATCCAGGCCATCGCCCAAAAAACCCTGGGAGTAAATCCCAAGATAGAACCCCTCATGACCCTGTGCTTCATGGCTCTGCCGGTCATCCCGAAGCTGAAACTCACCGATAAAGGCTTGTTCGACGTAGAATTGCTTTCCTTCGTACCGGTTTCCCCAGAAGCCTAATCCGCCCAACAGCTTTTCAAAACCGGCTCAACCCCAACAGCTTTTCCCAGCCCTTTACAGCAGAAAGTAAAGGGCAAAGACAGAGGTCCGCTTTTCGTCATTATCCACCGGATCATCCCAGTTGCAAAAGACAGTTTTACTAGGCCAAATGTTTTTATCGAAGAACCAATTCTTTTTTGGTTATATACATGGTTATCTTTGGATTTGCCGGTCAGGACGTTTTCTTTCAAACGCCGCTGGAGGTTTTCGGTTCTGCCGATTTTGCATTTTGCCGGCTCCAAAGAAGCCTGTACGATGTACATATACTGCCGCATATTGCACATTAAAAAGCTAAAAAGATTTTCGGGAATCCAGCAGGATTGTGACGGGACCGTCGTTGGTATAGGTCACTTCCATGTGAGCTTGAAAGACGCCGGCTTCGCAGGGGATGCCTTGCTCCCGAATTTTTTCCAGGCAATATTCGTAAAGTCCTTTGGCGGTTTCAGGAAGCGCGGCTTCCGAGTAAGAAGGACGCCGCCCCTTGCGGGCATCTCCCAAAAGCGTAAACTGAGATACCCCAAGGACCGCTTTACTTTGCCCAGAGTTTTTGAGGAAAAAATCTTTGAGCGAGAGATTCATCTTACCCTGAGCATCCTCAAAAATCCTGAGTCCGGTAATTTTTTCCGCTATATACCCGGCGTCGGCTTCACTATCGCCTTGGGCGACTCCAAGGTAGACCAGTAATCCCGAGGCGATTCGTCCGTACATCTGTCCGTTCACCGAAACCGCCGCGTCCTTAACCCGCTGAACTACCGCTCTCATTTATCCCCTCCCAAGCGCAGGCCCGACTGGTGCAGGGCAAGGCCCTCAAGTTTAAATTCCAGCCCTTTTTCCGCGGCGATGGGTATCACTTTTCCCAAAACTTCCAGGGGTTTTTCCGGGTTTATTGCCGCGGAAAGATTAAATCCCACGGGCACCACTCCTTGGAGCGCGCTTTTTTTCATATCGTATCCCACCAAAAAGTTAAACGTTGTGGTATTTTCGCCGATTTCAAGATTGGCCGCCATGCCCTGCCATATAATATAGCAATCCCGATACAAAATCGGCTCCCGAATCACATCCTCGTAGGTAAACCGATCCTTTAAGGTGTCGAATCCGGGGATGTCCATGTAGGAAATGAGCAATCGCGCCTTAGTTTTAATCGGGTCCGAGGCGTTGGATTCCAAAAGCCGGTTCAGAGCAACCTTCGCCGCTTCATCCCGATACTTCGTGAAAAGGTCCCGGGCTTCTTCATAAAGGCCAAAGACTTCTTTCGGGGTAAGCACGTACCGGTAACTTCCCTCAATCTGAACCGGCACATCCCGTTCCTTTTGATCCAGCTCGGCGGCAGAAAAACCGATCCGTTCGGCCCGGCTGGTAACCGGGGAAGGAATCACTTTCATCAGCACAAGAACTCCGCCGGCGCAAGCCAGAAGCATCAGCAAACCCGCAAAGGGACCCAAAATATCCGAAGCCCTAAGGGGCGCGGAAGGCGCGGGCGGAAAGAGCCGGAAAAGTTTCTTGGAATCCGCCCAAGCCGACAGCGCCGGACTCCCCGAATACTTCCGGATCACCTGGAGAGCTTTTTTCGCGGTTTTATTTTGTTCATCCACATCCTGCACTTCGAGGTAAAGATCGACCGCCCGTTCGGTATCGCCTCGGCGGAGATAAAGAACCGCCAGGCCCAACAAAACCCCGGGGTCCCGTTTCCGCACCTCCCAAGCGAGTTTAAAATAGTCATGCGCGAACTTAAAAATCTTCGTGCGAAGGTACGCAAGCCCCAAAAGGTAATAAAACAAAAATTCCCCTTTGTAACGATTTACTTCAGGTTCGAGGACTTTGATGGCGGCGTCGAATTTGCCGCGTTTCAGCAGACGGGCGGCTTTAGTGAGAATAGGGTCCCGCATCGGCATCGTTTTCGAGGGGATCAGCCTTTCAGTCGGGCAACCAGAGCGGTTTTGTCCGGAGCGTCGAAAAACGCAGAACCTGTAACCATCACGTCGACCCCGGCGTTCCGGGCCAGGGGCGCGGTGGTTTCGTTGATGCCGCCGTCTACGGAAATAAGAAAGGCCCCGCCCAGACGCTGGCGGATTTCAACGAGCCTTTTGACCTTATCGAGACATTCAGGAATGAGTTCCTGTCCCCCAAAGCCCGGATCCACGGTCATCACCAGGACCAAATCCGCCAATGGAAGCAAGGGTTCGATGAACGACACCGGCGTTGACGGCACGATGCTGATTCCGCTTTTTTTGCCGAGTTTATGGATTCCTACAAGCAAGCGATGAGTATGGACCGCGGCTTCCGCGTGGATGGTAAGGTAATCCGCCCCGGCTTTGGCAAATTCAGGAATAAGCCGGTCCGGTTCGTATATCATGAGATGAACATCGAATATTCCGGAGCTTTTGGGGCGCAAATCTTGTACCAATTTGGGACCAAAGGTGAGGTTAGGAACAAATTTGCCGTCCATTACATCGAGATGAATCCATTCCGCGCCGGCGGCCCTAATGTCCGCGACTCCGGCGGCGAAATTGGAAAAATCCGCGGCTAAAACTGACGGCGCAATGATAGGTTTTTTCATACCTAGAGCATAACCTTCCGAGGCTTTCTTGTAAATATCAAGGCCGAACAAAAGCGTCCGGGTAGGACCCTCGGAAACGTTGCAACAACGCGCCGCTTTCACCCTGATTTATGGGACCCACGAGAATGCGGTAAAAATCTCCCGCGCTTTGCACCGCCAAAGGATAGGCCTGCCCAATTTTTATCAGTTCTAATTCCACCTGCTCAGGCCGGCGGAGGGCTATAAGCTGTAAGTAATATTTCCCTTTTTCCAGATTACTAATAAGGGGGACCGGAAAGGGAGAAACCTGGGCCGGACCGGAAGCCATGACTGACACATCGGAACCCGCCGGGTTTCGGGAAAGGGGCGGAACCTCGGCTTCCGGGGGCAATCCGCCGGAAGCCGAAAGCGGGATCCGGGAAATCGGCGAAATTTCCGCTTCCGGGGGCAATCCGGAGGACCTAATTGCCGTAACGGTTCTTTCCGCCGGCGGGCGGTTTTCCGCCGGGACCAGAGCCACCTCATACTCATCCCAAGCATAAGGATTTTTTTCTGCCGAAGCATCGGAATCATACCGGCCGGCTTCCCCGGAGAGGACGATACTGGGAACATCCAACGGAAGATACACTTCAGGAACCGGAGATTCCACCGGAGCCAGCGCGGAATCCTCCGGCGGAGAGCTTGCCGCCAGGTTTGCGAGAATCGGCTTTTCGGTAATATCCACCTTTGCGGAGGCTTCGGGCTCCGGCAGAGGGGTGAAAACTTCCGGTTTTGGCTTCGGCGGGTCCTTGGTTTCAACCTCGGCTTTTACCGGTTCGGGCGCCCCCGTATTTGCGGATTTATTCATCGAGGCCGGCGCGGTTTTACTCGGCGGAGGGTCGGAGGACGTTTCCTTCTTGGACTGAGCATAGGCAATCCCGCTGTATAGGAGTAATAGGCCGATCAGCAGGCCGGTTTTTTTCATACGAATCCCCTCTTGTTTAATTTAAAAAATCTTTTTAAAAAAATTGAAATTTTCGCTCCAAGTAAAATTTACTTTAAAAGTATATTTAAATATCGGCACAATATTTTTTTTCTAAAGTTTTTCTAAAAAAAAGATAAAATGAGGAAATTGAGCTGGACTTTTTCTCTTAAACCGCACAAAATAATGCCGATATTAGAAAAATAGTATGCTTCGGCATACTTTACTCTTAGAGAACTTATGGAGGGGACTATTTTGTTTTATCCGAAAGCATTGTCTGCCTATAAAGAAACGAAGGTGCAGACCGCCGGGCAGGGGCAACTTATCCTCATGCTCTACGATGAGGCGATTAAACAGTTAGATCAGGGCCTGGACCTTTTAAAACAGTACGCAAAAGGCAGAAATGACCCGGGGAAAATCGAAAATATCGCCAAAGCACTCCTCAAAGCTCAAGAAATCATCACCGAATTACAGGTATCCCTCGATTTTGAGCAAGGCGGAGAGATTGCAAAAAATCTTTTTTCCTTATACGCCTGGTTTAATCAAGAAATTATCGAATCCAATATCACAAAAGACGTCCCCCGAGTCGCCGACGTCCGAGCTATGCTCGCGGACCTGCGTTCCGCTTGGGTTGAAGCCGCCAAAGCCGCATCCGCGGAAACCCCTCCCCCCGAACCCCGCCGGGGCGTCAACATCGCCTACTAGGAGCCCCTATGTCTATAGGAGACCGGTACACCCCGGTCCGAATCCACTTCCGAGAACTCCTAATCGACCTCCGGGACCGGCTCCGGCTGTTCATCGAAGTCTTGGGCAAACAAAAAGACGCCATGGGCCGCGAAGACCTCGCCGCGGTTAGGACGTACCTCGAACAGGAAGAAAATATTCTCGAAGGAATCCTCGCATTCCGCCAGCCCGTCGAATCCTGGAACGCCCTGTACCAGCCAAGCCAAGACCCCAACCCAGAAGAAATCCGAAAACTCAAAGCCGACATCAAAACCCTGGGCCGCCAAGCCAAGGCCCAAAGCGAAGAAAATCAGCGGTTTCTCGCCCAGCGCATGGCTATAGTCAACGCCGAAATACAAGGATTAAAAAAATACCGCCCCAGAAACCCCGCCGGGGTATACCACACCGGGAGCGTCGATATTACCTTATGACCGATCTCTATCTTATAGACGCCTACGGACTGCTTTACCGCTCGTATTTCGCGTTTTTCAAAAAACCTCTGCGTAATAGCCGGGGGAAAAATGTGTCGGCCCTGTATGAATTTGCCCGAACTCTGGTGAATCTGCTGGATAAAGGGGGCCCCGGGGCTGATTCGGCCGGTCTTGTATTGCCGAAACTCCAAAAAATCCAGCGGTTAGCCGTAGTCTTTGACTCCCGGATACCCACGTTTCGGCACAAGCTTTACGAACAATACAAAGCCAAACGCCAAAAAACCCCGGAAGACCTGCGCGCCCAAATTCCTCTTGCGGAAGCCTTCATGGACAGCCTTGGGGTTCCGGTTTTGCAGGCTGACGGCTACGAAGCGGACGATATTATCGCGACCCTAGCGAAGCGATGCAAAATCGAAGGCCGGGCCTGCTATATCTTTACCGCCGATAAGGACCTTCTGCAAATCCTGAGTTCTGGAATTTACACCTTGATTCCCAGTCAGGACCTTTCCGGGGCAGACCTCCCTTATGAGTTAATTGGTCCCCGGGAAGTTAAAGCGAAATGGGGGGTCCCGCCGGAAAAAATTCTGGATTACCTTTCCCTCACCGGGGATTCTTCGGATAACGTCCCCGGCGTAAAAGGCGTAGGGGATAGGGCCGCGCTCAAATTACTCACTCGCTACGATTCTCTTGACGAAATCTACCAAAACATCGCGAACATCGATGGCGCATTGGCTAAAAAACTCGCGGCCGGTAAAGAATCCGCGTATTTCTCGAAAACCCTCATCGCCTTAGCCGATGACGTTCCCGTTCTTTTCAAGGATAATCGGACCTTCAGCATCGATGACCTTTCGGTAGAACGCCTCGACCGCGCCGAAGGCGCGAAAATCCTTATTAAAGAAGGAATTCCGAAAATTGCCGAAGCATTAGACCTCCACGTGCAAAAGTCGGCGAATGCGGCCCCGGAGCTTCTTGGTCCAGGAAAGTATAGCATCCTACCCAACCTGCAAAGTTTAGCGGATTTTTTCAAAGAAGCCGGGAGCCAAAAGTTTTTTGCCTTGGACTTTGAAACCGATTCCTTAAATGCCTGGCGGTCCCATCCGGTAGGGCTCTCTTTTGCGCTCCGTCCCAAGGAAGGGTTTTACGTTCCCCTAGCTTCCCATGGGGGAACCGAGGCCTTTCTCGATCCCGAGGGGGTCCGAGCTTTGCTTGCCCCTCTGCTGGCGGACCCGGCTATGACCATTATCGCGCACAACGCTAAGTTTGACTACGAAGTATCCCGGGCTTGGGGGCTTCCCCGGTGGCGGTGCCGGATTTGGGATACCCTGATCGGCGCCTGGCTTGAGGACCCGGAACGCGGAAATTACGCGTTGGACTCGTTGGCGGAGTTTTATTTCGGCTACACGCCGACGGCGTACCGAGATATTGTCCCCAAAGGGCAGACCTTCGACCGGGTCCCTCTGGATGCGGCGGCTCGGTATTCCGGGGAGGACGCGGATTTGTGCCTCCGCCTGCAATGTCTGCTCGAACCGAAACTCAAAGCCGCGGAATCCCTCGATTTATTTCAGAATCTTGAAATGCCGCTTTTGCCGATTCTCGCTGAAATGGAAGGCATCGGGATACGGATTGAAAAAACCGCGCTTTTAGCGTATGGTCGGGAACTCGCCGGCAGTCTTGCGGAGATTCAGGCTGAAACGTACGCCCTCGTAGGACATGAGTTCAATCTGGCTTCCCCGAAACAGTTGCAGGAGGTGCTTTTCACCGAACGGAAACTCAAAGCTACGAAAAAAACCAAAACCGGCTATTCCACCGATATGGACGTATTGGAAGAGCTGTCCCCCCAGGACCCGGTTCCGGCCCTGATTCTTCGGCATCGGACTTTGGCGAAGCTCAAGTCTACGTATATAGACGCCTTGGCGGCTTCCGCGGACCCGGAGGAGCGGATTCACACCAGTTTCGTCCAGACCGGCACGGCCACGGGCCGGCTCTCCAGCCGGGACCCGAATCTTCAAAACATTCCTATTCGGGCTGAAGAGGGCCGGCGCATCCGGCAGGCTTTCACCGCAAAACCGGGGCATCTGCTCATTTCCGCGGATTACAGCCAAATCGAGCTGGTGGTGCTGGCCCACCTTTCCCTCGATGAACGGCTTATAACCGCGTTTATCGAAGGAAAAGACATCCACGCCCGAACCGGCGCGCTTATTTTCGGCATCGAAGAGCAAAATATTACCCCCGAACAGCGGCGCATTGCGAAAATTATCAACTTCGGGGTGATGTACGGCATGAGCGCGTTCCGCCTCGCAAAAGAGCTGGGCATAAGCCGGGCCGAGGCCGGGTCGTTTATCGCCGCGTACTTCAAGACCTACGCGGGAGTCCGAAAGTTTATCGATGAACTCATCAAAAAAACCGAGCTGACCGGATACGTGTCAACCATTTTGGGACGCCGGCGGTACATTCCAACGATAAACTCCCAGAATAAAACCGAAAAAGCCGCCGCGGAACGGGTTGCGGTCAACACGCCGATTCAAGGCTCCGCCGCGGATATCGTGAAAACCGCAATGCTGAATATTGATAAAGCCTTGTCTCGGGAAAAAAGTTCCGCCCGGCTTCTTTTGCAGGTACATGACGAACTTATTCTGGAAGCTCCGGCCTCGGAAATTGCCGGCATCGCCGCTTTGGTCCGGCGGGAAATGGAAAACGCGGTCCCCCTTAAAGCCCCCCTTCGAGTTTCGGTAGAAACTGGGCCCATTTGGGGGGGCTTTCATTAAATTCAGGGGGTCGGCTTTTTCTAAATTTTGGGGTATCCTTATCCCATGAAACGATACGAAATGGTCCGGGAGATCTTTAATTCCTGCTCCGGCAACCAAATGCGGGATGTGTTTATTTCGGAAATCGAAACCGATGATGTGAATCTTGCGGTACAGGAATTTCTCGTCGGCGCCGAGGTGCAGTGGGAAAAAACAAAAACCGAGACCGGCGCAATCCTGTTTGACATAAACACGGACGGCCTAAAACAGCGGGTCGCGTTTACCGAAATCCGATGATTGCATAAATTTTTTGCAAAATCCGCAAAAAAGGCTTGCCGAATTTCGGGTAATTTGCTATATTACTATATAAACGGCGCCGTACCCAAGTGGTAAGGGAGCGGTCTGCAAAACCGTTACACAACAGTTCGATTCTGTTCGGCGCCTGAAGTTGATCCAAAAATACCTTATTTCCCTCTAGTCTAGGTTTCGGGCTTGTGCTATACTTACCCTATAAGGATGCCAATATGGGTAAAACATTAAAGTATGGTATTATCGGATGCGGAGGCATCGCTGAAGGCAAACATATGCCGGCGATTCAAAACCTCAAAGACGTGGAGATGGTCGGGTTCTGCGACATCATCAAAGAAAAAGCGGAAAAAGCTAACAAAACCTTTGCCGCCGGCAAGGGAAAAGTGTATACCGATTATCGGGAACTCCTCAAAGAAGACCTCGATGCGGTCTGCGTGCTGACCCCGAACAGCTCCCACAGCGAAATTTCGGTAGCCGCCCTGGAAGCGGATAAACACGTCATGTGTGAAAAACCGATGGCGAAAAATTACAAAGAAGCCCTCGCTATGATCGCCGCCCGGGACAAAAGCGGGAAACTCCTGACCATCGGGTATCAGAACCGGTATCGCCCGGACAGTCTCTTCCTCAAAGCCGAATGCGATAAAGGGACCCTGGGAGAAATATACTTCGCCAAAGCTACCGCCATCCGCCGCCGGGCAGTCCCCACCTGGGGAGTCTTTCTGGATGAAGAAAAACAAGGCGGGGGTCCCCTCATCGACATCGGAACCCATGCCTTGGACCTCACGCTGTTCATGATGGATAACTATACGCCGGACTACGCCGTCGGAACCGTGTACCACAAGCTGAATAACGATAAAGATACCGGCAACGCCTGGGGAGACTGGGACCCGGCTAAATTCACCGTCGAAGATTCAGCTTTCGGCTTCATCGTCATGAAAAATAAGGCGACCATCATCTTGCAAAGCAGTTGGGCTTTAAACACTACCGCCGTCCGGGAAGCGGTAACAACCCTCTGCGGCACAAAAGCCGGCGCGGATATGGTCCATGGAGAACTCACCATTAACGGGGTCCAAAACGGCAGACAGTACGTTCTCAAGCCGGATTTAAACGCCGGAGGCGTAGCCTTTTACGGCGCGGCCGTGCAAAAAGACATCGACATCGAAGCCCGGACCTTCGCGCAGGCAATTCGGGGACAGGGGAAACTCTACGTTCTGCCCGAACAAGCCGCGGCCGTAACCAAAATATTGGAAGGAATCTACATTTCCGCCAAAACCGGTCAGCCCTATTACTTTAAGGATTAAGCCATGAACGTTACCGTTTGGAATGAATACGGAGACGCCCAAAAACGAAGGGAAGTCGCAGACGTGTATCCCCGGGGGCTCCATGAAACCATCGCGGATTTTCTCAACCGGGACCCGGATATTCAGGCGAAAACCGCCGTGCTGGCAAACCCCGAACAGGGCTTGTCCGAAGCGGTTCTGGATCATACGGATGTCCTGGTCTGGTGGGGTCATGTGTACCATCACGAAGTCTCGGATGAGACGGTCCAGCGGGTAGTCGATAGGGTCCAGCGGGGCATGGGAATGATCTTCCTCCATTCGGCGCACAAATCGAAGCCTTTCCTGAGGCTCCTCGGCGCCAGCGGCCGCCTCAGCTGGCGGGAAGCGAATGAAAAAACCCGAATTTGGACAGCCGCTTCCGGGCATCCCATTACCCGGGGCATTCCGGAACAGTTCGTCATAGACCATGAGGAAATGTACAGCGAACCTTTCGGCATCCCCGAACCCCTCCAAACCGTGTTTATAAGCTGGTTCCAGGGCGGAAATGTGTTCCGAAGCGGCGTAACTTTTAAAAAAGAGTACGGCAAAGTTTTTTACTTCCAACCCGGGCATGAAACCAATCCCACCTACCATCACGAGATCGTCCAAAAGGTCATCGTCAACGCGGTAAAGTGGGCGGAGCCGGTTATCAAAGTCGGCCCCCTCGACTGCCCCAACGCCGCGCAACCCTTAGAAAAGCTGTAAAAGTTTAAAAGCTGTAAAAGTTTAAAAAAAGAAAAAGAGAACGGTAAGGAAAAATTCCGCCGTTCTCTTTTCCAGAAGAGCCTTTAGAGAAGATCAGCCTAACCCGGCTTTGCGGCGGGTGTACACGTCGTAGAAAACCGCCAGCAAGAGAATTGCCGCTTTCACGACTTTCTGCCAATCCGAAGCGATGTTCATAAGCAACATTCCGTTGTTAATCGCGGACATGACTAAACCGCCGACAATAACGCCGACTACCGTTCCGATCCCTCCGGAAGAAGAAACGCCGCCGATATAACAAGCGGCGATGGCGTCCAGCTCGAAAAGATCTCCGGCTTGGGGCAACGCGGAATTCATATTGCCGGTGGAAATAACCCCGGCCAGTCCGGCCAGAAAACCCATGATGCAGTATACCACAAAGGTTATCAGTTCTGAGTTTATACCGGATAGTTTCGCTGACCGGGCGTTGCCTCCGACGGCGTAAATGTATCGGCCTAAAACGGTATTTTTCATCATAAAGTTGAAGGCGAATATCGTTATTCCCAGCACGATTACGACAATCGGCAATCCCCGGTAAGTAGCGAATCGGTGGGATAAGCCCAATACTAACGCGCTGATAAGCGCGAGTTTCGCTATGAATAAACCGGAAGGTATTACTTCAAAATTATTTGCGACATTTTTTTTACGGCTCATAATTTCAGAGATGATGTATACCGCCAGAATTACTATTCCTATTGCCATTGCGCTGACGTGGAAATCTCCGGGAGTTTCAAGAAATATTCCTGAGGCGAGTTGCTTATATCCGTCGTCTTTGAGGGGAATAGGACTTACGTTTGTTATCATGTAGGTGAGGCCCCGGAACAACAGCATTCCTGCGAGGGTAACGATGAAGGCCGGCATTTTGAGATAGGCGATCCAGAAGCCCTGAAAAGCTCCGATGGCCGCGCCGACCGCCAAAGACACGATAAGGGAGCCGGTTACGCCCATTCCGCTGTTGTAAGCCATTGCGCTGATGGCCCCGACGAAGGCGCAGACCGAACCGACAGAAAGATCGATGCCGCCGATGATGATAACCTGCACCATGCCTACCGCGAGGATCAGCACGTAGCTGTACTGGATGAAAATGTTGGTGAAATTCCGGGAATTGAGATTTGTGCCGCCCGTTAGAAACGAGAAGATGATCATAATCAGGGCAAGCATGATAAACATAGAATAGTTTCGGATGTTGCTTTTGATCAGGTTAGCAATACTGTTTTCTTTTTCGCTCATAAACTTCCTCCTTTAGCCGAGCAGAGCGATCTGCATAATTTTTTCCTGAGTCGCTTCTTCGCGGTTCAGCATACCTTTAATTTTGCCTTCGTTCATTACGTAGATTCGGTCCGCCATGCCGAGGGCTTCGGGCAGTTCCGAAGTTACCATAATGACGCTTTTTCCGGCTTGAACGAGATCGTTGAGGATGCCGTAGATTTCCGCTTTCGCGCCGATATCAATGCCTCTGGTGGGTTCGTCGATGATGAAGATATCCGGATCGACCAAGAGGCTTCGGCTCAGAACTACTTTCTGCTGGTTTCCGCCGGAAAGGTTTCGGGTAAGCTGATTGATCGACGGAGTTTTTATCCGCAGGTCGGATCGGTATTTTTCCGCGTATTCGATTTCCTGTTGGGCGGCTACGACTCCGGCTTTAGACAGCTTTTCTTTCAGGGAAGAAATCGAAATGTTTGTTTTTATGGCCTGAATCAGAATCAGGCCTAATCCTTTCCGATCCTCCGAAACATAGCTTATTCCTGCGGTGAGTGCGGCTTTAGCGTTGTTCAGGACGGCCTGCTGACCTTTCAGGTACAGTTCGCCTTCGCATCGGGAACCGTAGGATTTGCCGTAAAGGCTCATCATGAGTTCGGTTCGGCCGGCTCCCATAGGTCCGCAGAAGCCGAGAATTTCGCCTTTCCGCAGGTAGAAGGAGGCGTTATTTACCACTTTGATGTCGTGGTATTCGGGATGGTAAACCGTCCAGTTTTTTACTTCCATGATGGTTTCCCCGGGGTTACTTTTTCGTTCGGGGTATCGGTGGGTTAGGTCCCGGCCGACCATATCTTTGATGATTTGGGCTTCGGTGAGGCCCTCTTCTTTTACTCGGTAGGATGATATGGACTGGCCGTCTCGGATAACCGTTACTGAATCTGCGACTTTCATGACTTCGTTGAGTTTATGGGAAATCATAACGGAAGTGATGCCCTGGCGTTTGAATTCCAGCATAAGATCGAGGAGTTTCGCGCTTTCGTCGTCGTTGAGGGAGGCGGTGGGTTCGTCGAGAATCAGCAGTTCTACTTTTTTTGATAAGGCTCTTGCGATTTCCACAAGCTGTTGTTTGCCGACGCCCATTTTGCTTACGATGGTTCCGGGGTTTTCGTTAAGTCCCACTTGATTCAGGTATTTTTTTGATTCGAGAATGTAATGGTTCCAGGGGATAATTCCCCAGGTGGTTTTCATATGCCCTAGAAACATATTTTCGTAAATTGACAGGTAAGGGCTGAGGGCGAGTTCTTGATGGATAATTGCGAGGCCTTCTTTTTCGCTGTCTTTTACGCTTCGGAAGCTGGTTTCTTTGCCTTTATAGAAAACTTTTCCTTCGTAGCTTCCTTTGGGGTATACGCCGCTTATGATGCTCATGAGGGTTGATTTTCCGGCGCCGTTTTCGCCGCAGAGGGAATGGATTTCTCCTTTGCGCACCTTTAGGGTAACTTTATTCAGGGCCCGGACTCCGGGGAAATCTTTTATGAGCTCTTCGGTTTCAAGAATATATTCATCGTTCATAGCCGAATCCTTTTTCTCAATCTGAGGGACTGACAGTTTTACTGTTTTAGGCCCTAATTTTGTTTCTTTCAAAAACCGAGGGGGTCCCTTTTCCTTTGGATGTAAGAAAAATCCGGGGGTGTACCTAAGATGCTTTTTTTCTTTTTTGGTTATTGAAGCGTCTTAGGTACTGGGGGGGGCTCCTCCGGGGGGTTATTTGAGTTGGGCCCCTTCTTGTTGGGAATAGAAGCCTGCGTCGGCTGGAACGTTGACGTTATTTTTGGTGATGATGATGGGTTCCAAGAGGTAGGCCTTTACGGTTTTTTTACCGGTGTTGCCGATGCTGGCCAAGTCTCCGGTGGCGAGAACCGCGCCCGGAATGGAAGGGTTGGCGTTGCCGTTGATGATTTGTTCGGCCAGAACGACGGCGGCTTCGGCGAGTTTATTGGTATCTTTGAAGACGGTCATGTATTGTTGGCCGTTTTTGATGGAAAGGGCCGAGGCGAATTCCGCGTCTTGGCCCGTGATGACGGGCAATTTCCCCCCGCTGGTTCCGGCGTATTTGACATCCGCGAGGCAGGCTTCGATGATAGCCCGGGCGAGGGTGTCATTCGGGGCGAGAACTGCATCGAGAACGACTTCTCGGGCGTCGGCATTCAGGAGATTTTCCATCCGGTTTTTGGCTATCGGGGCCTGCCAGTTTTCCGTAGCGATCTGCTGGAATTTCGAGCTGTCCGCTGAAGTTTCAGGATAGGGGCCCACTACTTTTAGAACTCCGGATTTGATGTACGGATTGAGGACGCTCATGGCTCCGTCGAAAAAGAATTTCGCGTTATTGTCCGTGGGGGAACCGGCAAAGAGGGTGATGTACTTAGGACTGCCGGCCGTGGCGGATTTAAGGTTCAGGGCGGTTTCGATTCCCTGGCCCTGGAACTGGCCCACCTTGTAGTTATTAAAGGTGATGTAGTAATCGTAATCTCCGGAGTTCATGATAAGCCGGTCATAGGCAATTACCGGAACTTTATCCCGGGCCGCATCGGAAATGGCCGCGGCCACGCCGTCATTGATGTTCGCTACAATGAGAACTTTTGCCTTGTTCGTCAGGAACGTTTGGATTTGCCGGTTCTGTTGGTTCTGATCCGCATCGCCGTAGGCCACTTCCGCCCGGAATCCCCGTTTTTCGACAGCCGCTTTCAGGTTGGCCCCGTCTTTTTGCCAGCGTTGAACGTGGGTTTCGGGCATGGCAATCCCGACTAAGGGCGCTTTTCCGCCGCCGCCTTTATCCGCGCCGGACCCTGCAAAAAGCCCGGAACCTACCGCGGTCAGAGCCGTTAAAACTAAACACAATTTCTTCATAGAATTTCCTCCAAGGATATTGTTTGTTTCAGGATACCAGCCCTTTGGGGAATTGAAAATCGTAATGTTTTGACAAAAATAAAGAATATTTTTCCCTCCCCTTTTAAAACCCGGCCGGTATAGTAATATTTTTACGTCAGGTTTGTTTTGTTCCCCGCCTTTGAAGGTTTTTCCCAAGGCTGAGAAGATTTCTCCCAAGGCTGAGAAGGTTTTTCACAAGGCTGAAAAGGTTTTTCACAAGGCTGAGAAGGTTTCTCCCATGGCTGAAAAGATTTCTCCCATGGCTGAGAAAGTTTTTCACAAGGCTGGGAAGGTTTTTCACAAGGCTGAAAAGATTTCTCCCAAGGCTGAGAATATTTCTCCCAAGGCTGAAAAAGTTTTTCACAAGGCTGAAAAGGTTTCTCCCAAGGCTGGGAAGGTTTTTTATTCCGGGGGAAAATTTTTTCACAAAGCTGGGAAGATATATTACATTTGTAAAAAATCTTGACGCAAGGGTGAGAAATCAGTACATTATTCTATAAACCCTTTAGAGAAACCTAGAGGGGGATTTTACTCAGCTCAGGAGGCGTAACTCATGGCAAGTACTGGATATTGGCTTCCATCTCGGGAGCAGGACTTGGCGGATCTGTGTCAGCATTGGAAGACTGGTTTGGAAAACACGGCGAACACGGCGAATTTCGGCTGGAAGGCCCCGGAAGTGACGGCCGCGATTACTAAAATCACGGCCTTTTTGACGGCCCGGGAAGCCTACGAAGCCGTAGACTCCACCGTAAACCGTCTCGCGAAGGACGAAGCCAAGGTCGGGGCCCGGGCCGAAATGCGGGACTTCGCTAATTCCAACATCCGCTTCAATAGGCAGATGAAAGACGAAGATAAACTGGTCTACGGCATCCGCCGGCCCGATAGAACCTCGACTCCGGCCGGGGCCCCGGAAACTTACCCGGAGGCCGAGGCCGATACTTCGGTAATACGGCAGATCACCCTTCATTTTTGGGACAGCGGCACCAAAAAACGGGGGAAACCCCATGGCGTTCACGGCGCGGAAATCCGCTGGGCCGTCCTCGACCGCAGTCCCCGGGCCGTTGACGACCTAACCCAGTCCAATTTCGATACGGCCACGCCGTGTATTCTCAAATTCGACGAAAATCAGCGGGGCCTTCGGGTCTATTACTGCCTCCGATGGGAAACAAATACCACCCTCAAGGGCCCCTTCGGAGAAATTTCCTCGGCCATCATCCCCTAAAACCCGGCCCGGAACTCCCCGGAGAACCTTAAACCTCCAGGGGAGGCAAATCCGTGGAGTTCCGCTTCGACGGAAAAAGCAGGGTCAGGACCACATACACCGCCAAAGCGCAGACTAAACCCGGAATCACCGCCTGGGCCTCCCAGCCGAAAAAGGTTAGGCCCGGAATCAGCTTCCGCTCAAAAATCACCGATACCCCGCTCCCCACAATCAAGGACCCGATAGTCCCCGGAGTCGAAGATTTCTTCCAGAAATGCCCGATTACATAGGGAAAGAAGGCCCCGGCCGCCCGCAAGGTAAAGGAAAACATCAAAAGCTGGATAATACTCGCGGCCCTCAGAGCTACCAAAAGACCAAAGGCCCCTACAATAACCATGGTGATCTGAGTAACCCGCATCACCTCCTGATCCGAAGCATCCTTCTTAAAGTACTGCTTGTAAATGTCATTGCCGAAAATCGAACCGGCCCCCAGTAAATCCGAATCCGCGCTGGACATGGTCGCCGAGATAATCCCGGAAAATAAAAAGCCCACAATCACCCCAGGCATCGTAAGGGAAGCCAAAACCGGTAAAGAATACCGGGCCCCCTGGGCCAGAATCGTTTCCGAAGAGACCTTTCCCATGTTCACCAGGGCCAAGGTAATAATCCCCAAGATAGTCGGCACAAAAGCGTAAATCCCATTCACCGCCGCCGCAATAATCGACCCCTGCCGGGCGGCCCGGCCATCCCGAGCCGAGTAATACCGGGAAACCGCCTCCTGACCCACCGTAAAAGTAGCCACATACATAATAACCAAGGCAATAATCGCCTTGGGACCCCCGATGCCCTTAAAAAGATCAAAGGTCTCCGGAGGAACATTCGCGGCCACCTGCTCCCACCCCCCGGAAAACCGCAAAGCAAAAGGCACCGCTATAAGCATCCCCGCGACAATCAGCCCAATCTGCACGAAATCCGTAATAGCCACACTCCACATTCCGCCCATCACCGCATAGGCCGTCACCACAATAGCCACGGCCACCAAAGCCGCCTGGCCGTCAATCCCCAGCATCACCGAAATAATCGTAGCCGAAGCCATAAATTGCCCGGCCGTCAGGCCGATCAAAGGCAAAAACATGGTCACCGAAGTAAAAATCCCCGCGGCCCGGCCGTACTTCCGCCGGAAATACTCAGGCACCGTCTTCACTTCCGAAGCCCGAATCTTAGGCGCCAAGAACGTAAGGATGATAAAAGCCAAACCCATGGTAAGGACATACCAAGCCGCGCTTAATCCCCACTGGGATTTCCCCAGACTGCTGGCGTTTTCCACGACCCCCAAGGAACTTCCCCCGCCGATTTCAGTCGCCGCGAGAGTCCCGGCCATAAGAATGGGCCCCATCCGCCGCCCCGCTACCATAAAATCGCTGGTCGACTTAATCCGCTTGGACGAATAATACCCCACCAACAACATCCCGATCATATACAAGATCACAATCACCACCACCGTAACCTGCATGGCCGGCCTCCTTACTAAAAATAGATATCTTCCCATGCTACCCCGGAATACCAAAAAAGCAAGCTCAAAACAAAAGCTCCCCTACTTGCCCAAAGCCCCGGAAAAAAATACAATAACCCTATGTTAGATTACCGTTTTATCATGGATAACCTGCCAGCGGTGAAAAAAAATATCCAGGATCGAGGCCTAACCGCCGACGCCGACGCCGCCGTAGCCCTCTTCCGCCGGAGAAACGAGACCGCTACCGCCCTCCAGGGCCTGCAACAACAAAGAAGGGCCCACGCCAAGACCCTCCAGGACCAAACCGATAAGACCAGCCGGTCCCGGCTCATCGAAGAAGGGAAAAAACTCAAGGAACGCATCGCCGAAACCGAAGCAAACCTCGCCGAAATAGAATCCGCCCTGGAAACCGAAGTCAAACGAATCCCCAACATGGCCCACCCCGCCGCGCCCCTCGGAAAAGAAGATAAAGATAACCTCGAAGTAAAACGAGTCGGTACCCCCCGGCAATTCTCCTTCCCCCCGGCCGACCACGTAAAACTCGGCCGGGATTTAGACATCCTCGACTTCGAGGCCGGAACAAAAGTAGCCGGAGTGAAATTTTACTATCTCAAGAACGAAGGAGTCTTCCTCGAATTAGGCCTCATCCGATACGTCTTCGATATTCTGCAAAAAAAGGGATTCACCCCCTTCATCACCCCGGATATCGCCAAAGAAGAAATCCTCGAAGGTATAGGCTTCAACCCCCGAGGCGCCGAGTCCAACATCTACACCCTGGACGGAGAAAAAACCTGCCTCGTGGGCACCGCGGAAATTACCCTCGGAGGCTACTACGCCGGAGCAGTCTTCCCCAAGGCCCAGCTCCCCCTCCGGATGGCCGGGCTCTCCCACTGCTTCCGCCGGGAAGCCGGGGCCCCAGGCCAGTTCTCTAAGGGCCTGTATCGGGTGCATCAATTCACCAAAGTCGAAATGTTCGTCTACTGCCCGGCCGAAGAATCGGACCAAGAGCACCAAAACCTCCGGGCTGTCGAAGAAGAAATCTTCTCCGGCTTGGATATACCCTTCCGAGTCGTCGATACCTGCACCGGAGACCTCGGCGCGCCAGCCTACCGGAAATGGGATCTCGAAGCCTGGATGCCCGGCCGAAACGCCGGAGAATGGGGAGAAGTAACCTCCACATCCAACTGCACCGATTACCAAGCCCGGAGACTCAATATCAAATACAAAGACGAAACCGGGAAAAACCGCTTCGTGCATATGCTCAACGGAACCGCTATAGCCGTGTCCCGAGGAATTATAGCCATCTTAGAAAACTTCCAAGAGGCCGACGGCTCCGTCCGTCTGCCCCCAGCCCTCGTTCCTTACTGCGGTTTCACCGAAATCCGCCGGAAATCCTAAAACCCATCCAAGGAGAAAATATGATCCCCCGAAACCCCTGCCTCCGGAATATCAAAGCCGGATACTTGTTTCCCGAAATCGCCAAACGCCGCCAAGCCTTCGCCAAAACCCACCCGGAAGCTAAAATCATAAGCCTCGGAGTAGGAAACACCACCGAACCCATCCTCCCCCACATAAGCCAGGGCCTCATCGAAGGAGCCCGGAAACTCGGCACCGTTTCAGGCTACACCGGCTACAGCGACGAAGGCCTCCAGGCCCTCCGGGACCGCATCGCCGAAGTCTACTACAAGGGCCACTTCTCCGGAGACGAAATCTTCATCTCCGACGGCGCAAAATGCGATATCGGCCGGCTCCAGCTTCTGTTCGGCGCCGGAACAAAAATAGCCCTTCAAGACCCCTCCTACCCAGTATACGTAGACGGCTCCGTTCTTATCGGTTCAGCCGGACCCTGGACCGGAACCGGCTACCAAGGCATCGTCTACCTCCCCTGCACCGCCGAAAACGGCTACTTCCCGGACCTCTCCCTCCTCCCAGAACAGGGACTGATCTACTTCTGCTCCCCCAATAACCCCACCGGCGCCGTAGCCACTTGGGAACAGCTCACCGCTTTGGTCAAAACCGCCCTGGAAAAAAAATCCCTAATCCTCTTCGATGGAGCCTATAACGAATATATTCGGGACGATCAGTTGCCCAAGAGTATCTTCGAAATTGACGGCGCGAAAACCTGCGCAATAGAAATCAACTCCTTCTCCAAATCCGCCGGATTTACCGGTGTGCGCTTGGGCTGGACCGCCCTTTCCCACCGGCTAACCTACGCCGACGGAGAACAAGTCCTCCCGGACTGGTCCCGAGTAAGCGGAACCATTTTCAACGGAGCATCGAATATCGCGCAAGCCGGGGGCCTCGCGGCTCTGGAACCCGAAGGCCTCAAGGAAATCCGGGGACTAACGGATTTTTACTTGGGAAACGCGAAATTAATCCGTTCCGCCCTGGAAGCCTTGGGCGTTTCCTGCATCGGAGGAGACAACTCGCCGTACGTCTGGGCCCACTTTCCAGGACAGGACAGTTGGGATCTGTTCAGCAAAATTCTTGAAACCTGCTGGGTCGTAACCACGCCCGGTTCCGGCTTCGGTCCGGCAGGACAGTCCTTCATCCGATTTTCGGCTTTTGGTCATCGTCAGGATGTGGAGGAAGCCTGCCAACGCCTCGAAAAGCTGAAAATCTAGCCAACCTTTCTTCAATCCTTTTGACCGGGTCCGTATAGGCCGAAACCCAAAAAACCTCCGGAAGGGATGCAAAAAAGGTGATCTGCCGTTTGGCGTATCGGCGGCTGTTCCGGGCGATTAAGGCTTGCACCGCTTCCCGATGGGGGTTGAGCCGATACACCCCGGGCTGAGTTTCCTCAAAAAACTCCCGATACCCAATCGCCCGAAGCCCGGGATGCTTCGGAGTATAGCCGGCGGCAAAAAGGTTTTGCACTTCCTCGGGCAACCCCTCCCGAAACATCCGGGCGCACCGTTCGTCGATGCGGCGGTACAAATCTTCCCGATTCCGCTCAAGCCCGATAAGGAGAAAGGTATACTCAGGCCGGGAGGCTCCGCCCGGGGCCTTGAATCCCCGGACAGCAAAGGAACTCCGGGGGCGTCCGGAAAGCCGGCATACTTCCAAGGCCCGAATCAGCCGATATGCGTCGTTTATATGAATCCGTTCCGCGCTTAGGGGATCCAGGGATTGCAGTTCCGCATACAGAGCTTCTGCGCCCCGGACGGACAGTTCTGTTTTGAGTTCCTGCCGAATTCGCGGGTCCGAAGGGGGAGTTTCCGGCAGTCCCAGGACGAAGGTTTTCAAGTAAAAGCCCGTTCCGCCGGAAATCACGGGCAAGGCACCTCGTCCGGCGATTTCCTTACAGGATACATCTGCGTCCATGACAAAGTCGCCGACCGTAAACTGCTCGTCCGGATTGCGGATGTCGATGAGATGGTGGGGCAACCGTTCCCGCAGAGCCGGGTTAGGTTTTGCGGTCCCGATGTCCAGGCCTCGGTACACTTGCATCGAGTCTGCCGAAACGATCTCCGCCCCGCCCCCGCCGCCGAAGAGCTTTTCCAGCAGTTCAGTTTTGCCGGAACCGGTGGGTCCGAAAAAAATCAGCCCGGGGATCGGCATCGGTTACGCTTCTATACGAAACTCAATTTGCTCAGTAAACAACTGCCGAGCCGCGAGAGAAACAACTTTACCCTCAAAAAGTTCTATATCGGGATCATTCAGCATCGAAAGCTGATAAGAACGCCGAGAAGCCGCCGCAGTAATTTCATACATATTTTTATCATATTCGATAAGTTCTTCTATAGGAAACAGCATAATGTCAAAAATATATAACAATTACAAGAATCTGTAAATACTTCATAATCGGATTCTCAGCCTGAAATGCCTCTTTCTTCTGATTTTAAAACCCCGCTGAAAACCTTTGCCATTTTTTATATTTTTAAACATCATGGCTGGAAAGCGGGAAATGTTGATAAAAGTCCTCAATTCTCTTATATTAAAAATACATATTAGGCGGACTATTATGCAGGTAAACATGGAATTGGATGATACTTTAGTAAAAAAGCTATGGATTTAACAAAAATCTCCACCGAAACGTCTATTAACAAAGCCTTGATGGATTCAGGCATTTGAGAAGGGAATCTAGCCGAAATGCGGGCAATGCGATGAGTCTGCTCGTAGATTCCAGTGTTTGGATAGACAGTTTTAATCCCAAAATACAAACCCCCGAAATTGATTCTGGACGATTATCCCATATATTTATGCCCGGTAATTTATCAAGAAGTATTACAAGGAATTCATGAGGATAAAACATTTGCGCAAGTAAAATTTATTTTGCAAGAGTTTAGGATGATAGATATAGATTTGTTATATATAACAAATTACGCGATAAATTTATATAGCCATTTACGAAAAAAAAGTATAACAATTAGGAAATCAATAGATTGTTTAATTGCGTCATACGCAATAATAACGGATATATGGATTTATTGCATAGCGATAGCGATTTTATCCAAATAGCAAAAGAAAGGGAATTAAAAATATACCCTATAAAAATTAGAGCACCGCGCAACGGCGCAAAGAATTCGTATCGGCATGATCTCCGAGCATCGCGACGATCTGCTTGGTACAGCGCAAGCCCATGGACTCTAGCCAGCCGGCACCCCCGCCGCCAACCGGGCGGCGAGCGCATACAATTCTGTTATACGACGTGGGGGCGTACCCCATTATTTTTAAAAATATGATGAAAGAACCAATATTATTAAAATCGGTGCCGCCATGATAACATATCCCAAAATGATTAGCTTTAATAATTTTTTCCATCCAAATAATTCCCCGCCGTTGTTTATATGCTCTTTAATTCTATTCCCCAGATATTTTTTCATAATTCCCCACGCGATTCCAGTATATAAAAAAGATAATACCATCATTGGCTTTATATAATATACATAAACAAAAAATGCCAGAATTGTAACAAAAGTTATAATAATTACGATGTCTGCTCTCTTATGTTCATTTAAAGTCATAAAATTTTTATAAGATACTACCGTCAATGGTATTATATTACGCATAAAAACAAAAAATGCCAGAATTGTAACAAAAGTTATTATAATAATTACGGCGTTTGCCTTCTTGTGTTCATCTAAAGTTTTAAAATTTTTATAAAGAATATAACCCGTTACAAAAGGGCCTCCAAATATTGAGCCTAATACCAATTGCCGGCCGGTAAATAATTTACCTGTCGGAACAGCCCTTTTTTCCTCATCCGGGTTTCCCTTTTCAGTTATAATCATTTGGGGTAAATTCCAATGTAAACAACTCAATACTGTTTTTATCAGCATATCTATATATCATAGTTACCCCGATGGCGCGAAAATTTTGTAAAGAGGAATTCGTCTTTATGTTATTCAAAATACCTGGTCTCATTGTGTTTTTGAAATCTTCAATATTTTTACTGTCGGTTTCGGTATATTCATAATTAATTAAAGTATAATTATAAACAAATTTTTTCCCGGGAAGCACCTCGGTTGAATTTAACCGTGTTTCCGCGTCAACAAGCATGGGCAAATTTTTATTTATTTCAGCCGATGCTTTTACCAACTGCGGATCTACCGCGACATTGCTACGTCCCAATTTGCCCATGATAAATTCATACCCAAAAAAAGAGAGAAAAACACCAATGGCAATCCCCACAACAGTTTTAGCCACAAAACCGGCGCGATTCGTTTTCTTTTCAATTTTGTCCATAAACAGCCTCCAAAAACCGTTGATCTTAATATCGACCATTATTTTTATTTAGTCAAGTCCTTTACAACAATTTTTTCATACATTTTAGCCCCCCATGTCGTATAACGTTCCGGTTGTATGCGACGTTTTGACCGCCGCGATAAAGAAACTGCGTAGCAGTTTCAGCGGCGGGCAAAATGTGCCGGAGAAAAACCGCACACTTGTGCCTGTGGTAAAG
>JAIRPY010000029.1 GCA_031256905.1 Spirochaetaceae bacterium
TATGAGTATACTTCGTCGATTCGGGACCTCGATTTTCTGGCGGCCGCCGCGGACTGGCTCAGTAACGACGATGATATTGTGGCTATCCGCAACCGGCAGGGGCTGGGTCAGCTCGATAAGATTATCGATCCCCGGAAGCGCGCTCAAGCGATGCTTTTCGCCCGGAGTTTTAACGTGCTGGCGATGCCGATATTCGTGATCGCCGGGGGTCTCTTTGCGGCTTGGAAACGGCGGAACCGGGCGAAACGATTAGGTTGAACGTAATTCGATATTGGGCAAATTTTGCCAAGTTTTTTCCGCGGGTTGAGCTATGGCGTTAAGCATACAGATAAGTTCGTTGAGGGGCTGGGGCATATCGGCGTTGAACCAATCGACAAGAGTCGCGAAAAAGCCTGCGAGCTGGTACGCAAGTTTATATTTGCATACTGCGTATTCTTGGGGTGTTAATAGGGCTTCGTAATACCCGGTGATAGTAAAAACTTTTTCCCGGGTCATTCGCATGATCAGGTTATGGATATACTTATCGGCCAGCATTTTTTTGAGAATTCCGTAATGTTCGACCACGAATTCGGTATTAAAGGTGATGAGTATTTTTTCGCTTTTGGGTTCCGGATTACTTTCGCGTTCGATGGACATAAGTCCATTTTTTTCGGATTCGATTAAGAATTGAGAAACAATATCGTCTTTATTTTTGAACCTGAGATACAAGGTTTGCCGGGCTATTCCGGCTTTTTTCGCGATATTCCGCATGGTAATTTTACCGTAAGCTTTTTTGTCCAGCAGTATCATGAGGGCTTCAAAGACCCAGGAACGCTTGTTAATTTCGGTTTGGCGCGTTGGTTACTCTCCTTAAAATGTATTTTAACGTATTCGGCGATCCCTAGCAAGGGATAAATCAGGCTCCTTGGGCGAGTTCTTTTGCGTTTTGCAGAAAGGAAGCTATGCTTATGCTGGCGGAACGCATGGTATACACGTTTTCTGTGACCTCTTCGGAAATATGGGTGAGGTTTTCCATTTCCCGATTAATAGCGTCGCTTCCATGGTGAATAGCTCCGGCTTGTTCCCGTACTTTTTCTGTCATGGTCTTGAGGGTCTGGAGATTGGAAAGCATCTGGCCGCCGAGACCTGATTGTTCTTCTACGGCGCGGTTGATTGCTCCGAAGGCCGCGCTCATATTTTTTATTTCATTAAAGATGATTGTCATAGCGTCGAAGGTTTCTTGCGAAACCGCGCCGATCTGCCGGATAACCTGCTCTATTTTTTTGATTTCCTGCGAAACCGCCTCGGATTCTTTAGAAGACATTTCCGCGAGTTTGCGAATTTCCCCGGCTACCACCGCGAAGCCTTTTCCGGAATCTCCTGCATGGGCGGCTTCAATAGCGGCGTTCATGGCGAGAATGTTGGTTTGTCCTGCAATATCCGCGATAGTTTTATTCGCGCTTTGCATTGCCGCAGACTGAGCTTCGATGCGGTTTAAACCTTCGGACAGTTTTTGTATAAGCCGCCCCCCGGATTCGGAAGATTTCGACAGCGTTTCTGTCGCCTTGCCGGTTCCTTCTACAACTCTTCGGACAGCGTTTATACTGAGGACAGCTCGTTCGACCGCTTCCGAAGATTGGTCGACACATTCGGCTTGAATACGCACGGTCTGTTCAAAGGCGTCGATATGTTTAAAAATCTCGCCGGAGGAATCCGAGGCGGACTTTACCGATTGCATTTGGGAATGGACCTTATTATCCATCGAGTCCATGTTGACCCGGATCATTTCAATGGCTTCGAAGGATTCTACTACTACGGTATTGAGACGTTTGGCGGTTTCGACAGCTTTTGTGATATGAGACTGCCGTAAATCGGCGATGCCCTTTTTCAAGCTGTCCCGGATTTTAATTAACGCCCGTTGCATTTCGCCTATTTCGTCGTTTCGGAATCGTTTAACTTCGACGGTAAAATCCATGTCCGCCAGGGAACCGGCAATCCGTTTCACTCCCCGGATAGGAACGGTAAGCATAAAATAGCTGATTAAAACCGCCGCCGCGCTTGCAATGACCACCAGCAGAAGACTCGCCGCGGCAAGGCGAATCAGAATACGGTTGGTCTCCGCGAAAATTACCGATACCGGTATCACCGATACAAGAAACCAGCTCGTCTTTGCCACCGGAGAAGCGTAGATAAACACCTCGTCGTCAATCCGGGAAAAAACATCCGGGGATAAAACGTTATTCCGAAAACGTTCAAGATTCATCTCGGTAAAGAAATTTTTGGTCATTATTACTGACGGATCCGGATGGGTTATAAAGAGGCCTTCGTTATTCAGAAGATATATATGCTGTTGATCCGAAATGCTGTTTCCCGCCAGCAAAGTCGCTAAATTCGTAACCCATATTCCCGCCGCCGCGACGCCCAAATCTTCCCCGGTTTCGCTGAACACAACCGTTGAAAAGGTCGAACCAAGTTTGCCGGAATTAGCGTCTATATACGGATCGTTATACGAAACGGCCCCGGGATTTTTCTTGGCGTTTATGAACCAGGGACGTTTCGTGTTATCCCAATCTTCGGCGGGACGCCAGCCGTTGTTGATGTAATATCCCCCGGGCTGATTCCACACATAATTGCTGGAAAAAAACAGTAAATCCACCGCCTCGTCGGTGGCGGCGAGACGGTCTAAAAATCCGCGCATTTCTTCAAAGGGAATATACCCATCCTTTAGTAAGGCCCCAATGCCTGCGGCCGCATGGTTTAGCAAATCCGTATGTTGCTGAATACTGCCGCTCACGAGATCCTGCAAATGCGCTATTTGTTCTTTAGTAGCCGCTTCGAGCTGTCGGCTTGAGAGACTGCGGAAATTAAAAAAAAATATCAGGGAAAGAAGCCCCGCCGTAAACACAATGCCAAGAATACAAACCGCTATGAATACCCGGGCAAAAGAAGTTCGAGTTATTTTTTCCAATTTATTTTTCCTTTTTACGGTATTTTAAAAGTATACCACTTCAATACCGGGAATACAAGACTTTTCTCTTGACCCTCCGGTAAAATCAGCGTAGGGTATACAAACCCCAGGAGGAGTTATGAAGATCCTTATTATAGGCTCCGGCGGCCGGGAACACGCGCTGGCTTGGAAAATCGCGCAGTCTCCTAAGGTCCAAAAAGTCTACGCCGCCCCCGGCAATGGCGGTATAGCATTGGAACCGAAATGCCACATCCTGCCGGACTGGGCCGATGCAGTTTCCCAAAAGGGACAGGATCGGCTTATTGCTTTCGCTCGGTCGGAAAAAATCGCGCTTACTATTGTAGGACCCGAAGCTCCTCTCGCCGCCGGCATCGTAGACCGATTCCGGGCGGATGGTTTAGCCATCCTCGGACCCACCCAAGGAGCGGCGCGCCTCGAATCCAGCAAACAATTCGCCAAATCGTTCATGCAAACCTACGGGGTCCGTTCCGCCGAAAGCAGGAGCTTTTCCGATTACCCTTCGGCCTGCCGATACGCCGAAGAATACTTCCGATTAAAGTCTCCCCTCGTTGTCAAAGCCGACGGCCTGGCCGGAGGAAAAGGCGTGGTTCTTCATCGCAATTTCCCGGAAACCGAAAAAACCTTGCGGGCTTTCATGCAAGCCGGAATCCTCGGAGAATCCGGGAAAACCGTGGTCCTCGAAGACTTTCTTCCGGGGAGCGAAGTTTCCATCCTAGCCGGCTTAAGCGTTTCTCCCGGGAAACCCAGCAGTATAGCTCTCTTCGTACCGGCCCGGGACTACAAACGACGCTTCGACGGCGGCCTCGGACCGAATACCGGCGGCATGGGCGCGGTCGCGCCGGCTCCCGGGTTTTCGGCCTCCGCCCAGGCCGACTTCGTTCAAGCCATCCTCCAGCCGACCCTCAAAGGCTTGGAACAGGAAGGCTTGGATTACCGGGGCTTCATATTTTTCGGACTGATGATTCAGGAAGACCGATGCTACCTGCTGGAGTATAACGCCCGCCTCGGGGACCCGGAAACCCAGGGGGTTCTTCCGTTGGCGGATTTCGATTTTATCGATGTATGTACCCGCATTTTAGACGGCGGTCTTGGGGATTTTCGGCTTTCCTGGAAATCCGGCGCGGTCTGCGCGCCCGTGGCCGTCGCCTCCGGGTACCCCGGAGAGTATCGGGTAGGCGACCGGATCGCCTTTAAGGCCGGGGCGGAAAACCGGCACATCTTTTTCGCCGGGGCGGAACGCACATCCGATGGATTGTATACTTCCGGGGGCCGGGTATTTTCGGCGGCGGCCTGGGGGCCGGACCTAGGGACCGCCCGGGAATGGGCCTATAGGACCTTTGAATCCGTGCATTTTCCGGGCATGGAGTACCGAAAAGACATAGGCCTTCCCTAGGGAAAGGCTGGGAGCCTTCCTTTGCCGATTATAAAAACGTATGAAGAGCAATTTACAGATCATTTTGAATCGTATCGTGAAAGAACGGGGCATCGGAATATTGGATAAAACCGGTCAATGCAAAGCTTTGCTCAACGACTACGCAAAAGGCGCCTGCAAACGGGAAATCCATCTCTTCGTCCTGAGTCTCGAAGCCGGGTGCCATCGGGAATTGCTCAAATCCGAGGAATCCGAACCGATCAAACAGAGGCTCATCGGCAAACTCCGGGACGATTACGGCATCATCCCGGCTTACGCTGAAGAAACTATTTCCCTTTTAGGCGCGCTCATCGATGAACGGGAACTAACGGACGAAGAAAAATTCCGCAAACTAGAAAGGGCCGCGCAAAAAGGCGATTACCCCGCCCAATACGAACTGGGACTTTTATGCAAAAAACTGCATAAATACGAAGCCGCTTTTTATTGGCTGGAAATCGCGGCAAAACGAGGAGTCGCCTTGTATCAAAGTCTGCAAAAGCCGGGCCCAACTCAGGCCCTCCCGGAAGATTTCGTGCATATCCCCGGAGGAATATTCACCATGGGCAGTCCGGATTCCGAATGGGGCCGGCAAAATAACGAAACTCCCCACGAAGTTCAAGTCTCCGGATTCTTCTTGGGAAAATACGAAGTAACCCAAGCCGGGTATCAGGCGGTGACAGACACCAATCCCAGCAAATTCCAAGGACCAAACTTGCCGGTCGAGCAGGTCAGCTGGTTTGACGCAGTGGCTTACTGCAACGCCCGAAGCCTCCGGGAGAAACGTATTCCCGCATACATTCTGGAGGACGAACAGGTACGCTGGAATCCCCGGGCCGACGGCTACCGCCTCCCCACCGAAGCCGAATGGGAATACGCCTGCCGAGCCGGAACTCCCACGCCCTTTCATACCGGAAATAACATCACCCCAAAACAAGCGAATTACAACGGCCGGTATCCGTACAACAGCATGACCAAAGGAGAATTTCGGGAAAAGACCGCCCCGGCCGGAAGTTTTCCTCCCAACCTCTGGGGCTTATACGATATGCACGGCAACGTCTGGGAATGGTGCTGGGATTGGTACGACGCCTATCCGCCGGAAACCCAAATTAACCCCCAAGGCGCCGGCGCCGGCACCGATCGGGTCATCCGAGGAGGAAGCTGGTGCAGTCGGGGGGAAAAACTGAGGTCCGCCAACCGAGGCCTTAACATTCCGTCCTATCGTTCCTCGGAAGTTGGCTTTAGGCTTCTCCTCCCCGGGGGCTGAGAGAGGGTCCATGCCTGGGCTTCCGAGGGCTAAAACCCCCCGGGGCCGGCGAGGGATTCCAATTCCTCGACTCGTTGGGCCATGATTCCCAGCCCCTGATCCCAAAACGACGGGTCTTCAATATTAAGGCCTGCCCGATGAGCGCAGGCCTCCGCGGAGGCTTTCCCGGTAAGTCTCAGGAGGTCCCGATATACCCCGGCAAAACCGGCTTCCCCGGCTTTCGCGTACAGTCCCAAGGAAAAAAGAAGCCCAAACGCATAGGGATAGTTGTAAAATCCCAATGAAGCTTGGTAATAATGGCTCTTCACCGCCCACATATAGGGATGAAACTGATCCAAGCCATCGCCGTAGGTTCGGCCTTGAGCATCCAGCATAAGATCGCAAAGCTCCGCCGGAGATAATTCCCCAGTCCCCCGGCGTTCAAAAAGAGCTTTCTCAAAATAAAAGCGGGACAAAATATCCACTATTACCTGACAGCAGTCTTTCACATTTCCTTCTATTAAACCAAGCCGTTCCTCCCGGGGGGCGGCGCGCAAAGCCCCTTCAAATACCAGAGTCTCCCCAAAGATGCTGGCCGTTTCCGCCAGAGTCATGGGATACTCGGCAAGACTATAAGGCGCATCCTTGAGCAGTTCTTGATGCCAAGCATGACCCAGTTCATGGGCGACCGTAGTTACCGAGTCAAAGGACCCCTCAAAGTTGCAGAGAATACGAGACTCTCCGGACAAAGGAAAGCTCGTGCAGTAGGCCCCTCCGACTTTGCCGTCCCGGGGTTCCCCATCAAGCCACGAAAAGGCAAAAGCCTGCCGAGCAAAGGCGCCCATCCCGGGATCGAACTCGTCGAATCGGGCGGCAATGAAATCCCCGGTTTCCTCCCAAGTCCATACTTTTCCCGAGGTTCCCACCGGAGCGAAAAGATCGTAAAACGCGCATACCGGAACCCCCAACAAACGAGCTTTGATTTTGAGGTATCGGCGGAACATAGGCAGGGATTTTTCCAAAGCCCCGATAAGGGCGTACAAAGTTTTCTCGCTGATTCGGGATTGAAAACTGGATTTTTGGAACATAGCGTATTCTCCGGCCGGAGTTTGCCATCCCCGGCGAAGGTCCAGGGTAATCGCCGTTCCTTTTACGCCGTTAAGGGAAGCCGCGAGGGGGATTTCCAGGGACTTCCAAGCGTCCAGTTCCGCCCGGTACGCCCGTTCCCGAATCTGCCGGTCCGGACTGTGGGCAAGATCCCGCAGAGCCGATACGGTTTTGCGCTCCCCGGATTCGGCATCCCAGAGAACGCTCAAGGTGGAAGAGACCGCTTCTTGCAGACGGGACCACGCATCCCCGCCGGAACGGGAAAGGTCCTTCGCCAGGTCTTCGAGTTCCGGGGACATTTGGTAAGCCGCTTTTTTAATGCTTTCGGCGATGAAAAACCGGTACTCTCCCAAGGCCGAATCCGGGAAGCCCAGAAAAACCTCTTGGCGGGCCAATAACCCTTGCTGGAAGATAACTCTCGCCTTGCCTAAGGGAAGAGCCGCCGCTTCAAGGACGTTTATCTCCTGAAGAGCCCGGGCCGAACGGGTATCGGTAGTGTAAACCGCGGAAGCGTAAGCTCCGAGGTTTTCCGCAAGTTCCGAGGCCTCCTCAAAAGCCCTAATCACGGCCAGAAGCTCCGGGGCGGTTTCCGGCAGAGGCCTTTCCAGCAAAACCAAAAGCTCCCGAATCCGTTCCGAGAGGAAACCCAAATCCCGCTTATACTCCGGGGCGTCAAAGGACGGATAAATCCCGTTAAGATTCCACCTGGGGGCGGATGTTTTTTCTTTCTTCATATTTTTTTCCCTGTTTTTTCTTTTTTTCTGCTTTTTTTTTCTGCTTCCGCCGGCCCTAAACCCGCCGGCCGGGGGCTAATCGCCTATGATTTTTATCAGAACTCGTTTGCGCCGTTGGCCGTCAAATTCGCCGTAGAAGATTTGCTCCCAGGGTCCGAGATGTAACTTACCGGCGGTAACCGCGACGACGACTTCTCGGCCCATAATCTGCCGTTTGAGATGCGCGTCGGCGTTGACTTCGCCGCGATTGTGCTGATAAAACTCGACAGGTTCATGGGGGGCAAGTTTTTCCAGCCATACATCGAAATCCCGATGCAAGCCCCTTTCGTCATCGTTAATAAACACGCTTGCAGTGATGTGCATGGCGTTTACGAGGCATAAACCTTCCTGTATGCCGGACTCTTTCAGCAGAGCTTCAACTTCGGCCGTGATATTGATGAATTCCCGGGCTCCCTTGGTGCAGAACCAAAGTTCTTTAGTGCTTGATTTCATAAGCGAAGTATACAAAACTGCCCTCCCGATGACAAGGGTTATACGTTGAATTTAAAAAACATAACGTCTCCGTCTTGGACGACGTATTCTTTGCCTTCGATGCGGTATTTGCCGGCTTCTTTAATTTTCGCTTCACTGCCGTACCGGAGGAGGTCTTCGTAGGCGTAGACTTCCGCTTTGATGAAACCCTGCTCGAAATCGGTGTGAATTACCCCGGCGGCTTTGGGAGCGGTATCTCCGGCATGAATCGTCCAAGCCCGGCATTCGTCCGGGCCGGCGGTGAAAAACGTAGCCAGCCCCAAGAGACGATAAGCCGCCTGAGAAAGCGCGGTCAAACCTGATTCGCGAATACCTAAATCTTCGAGGAAGGCCTGTTTTTCCGCCGGGTCTTCAAGAACCGCCAATTCCGCCTCGAATTTGCCGCAAATGCATACCGCTTCGGAATGTTCGGCGCCGGCTCTGCTTTTGACCGCATCGATGTACGGGTTTCCCTGGCGAAGACCGGCTTCGTCTACGTTGCACACATACAGTTGAGGCTTCATCGTGATGAAATGACAGTCTGCTATTGCCCGGCGTTCTTCGTCGGTTATATCCGCCAGCCGGGCGGGTTTTCCTTGTTCCAGAAGGGGTCTGATTTTATCAAGCCCGGACAGCGCGATTTCGGCAAGTTTTTGTTCGGCTTTTGCCTGTACTTTACGGGTTCGTTCCGCTCGTTCCCGGCGTTTGCTCAAGGTTTCTAAATCCGCCAGGGCAAGTTCGACAGCGATAGTATCCATGTCCGATTCGGGATCAATTTTATTTGCGACATGAATAATATCCGGATTGTCAAAACAGCGCACCACCTGCGCGACCACTCCGACTTCCCGAATATGCGCGAGAAACTGATTGCCCAAGCCTTCTCCTTTGGACGCGCCTTTGACCAATCCGGCGATGTCTACAAACTCAATAATCGCCGGAAGAACCCGCCGGGGCTTAAAGATCTCCGCCAGCTTCGCAAGCCGGGGATCCTGCACCGGTACTTTTCCCACATTGGGATCGATGGTGCAAAAAGGATAATTCGCTGTTTCCGCCGGCGCGGAACTTAGGGCCGAAAAAATAGTTGACTTTCCCACATTGGGCAGTCCTACAATACCGCAGTTAAGAGCCATGGTTTCAGTATACCAAAGAAAAATAAAAACCGGAAGAGCCGGTTTTTTATAGCCCTTTCTTTACCGGATTGGGCGGAACCGTCCTTACGTCAAATTTCATGGATCCTTTACCCGATTTAAGCCGTCTCCAGCCGTGTTTATAGAGTATTCGCTTGACTTTTTTGCCGAAAGCTGTCAGCCCTGCACAGCCTCTGTCAGAATGGGTTCTTCCTTCGAAGGATGTCCGAGTTCAGACCCTCCGCCCATCTCCGCGAGGGTACCAACGGAAAAATACGCCGTCCCGTTCAATCTTTTCGATGCGTTTTTTAAAAAGTTAATTTAAAAAGTTATTTTAAAAAGTTAATTGAACAAGTCTTTATCTTTCGGTTTGAGCCGCCAGCCATCGTCTCCGGCGGGGTCTGCAATATCTTTCAGTACGCTGAGAATCGTCTGATCCTCCGGTTCCGCGCCGTTTTTGAGAAGAGGCATAATGTGCAAGACGATCTCGTTGAAACTAGGAACTTTCTCCTCCCGTTCCATACGCCGCAGAAAACTGAGAAGATAGTATTTAATCCGCAGATTCACGTCAATATGAGTGGTAAAAGATTTGCGGATGTAGTAACGCTTTGTATCCGCGTTATAATCGAACCGTTCTTTGAGGATATGAATGATGTTTGAGTATTCGTTTTTCAGCAAGTCTAAGAACCCCAGTTCCAAGCCTTTGGTGATAAGCTCGTCGTTGATTTCTTCGAGAGACGCGCCGTCGTTTTTGGCGATGACTCCTTCGATAGTCTGCATAACTATTTCGCTGATGTTCATACCGAGGTTCGCTTTCAGAATAGCCCGGGG